>NZ_JARAVM010000011.1:0-226032 GCF_033792735.1 Streptomyces sp. PA03-3a
GATTCCTACTAGTCTCGTGGGCTCGGCCATGTGTATAAGAGACAGGCATCCAGCCGCCCGCGGCGAGCGAGAACGAGGAGACGAGCGCGGCCGCCGGCGGCACGGGCGATCCCGGCGGCGCGGCCACGCCGCCGGCGCAGCGTCAGAGCCCCTCCGACGCCCCCACGTCGGCTCCCGCCCCCGCCAAGCCCGGCCGCGGCGGAGGGCGCGCGCGCGGCGGACGTTCCACGCGGCAGTCCTCCGAGGTGCGGGACCGTCAGGCCGCCCGGGTGGTGGCCGGGGAGGGGGTGGCCGCCGTCCAGCACATGACCGCCGTCCCCGCCGACGGCTCCCGCGGACGGCAGACGGTACGGCTGCGCACCGCCGAGGCCCCCGACGGCGCCCCGGCGACCGGCGAGTCCTGGAACCGCTCCGCGGGCCGGGACCGGCGGGCCGCCACCGCGATGGCCGCCCCCGTGGAGCCCGGCCGCCGGGCCACCGCGGGCGGCGGGACCCCGGGCGTCCCGGGCGTTCCCGGCCCCGCGCAGCCGGAGGGCGGCGAGTCGCGCGCCCGTCAGCGCACCCCGGACACGACGCTGCCCACCTCCCGGGCGACCGGCCGGCAGGGCGGCCGCGGAGGCCCCGCGGGCGGGCACCCCGTCGACGAGGACTCCACCGGCGGCCAGCCGCTGAAGAAGATCGGCCCGCAGAACCGCGGCCGGGCGGGACAGGCCGAGACCGATCGGCTGCGCTACATCGGCGCGGCCACCCGCCGCATCGCCCGCGGCCTGGACCTGGACGAGATCGTGCTGGGCCTGTGCCGCTCCGCGGTGCCCGCCTTCGCCGACGCGATCCTGGTCTACCTGCGCGACCCGCTGCCGGTGGGAGACGAGCGCCCCTCCGGTCCGCTGGTGCTGCGGCTGCGGCGCACCGACCGGGTGCCGGACGAGGACGCCCCGGAGCCGGTCGAGGGCCTGCTCATGCCGGTCGTCCCCTCCACGGAGGGCGCCTACGGCTCGGCCGCCGAGGTCGTGAACGTCCCCCCGGACGGCCCGCTGGCCGAGGTGCTGCGCGGGGTGCGGCCGGTGTTCTCCGAGAACGCGCAGTCCACGGCGGCCCTCCACGAGCTGGTCGGAGGCTGCCGGGAGGCCGAGTTCGGCGGGACGTTAGACCTTCCGGCCGGACGCCGGGCGATCCTGGCACCACTGCGCGGCCGCCGCCGGGTGATCGGCGCGACCGTGCTGCTGCGCCGTCCCGAGCGCGCCCCGTTCGACCCGGACGACCTGCTGATCGCGGCCCAGCTGGCCACCCACACCGCGCTCGGCGTGGACAAGGCGGTGCTCTACGACCGCGAGGCGTCCATCGCCGACTCCCTGCAGCGCGAGATGCTGCCGGACTCCCTGCCGGAGCCCACCGGGGTCCGGCTGGCGAGCCGCTACCTGCCCGCCGCCGAGTCGGCCCGGGTCGGCGGCGACTGGTACGACGCGATCCCGCTGCCCGGCAGCCGGGTGGCGCTGGTGGTCGGCGACGTCATGGGCCACTCCATGACCTCGGCGGCGATCATGGGCCAGCTGCGGACGACCGTGCAGACCCTGGCGGGCCTGGACCTGTCGCCGCAGGAGGTGCTCTACCACCTGGACGAGCAGGCCCAGCGGCTCGGCCAGGACCGCATGGCCACCTGCATCTACGCGGTCTACGACCCGATAGCGCACCGGGTGACCATCGCCAACGCGGGCCACCCGCCGCCGGTGCTGCTGCACGCCAGCGGCCTGGCCGAGGTGCTGCGCGTGCCGCCGGGCGCGCCGATCGGCGTGGGCGGCGTGCCCTTCGAGGCGGTGGAGCTGCCCGCCCCGGCCGGGGCGACGCTGCTGCTGTACACCGACGGCCTGGTGGAGTCCCGGGCCCGTGACGTGTGGGGCGGCATCGAGATGCTGCGCGAGCGGCTGCACACGGCGTCGGCGGTGGTGTGTCCGCCGCCGCTGGAGCCGCTGTGCGACGAGGTGCTGGGTATCGTCGGCCCGGGCGACCGGGACGACGACATCGCGCTGCTGGCCGCCCGCTTCGACGGCATCGCGCCGCGCGACGTCGCCTACTGGTTCCTGGAGCCGCGGGCACAGACGGCCGGCCGGGCCCGGAGGCTGGTGCGCCAGGCTCTCAGCCGCTGGAACCTGGAGCCGCTGGCCGAGGCGACGGAGCTGCTGGTCAGCGAGGTGGTGACCAATGCGGTGCGGTACGCCGAGCGCCCCATCACCCTGCGGCTGCTCCGCACCGACGTGCTGCGCTGCGAGGTCGGCGACGACGCCCCGACGCTGCCGCGGATGCGCCAGGCCCAGCCGCAGGACGAGGGCGGGCGGGGGCTCTACCTGGTCAACCGGATGGCGCAGCGCTGGGGAGCGACCCGGCTGAGCGCCGGGAAGGTGGTCTGGTTCGAAATGGGCATTCCGGGCGGTGTCGACCGGTAGACACTCCGTGTCCGTACACACTTTATTTTTGGACATTGTCCAGATCCATGGCGTGAAGCCATTGTCCGGCGTGCCGAGCCGGTGATTCAGTGTTTGTGTGGTCGTTAGCGACCAGGAGCCCCCGACGGACTCTTCCGAAGATCGACGGGAGGACACACTCACATGAGCACCCCCTACACCACCAACAACGCCGGGATCCCGGTGGAGAGCGACGCGCACTCGCTCACGGTGGGCTCGGACGGCCCGGTCCTTCTCCAGGACCACTACCTGATCGAGAAGATGGCGCAGTTCAACCGCGAACGGGTCCCGGAGCGTGTGGTGCACGCCAAGGGCTCGGGCGCGTACGGCGTCTTCGAGGTGACGAACGACGTCAGCCAGTTCACCAAGGCCGACCTCTTCCAGCCCGGACGCCGCACGGAGATGCTGGCCCGCTTCTCCACCGTCGCCGGCGAGCTGGGCAGTCCCGACACCTGGCGCGACCCGCGCGGCTTCGCCCTGAAGTTCTACACCGAGTACGGCAACTACGACCTGGTCGGCAACAACACCCCGATCTTCTTCGTGCGCGACGCGATGAAGTTCCAGGACTTCATCCGCAGCCAGAAGCGCCGTCCCGACTCCGGCCTGCGTGACAACAACATGCAGTGGGACTTCTGGACGCTGTCCCCCGAGTCGGCGCACATGGTCACCTGGCTGATGGGCGACCGCGGCGTGCCGAGGACCTACCGCCACATGAACGGCTACGGCTCCCACACCTACATGTGGGTCAACGGCGGCGGCGAGCGGCACTGGATCAAGTACCACTTCAAGACCGACCAGGGCATCGACTTCCTCACCCAGGAGGAGGCCGACCACCTCGCCGGCGCCGACGGCGATCTGCACCGCCGGGACCTCTTCCAGGCCATCGAGCGCGGCGAACACCCCTCGTGGACGCTGTACGTGCAGGTCATGCCGTTCGACGACGCCGCGGACTACCGGTTCAACCCCTTCGACCTCACCAAGGTGTGGCCGCACGGCGACTACCCGCTGATCGAGGTCGGCCGGATGACCCTGAACAGGAACCCCGAGGACTACTTCATCCACATCGAGCAGGCCGCCTTCGAGCCCAGCAACATGGTGCCCGGCATCGGCCCCTCGCCGGACAAGATGCTCCTCGGCCGGCTCTTCTCGTACGCCGACACCCACCGCTACCGGATCGGCCCCAACTACGCCCAGTTGCCGCCGAACCGGCCGCACACCGAGGTGCGCTCGTACGCCAAGGACGGCCCGATGCGCTACGAGCCGTCGCGCGCCGCCGCCCCCTACGCCCCGAACTCCGTGGGCGGGCCGGAGGCCGACATCGCCCGCTTCGGCGACCCGGCCGGCTGGGAGGTCGCGGGGAACATGGTGCACGAGCCGTACAAGCTGCACCGCGAGGACGACGACTTCGGCCAGGCCGGGACGATGGTCCGGAAGGTCCTGGACGACGCCGCCCGCGACCGGCTGGTCTCCAACGTGTCGGGCCACTTGAAGAACGGGGTCAGCGCCCCCGTCCTGGCGCGCGCGGTCGAGTACTGGCGCAACATCGACAAGGAGGTCGGCGACCGCATCGCCGCCAACGTCAACGGCCTGTAGGCCGCACCTCCCCACGGCCGCAGCCCCGGAGCACGTGATGTCCGTCCGTGCCTCGGGGCTGCATCGCGCCGGCCGGGACGGAACCGGGCGGGCCGGGCTGCGAGCCCACCGCGTATCAGACGCGTCCCGGGCACGGAATGGGAAAGGACCTGCTCAGGAGGGGTCAGGTCACCGGTGCGTCACTATGCACAAGATCTATACACCGTAGGTATACGCGTCGTGTAGAGTCCTCGGTCATGAGCATCGGCCACACCCTGCTCGGACTCCTGGAGTCCGGCCCGCGCCACGGCTACGACCTGAAGCGGGCATTCGACGGCAAGTTCGGCCACGACCGCCCGCTGCACTACGGGCAGGTCTACTCGACGATGGCGCGGCTGCTGAAGCACGGGCTGGTCGAGGTCGAGGGCATCGAGCCCGGCGGCGGCCCGGAGCGCAAGCGGTACGCGATCACCGACGCCGGGATCACCGACGTCGACAAGTGGCTCGCGCAGCCGGAGAAGCCCGAGCCCTATCTGCAGAACACCCTCTACACCAAGGTCGTCCTCGCGCTGCTCACCGGGCGCAGCGCCGCCGGTCTGCTCGACACCCAGCGGTCCGAGCATCTGCGGCTGATGCGGGAACTGACCGAACGCAAACGGCACGGCGACCTCGCGGACCAGCTCGTCTGCGACCACGCCCTGTTCCACCTGGAGGCGGACCTGCGGTGGCTGGAACTCACCGCCGCCCGCCTCGACCTACTCGCGGCGGAGGTAGCCGAGTGAGCACCACGGACAACCTGATGGAAGCCGTCGACCTGCACAAGGCGTACGGCCCGACCCCCGCCCTGGACGGCGCGGAGTTCGCGATCCGCGCCGGTGAGGTGGTCGCCGTCATGGGGCCGTCCGGCTCGGGCAAGTCGACGCTGCTGCACTGCCTGGCCGGCATCGTCCGGCCGGACTCCGGCAGCGTGCTGTACCGGGGACGCGACCTGACCGCGATGAGCGACGCCGAGCGCAGCGCGCTGCGCCGCGGCGAGTTCGGCTTCGTCTTCCAGTTCGGCCAGCTCGTCCCGGAGCTGACCTGCGTGGAGAACGTCGCGCTACCCCTGCGGCTGAACGGGACCCGGCGTAAGGAGGCCGAGGCCCGGGCCTCGGAGTGGCTGGTCCGGCTGGAGGTCGACGAACTGGCGGGCAAGCGGCCCGGCGAGATCTCCGGCGGCCAGGGCCAGCGCGTCGCGGTGGCCCGGGCCCTGGTCACCGGCCCGCGGGTGATCTTCGCCGACGAGCCGACCGGCGCCCTGGACTCCCTCAACGGCGAGCGCGTGATGCGCATGCTCACCGACGCCGCCCGCGACACCGACGCCGCCGTCGTCCTCGTCACGCACGAGACGCGGGTGGCCGCCTACTCCGACCGCGAGGTCGTCGTGCGCGACGGCAAGTCCCGCGACCTGGAGAAGGTGGCATGAGTTCCGGAACCACGACGCGGGGCGGCACCCTGTCCGGCTGGGTCCGCGATGTGGGCCTGGGCTTGCGTTTCGCCACCACCGGCGGACGCGAGGGCTGGACCCGTACCGCGCTCACCGCCGTCGGCGTCGGCCTCGGCGTGGCACTGCTGCTGGTGTCCGCCTCCGTCCCGGCCATGCTGGGCGCCCGCAGCGACCGCGGTTACGAGCGGGACTACTCCTGGTTCAAGGAGCCGCCCAAGGTCAGCGCGAGCACTGTGCTGTTCGCCGTGGCGAACACCACCTTCCGTGACGACGAGATCCGGGGCCTGCTCCTCAAGGCCGAAGGCGACCGGCCCGCGCTGCCGCCCGGCCTCACGAAGATGCCCGCCCCCGGCGAGATGGTCGTCTCCCCCGCGCTGCAGAAGCTGCTCGACCAGCCCGGCAGCAAGCTGCTGCGCGAACGCCTGCACTACCGGATCACCGGCGTCATCGGCGACCAGGGCCTGGTCGGCCCCGCCGAGATGGCCTACTACGCGGGCAGCGACGAGCTCGTCGCGCGGTCCGCCGACGGCTCGACGGGCAACGCCACCCGCATCCCGTACTTCGGACGCGGCTCCGTCAAGCCGGAGCCGCTCGGGGGCGTGCTGTCCCTGCTGGTGATCATCATCTTCGTGGTGCTGTTGCTCCCGGTCGCGGTCTTCATCGGCAGCGCCGTCCGCTTCGGCGGCGAACGCCGGGACCGGAGGCTTGCCGCGCTGCGGCTGGTCGGCGCGGACAGCCGGATGACCCGGCGGGTCGCGGCCGGGGAGGCGCTGTTCGGCTCCCTGCTCGGACTGGCCGTCGGCACCGCGCTGTTCCTCGGCACCCGGCAGTTCGCGGCCGACGTCACGCTGTACGACATCAGCGTGTACCCCTCCGACATCACCCCGAGCATCGGCCTCGCCCTGCTCGTGGGCCTGGCGGTGCCGGCGGCGGCGGTCGCGGTCACCCTGCTGGCCATGCGCGGCATCGCCATCGAGCCGCTCGGCGTCGTGCGCAACGCGACGGCGCGACCGCGGCGCCTTTGGTGGCGCCTGCTGATCCCGCTGGCCGGCGTCGGGCTGCTGGCCCCGCTGTTCGGGACCGTCTCCCAGGACGACGCCGGGATCAACCCGTACCAGGTGACCGCCGGTGTGGTCCTGCTGCTCGTGGGGCTCACCGCCCTGCTCCCCTGGGTGGTCGAGTCCGTCGTCGGCCGGCTCCGCGGCGGCCCGGTGGCGTGGCAGCTGGCCACCCGCCGGATCCAGCTTCACAGCAGCGCCTCGGCCCGCATGGTCAGCGGCGTGACGGCTGCGGTGGCCGGGGCGATCGCCCTGCAGACCCTCTTCACCGGGGTGCAGAGCGACTTCGTCCGCGACTCCGGCATGGATCCGCACCGGGCGCAGATGGTCGCCAATCTGAGCGTCGCGAGCGGAGCCGAGGCCCACCGGGTCGAGCAGGCCTTCGCCGCCACCCCGGGGGTGCGGGACACGCTCTCCGTCCTCTCCTCGTACGCCGTGCCGGCGGACACCTCCACCAAGAAATCCACGGCCGACATGCATTCGGAGCGGGTCCTGGTGGCCGACTGCGCCACCCTGCGCCAGCTGGTGGACCTCAGTCACGGCTGCGCGGACGGCGACGTGTTCCTCGCCGACGACCCGCACGTCGTCGGCGACGCCCACTCGTTCGTGCGGCCCGGTCGCCCGATCGACCTCAACGTGCCGCAGGGGGAGCACTACACCGGCACGCCTCGTCTGTGGACGGTGCCGGCCGGCGCCCGCAAGGTGACCTCGATCACCGCGCCGGACGGCGACCAGGAGTCGGGTGTGCTGGCCACCCCCCGGGCCCTGGACGTGGCATCGCTGCGCAGCCCGGAGGTGAAGGTCATGCTGCGGACGGACCCGCACGCGCCGGACGCGGTCGAGCAGATCCGCAACACCACGGAGCGCCTCGACCCCTGGGCCGACGTGTTCCAGCTCCAGGCGAAGAGTGAGGACTCGAAGTTCGCCAACATCCGGCGCGGCCTGCTCGTCGGCGCTGCCGCCACCCTGGCCCTGATCGGCGCGAGCCTGCTCGTCTCGATGCTGGAGCAGCTGCGCGAGCGCAGGAAGCTGCTGGCGGTCCTGGTCGCCTTCGGCACCCGGCGCTCGGTGCTCGGACTGTCCGTGCTGTGGCAGACCGCGCTCCCGGTCGCGCTCGGTATGGCCCTGGCCGTCGTCGGCGGTGCCGGGCTGGGCGCCGCCCTGCTGAAAATGGTCGGCGCACCACTGGACCTCGCCTGGGGCAGCGTCGCCGCGATGAGCGGCATCGCCGCGGGGGTCGTCCTGCTGGTGACCCTGCTGGCCATGCCGCCGCTGTGGCGCATGATGCGGCCGGACGGGCTGCGCACCGAGTGACCCCGGGCGGTTCGCCCGTCAGCGGGCGAACCGCACCGGAAGCGGTTTCAGGGCACCGCGCAGCGCGGAGGCGAAGGTTTCGAACTCCTCCGCGCGCGCGGTGCCCGCGCGCATCGCCAGCGCGATGCTCCGCGACGGCGCCGGGTCCGCGAAGTACCCCGTGGCGAGGTCCGCGCTGCGCCCGGTCTCCACCGGGACCGCCGTCCTCGGCAGCAGCGTCACCCCGAGCCCGCCGGCCACCAGTTGCACCAGTGTGGACAGGCCCGCCGCGGTCGTGGTCGCACTCGCCCCCTCGGTGCGGCCCGCCTCCCGGCAGACGTCCAGCGCCTGGTCGCGCAGGCAGTGGCCCTCCTCCAGCAGCAGCAGGTCCAGCTGCCGCAGGGCCTCCCGCGGGATGTCCGTCCGTCCGGCCAGCCAGTGGCCCCGCGGGGCGACCAGGACGAAGTCCTCGTCGAAGAGCGGTAGTTCGGTGACGGAGGGAACACCGAGCGGGACGGCGAGCAGCAGCAGGTCGAGGCGGCCCGCCGCGAGGCCGTCCAGCAGCGAGGACGTCTGCTCCTCGTGCACCTGGAGGTCGAGTTCCGGGTACGCGTCGTGGACCAGCCGCAGCACGGTCGGCAGCAGATAGGGCGCGACCGTGGGGATCACCCCGAGGCGCAGCACACCGGTGAAGGGCGCGCGCGCCGCCTCCGCCTCGTCCAGCAGGTCGCCGAGCGCCTCCAGCACCGCCCGCGCCCGGACCGCGACGCGCTCCCCCGCCGAGGTCAGCAGAACCTTGCGGGTCGTGCGCTCCACGAGCACCACTCCGAGCGTCTCCTCCAGCGCGGCGACCGCCCCGGACAGCGCCGGCTGGCTCGTCCCGATCGCCGAGGCCGCGTCCCTGAAGTGCAGGTGCTCGGCGACCGCCGCGAAGGCCCGCAACTGGGACAGACTGGGCTGGCGCTGGGTCGCGCGCTGACTGGCGATAACCGCCTCCGATCAAGAAGCTCCAGTCTAGTCGCGCACCCGATCAATGGCCCCGGGGGCCCACGGCGGCCGCGGACCCTCGCCGAAGCCGTCACTCTCCGCAGCGACCTCAGGGTTCGATAAGTGCAGCCGATCAATGCCACCCGCTGCGGCGATTTCACTGATCAAAGGGCTCATGGCAGGGTGATCGGGACCAGACAAGGGACCGGTGCGCCACCCCGCAGCCGGCTCCCCACCCTCACAAGGAGTGCGCGTGCTCACCGTCGGTGACAAGTTCCCCACGTTCGAACTGACCGCCTGTGTGGACCTCGACCCGGAGAAGGCCTTCGCCCAGATCGACCACAAGTCGTACGAGGGCAAGTGGAAGGTCTACTTCGCGTGGCCGAAGGACTTCACCTTCGTCTGCCCGACGGAGATCGCGGCGTTCGGCAAGCTGAACGACGAGTTCGCCGACCGTGACGCGCAGATCCTCGGCTTCTCCGTGGACTCCGAGTTCGTGCACCACGCCTGGCGCAAGGACCACGAGGACCTGCGCGACCTGCCCTTCCCGATGCTGTCGGACATCAAGCGCGAGCTGTGCACCGACCTCGGCATCCTCGGCGAGGACGGCGTCGCCCAGCGCGCCACCTTCATCGTGGACCCGAACAACGAGATCCAGTTCGTCATGGTGACCGCCGGCTCCGTCGGCCGTAACCCCAAGGAGGTCCTGCGGGTCCTCGACGCGCTGCAGACGGACGAGCTGTGCCCCTGCAACTGGAAGAAGGGCGACGAGACCCTCGACGTCGTCAAGCTGCTGGCCGGTGAGTGACCGTGGCGCTCGATGAGCTGAAGTCCGCGCTGCCGGACTACGCCAAGGACCTCAAGCTCAACCTGGGCTCCGTGATCGGCAACTCCGAGCTCCCGCAGCAGCAGCTGTGGGGCACGGTGCTGGCGACCGCCATCGCCTCCCGCTCGGCGATCGTGCTGCGCGCGCTGGAGCCCGAGGCCCGGGAGAACCTCTCGCCGGAGGCGTACGAGGCCGCCAAGGCCGCCGCCGCCATCATGGCGATGAACAACGTCTACTACCGGACCCGGCACCTGCTGTCGGACCCGGAGTACGGCAACCTGCGGGCCGGTCTGCGGATGAACGTCATCGGCAACCCGGGCGTCGACAAGACCGACTTCGAGCTCTGGTCGCTGGCGGTCTCGGCGATCAACGGCTGCGGGATGTGCCTCGACTCGCACGAGCAGGTGCTGCGCAAGGCGGGTGTCGAGCGCGAGACGGTCCAGGAGGCCTTCAAGATCGCCGCCGTCGTGCAGGCGGTCGCGGCGACCCTGGACGCCGAGGCGGTCCTCGCCGACGCGTGACGCATGCCCCTCGAGGGCCCGGCCACCCTTGCGGCGACCGGGCCCTCGGGTTGTCAGGCGTCGGGCGACCGCGCTCGACGCCTGACAACCCGGTGGAAGTGCGGGGACTGCGGCAGCCGCCGGGGGACCACGCCGTCCTCGAAGGCGCGGGCCGGGCCGTAGGCGTCGGCGAGGCGGGCCTCCGGTGCCCTGACCCGCCGGGGCGGTCCTGGCCGCACCCGGCCGCTCGAACATCTCGTCCCATGCGCCGGTCACATCGGCGCGCTGCGGTGCGATTCCCGGGGAGCGCACACGCGCGCGGCCGCCCCGAGGGGCGGCCGCGGCACCGGGTGGTCACGCCGTCAGGCGGTCCCCTCCGGCGTGCCGTCGGGCAGCCCGGGCGCGCCGACCGGCGCCACCTCGGCGGCCGTCGCGCCGTGCGGCGGGGGCTCGTCGGCCATCGCCGACTCCCGGGCGTGGGCGCGCAGGTAGCCGACGACGGTGTTGGCGACCGCGACCAGCGGCACGGCGACGACCGCCCCGCCGATCCCGGCGATGAGCGAACCCGCCGCCACCGAGAGGATCACACCGAGCGGGTGCACCCGCACCGCCCGGCCCAGGATGAACGGCTGCAGGATGTGGCCCTCGATCTGCTGCACCAGCAGGACGACGAAGAGCACCATCAGCGCCGTGAACGGACCCTCCGTCACCAGCGCCACCACCATCGCGATGGCGCCCGAGGCGACCGCGCCGACCAGCGGCACGAACGCGGCCAGGAAGATGATCACGGCCAGCGGCACCGCCATCGGCACCCCGAGGAAGAAGATGCCGATGCCGATGAAGATGGCGTCGATCAGGGCCACTATCACCGTGCCGCGCACATAGAGGGTGAGCGTGCGCCAGGCGCGCGGCCCGGCGCCGCCGAGCCCGTCGCGGGCGGCCACGGGGAAGAGCTTGAGGAACCAGTTCCAGATGTTCCGGCCGTCGTAGAGCAGGAACAGCGTGCTGAACATCGCCAGCAGGATGCCGGTCAGCATCTCCACCACGACGGTGACGCCCTGCAGCCCGGCGTCGGTCAGCGCCTTGGAGTTGGTGCCGATCGCCTCCTGGAGGTTCTTGGCGATCTGGTTGATCTGGTCCTCGGTCACGTGGAACGGGCTGTTGAGCAGCCAGCGCTTCAGCTCGGTGACGCCGTCCTGGAGGCTGTTGGAGAGGTTGTCGACGTTCTCCATGACCTGCCAGACCACGAACCAGCCGACCAGGCCCATCATCACGAAGCCGCCGATGAAGACGATGGCCGTGGCGAACCCGCGCGGCACCCCCATCCGCTTCAGCCGGCCCACGAAGGGCTGCAGCAGCGCGGTGATCAGGAGCGCGGCGACGAAGGCGAGGACGACGAGCTGTATCGTGCCGATCACCCGCATCAGCACCCAGACGGTGCCGGCCAGCACCAGCAACCGCCAGGCGAGTTCGGCGGCGACCCGCATGCTCCACGGCACCTGGGCGACCGGGTCGCCGGGGCCGGAGGCGCGCGGCACGTGCCGGCGCGCGATCTGCTCCTCCTGGCGGCGGGCCTCCTCGCGGGCGCCCGCGGCCGCGGCACGGCGCTGCTCCTCCAGCCTCCCGGCGAGCTTGGCCAGCTCCGACGCCAGCCCGGAGCCCCATTGGCGCTTCTCCGACATCACTTCCCCTGTCCCCCGCCCCCGGCCTGTCCGACCGCACCACCGTACGCGCAACAAGCCCCCGATCCCTCAAGGGGTCGGGGGCTCGTCGGCGTTTTGTGGACAGGCGGCCTAGTACCAGTGGTTGGCCTGCCAGAACGACCAGGCACCGCAGGGGCTGCCGTACCGGCTGTTCATGTAGTTGAGGCCCCACTTGATCTGGGTGCCGGGGTTGGTGCGCCAGTCGGCGCCCGCGGAGGCCATCTTGGTGCCGGGCAGGGCCTGGACGAGGCCGTAGGCGCCGGAAGAGGCGTTCGTCGCGGTGTAGTTCCAGCCGCTCTCACGGGTCACGATGTTGGAGAAGCACTGGTACTGGGAGGCGTCGCCGACGATCCCCTGCGCCATGGCCTGGACTTCGGCGACGGTGTACGAGGCCTTGACGACCAGCGCGGCGCGCTCGGCGGCGCGGGAGGCCTCCTTGGCCTTGCGCTCGGCCTCGGCCTTCTCCTCCGCCTTCTTGCGGGCAGAGGCGTCCTTGGCGGCCTGCTTGCGGGCCGACTCCTCGGCGGCCTTCTTGGCCCCGGCGTCGGCGGCGTCGGACTGCGCCTGCACCTGCTGGGTCAGGGAAGCCTGCTGAACCTGCTGTCCCGCAGGTATGTCCGCGAGGACGGTCGGCGCATCGGCGGCGGCGACGGGCTGTACGACACCCTCGCTGCCGGAGGCGACACCGACGACGGCGCCCACAGTGGTGACCGCAGTGGCCGAAGCCACCGCGAATCCCCGGACCGAGATCCGGCTCACACGGTTTCCTTCCAGCGTCGCCCGCTTGGTGACCTCGCGGACGCGATCGTGCCCCTTCGCACTGGCTCCTACTGCACCGGTCACAGAAGCACTGGCCCGGTGGGGCTCCCCCCGACGGGGCGGGAGTCCGCTGATTCAACTCGGGCGGCCCACGGCGAACGCTGTTCAGTTCTGAGGTTCCGTACGTTTGCGGGTACGGGTGTGCCGAGGGCGGGGGCCTGACAGAACCGACAGCCTGCCGTAGCGGGACGCGTCAACGCAATTCCCCGTTGCGTGTCAAAGCTCACACGCCACGTGGGCCACAGAAATTTCCGTTACGCATCCGTAGCCTCCGCGGACGGCGCTAGGCTGCTGCGCCCTTGCGGCGCAGCAGCCTAGCGGACCGTCCAACTCGCCTGTTACGCCCGGCCGTCCTCCAGCATCTCCGTCACGAGCGCGGCGATCGGCGAGCGCTCGGAGCGGGTCAGGGTGATGTGCGCGAAGAGCGGGTGGCCCTTGAGCTTCTCGACGACGGCGACCACGCCGTCGTACCGACCCACCCTCAGGTTGTCGCGCTGGGCGACGTCATGGGTCAGGACGACCCGGGAATTCTGCCCGATTCGGGACAACACGGTCAGTAGGACGTTGCGCTCCAGGGACTGCGCCTCGTCGACGATCACGAAGGCGTCGTGCAGGGAGCGGCCCCGGATGTGCGTGAGGGGCAGGACCTCCAGCATGCCGCGCGCCACGACCTCCTCGATGACCTCCTTCGACGTCACCGCGCCCAGGGTGTCGAAGACCGCCTGGGCCCACGGGCTCATCTTCTCGGCCTCCGAGCCCGGCAGGTAGCCGAGCTCCTGACCGCCCACGGCGTACAGCGGCCGGAAGACCATGACCTTCTGGTGCTGCTGACGCTCCAGCACCGCCTCCAGCCCCGCGCACAGCGCCAGCGCCGACTTGCCGGTGCCGGCCCGGCCGCCCATCGACACGATGCCGACGTCCGGGTCGAGCAGCAGGTCCAGCGCGATCCGCTGCTCGGCGCTGCGGCCGTGGATGCCGAAGGCCTCCCGGTCGCCGCGCACCAGCCGGACCCGGCCGTCGGCCGTCACCCGGCCGAGCGCCTTGCCGCGCTCGGACTGCAGGACCAGACCGGTGTGCACCGGCAGCCCCTCCACGTCGGGCAGGTCGACGGTCTCCGACTGGAAGAGCTCGTCCACCTCCTCGGCCGCGATCTGCAGCTCGTGCATGCCCGTCCACCCGGAGGTGATCGCCAGCTCGGCCCGGTACTCCTCGGCCAGCAGGCCGACGGAGGAGGCCTTGACGCGCAGCGGCAGGTCCTTGGAGACGACGGTGACGTCGTACCCCTCGGCCTGGAGGTTCCGGGCGACCGCGAGGATCCGCGAGTCGTTGTCGCCCAGCCGGAACCCCGCGGGCAGCACGCCCGGGTCCGAGTGGTTCAGTTCGACGCGCAGGGTGCCGCCCAGCTCGCCGATCGGGATGGGTGCGTCCAGCCGCCCGTACCGGATCCGGTACTCGTCGAGCAGCCGCAACGCCTGGCGGGCGAAGTAGCCGAGCTCGGGGTGGTGGCGTTTGGCTTCCAACTCGGTCACCACCACGACCGGCAGGACCACCTCGTGCTCGTCGAAGCGGAGGAGGGCATGCGGGTCGGCAAGCAGCACGCTGGTGTCGAGTACGTAAGTGCGCCGGTCGTGCTCACGGCGATTCTTGCTGGTCACCACGTGTGGACGAACCCCCTCGGAAGAGGTGCGGGTGCGACGGCGTCGCGCGGGACAGGGCCGGGACCGACCGGAAGGGCCGGACCGCGGCCCTTCGAGTCGACGCGGTCGATGCCGTCCGAGTCAAGGGTTGACAACGGCACGTCCGTGAGCAAAGGGCCTCCCGGGCGGACGGGCCAGGTGCCGTCCGCTTCTGTCCGACATCCATGGGCCGGATGTCGGTCTGACGGGTCTATTCCCTCGAAAGTGGAGGCCTATGCGACTGCATATGACAGGTGTTGGCCCGGGCCCTACCCTTGCCGTCCCGTCGCCGTGCGTTCCCGGGCCCTTAGCCGGGACGTAATCAGGCCACCGCGCCTTCCACCGTTCACCGCGACCACGGTGTGGCGCATCTCTCCCGGTACCGCCGTTCGGGTGACACCGGAAGGCGGGGTCCCGCGCTCAGGACCCGTAGCGTCGGTGCCGCGCCGCGTAGTCACGCAGCGCCCGCAGGAAGTCCACCCGGCGGAACGCCGGCCAGAACACCTCGCAGAAGTAGTACTCCGAATGCGCGCTCTGCCAGAGCATGAAGCCCGACAGGCGCTGCTCGCCGGAGGTGCGGATGACGAGGTCGGGGTCGGGCTGGCCGCGGGTGTAGAGGTGCTCCGCGATGTGGTCGATGTCGAGGATCTCCGCGAGGTCCTCGATGGAGGTGCCGCGGCCGGCGTGCTCGTGGAGGAGGGAGCGGACCGCGTCGGCGATCTCCTGGCGGCCGCCGTAGCCCACGGCGACGTTGACGAGTATGCCCTCGACGCCCTCCGTGGCCTGTTCGGCCTCCTTGAGGACGGACTGGGTGCGGGCGGGCAGCAGGTCCTTCGCGCCGACGTGGTGGACACGCCAGCGGCCGGTCGCGGCGAGGCCGCTGACCGCGTCCTCGATGATGCCGAGCAGCGGGACGAGCTCCTCCGCCGGGCGGTCGAGGTTGTCCGTGGAGAGCAGCCAGAGCGTCACGACCCCGACGCCGGTCTCCTCGCACCAGCCGAGGACCTCGGTGATCTTGTCCGCGCCGGCCCGGTGGCCCTGCTCGGTCGTGCGCGCCGCGGCCTTGGCCCAGCGGCGGTTGCCGTCGAGGATGACGCCGATGTGCTTCGGGGCCTGGGCCAGGTCGAGACGACGCTCCACACGGTGGGCGTACAGGTCGGTCAACCTCAGACGTACCAGGTCGCGCAGATTCATTGGCGGGCCCCTCCTGCGGTCGTCACCCCTTCGCCACCCTACTGCGCGCGTCTGCGGGCCGCCGAACCGGGTGCGAGGCTGTGGACCACCGTCGTGATAGGACCGTTTCTGTGGATATTCGTTCTCTCTACCGCGCCGCCGACGAGCGCTACGACGCCATGGCGTACCGCCGTACCGGCCGCAGCGGCCTGAAGCTCCCCGAGATCTCGCTCGGGCTCTGGCACAACTTCGGTGACGACCGCACCCTCGACTCGCAGCGCGCCATCCTGCGCCGCGCCTTCGACCTCGGCGTCACCCACTTCGACCTGGCCAACAACTACGGCCCGCCCTACGGTTCGGCCGAGAGCAACTTCGGGACCATCCTCGCCCAGGACTTCCGGCCGTACCGCGACGAACTGGTCATCTCGACCAAGGCGGGGTACGACATGTGGCCCGGCCCGTACGGCGAGTGGGGCAGCCGCAAGTACCTGCTCTCCTCGCTCGACCAGTCCCTGGGCCGGATGGGCCTGGACTACGTCGACATCTTCTACTCGCACCGGTTCGACCCCGACACCCCGCTGGAGGAGACGATGGGCGCCCTCGCGTCCGCCGTCCACCAGGGCAAGGCGCTCTACGTCGGCATCTCCTCGTACAGCGCGCAGCGCACCCGCGAGGCCGCCGGACTGCTGCGCCAGATGGGTGTGCCGGCGCTGATCCACCAGCCCTCGTACTCGATGATCAACCGCTGGGTCGAGGACGACGGGCTGCTGGACGTCCTGGACGAGGAGGGCATGGGCTGCATCCCCTTCGTCCCCCTGGCCCAGGGCCTCCTGACGGACAAGTACCTGAACGGCATCCCCGAGGGATCGCGGGCCGCCCAGGGCAAGTCCCTCGACCCCACCCTGATCACCGACGAGGTCGTGCGGCGGCTGCGCGGCCTCAACGACATCGCCTCCCGGCGCGGCCAGTCGCTGGCGCAGCTCGCGCTGAGCTGGGTGCTGCGCGACAGGCGGATCACCTCCGCGCTCATCGGGGCGTCGAGCGTGGCCCAGCTGGAGGCCAACGTCGCCGCGGTGGGCGCCGCCCCGCTGACGGCCGAGGAGCTCGCCCAGATCGACGAGTTCGCCCTCGAGTCGGGCGTCAACCTCTGGTCCCGCAGCAGCGACGCGTGACAAGCGACGCGTGACGTCGGCGGGCGCCCTGGTCAGGACGGCAGCAGCGGTCCGGCCAGGGCGCCGGCCAGGATGAACGGCCCGAAGGGCAGCGGCGTCCGGCGCCCCGCGCGGCGGGCCGCCAGCAGCACCAGGCCCGTGACCGCGCCCAGCGCGAAGGCAGCGAAGGTGCCGACGGCGAGCGTCCCCCAGCCGTACCAGGCGAGGACCAGGCCCGCGGTGGGGGCGAGTTTGACGTCGCCGAAGCCCATGCCGTCCGGGTTGACCAGGTGCAGGGCGAGGTAGAACAGGCCCAGCGCGGCCGCCCCCAGCAGCGCCCGGGGCCAGGAGCCCTCGTGGCCCGGGAGCAGTGCGGCCGCCCCGAGCAGCGCGGCCGTCCCCGCGGCGGAGGGCAGTGTCAGCACGTCCGGGAGCCGCAGCACCGTCAGGTCGACGCGGGCGAGCAGCACTCCGAGCGGGACGAGCAGCAGCCACACCGTCAGCTCGGGCCGCGGCCCGGTCGCCGCCGCCACCGCCGCGCAGACCACGGCGGTGAGCAGCGCGGAGCGCCAACCGGACGCCGGATGCCCCGCGTTGCGCACCGGCCCCGCCCAGCCGCGCCATCCGCCCGGATAGGGCAGGTCCGCCGGGCACCGGTCCAGCCGGGGCCGCTCCGGCGCGACGGACAGGCGGTACGCCGCGCGCGGCAGGGCGAGCCCCGTGACGGTTCCCCACACGACGGCCGCGGCGATCGGATAGACATGCATCGCGCCCGACCGTACACGGGCGCACCACGCGAAGGGACGTGAGCCGCATGGGTGACCTCCGCCGCGACGGGACCGCGCTTCTGCGTCTCGCCGGGGCCACGGACGGGGCCACGGACGGCGCGGGGCGGGCGGACGGCGCGGGGATACCGCTGGAGATCGCGGCCTCCTACCGGGCCCGCACCCGGGGGCTGCTGGGCCGTACGGGCATCGCCGGGGCGCTGCTGCTCACTCCCGCGGCGAGCGTGCACACCCTGGGCATGCGCTTCGCCATCGACGTGGCCTACCTCGACCGCCGGCTGCGGGTGCTCGCCGTCCGCACCATGCCGCCGGGCCGGCTCGGCCGCCCGCGGCTGCGGGCCCGTCACGTGCTGGAGGCGGAGGCCGGCGCGATGGCGGCCTGGGGCCTGGTGCCGGGTACGGAGGTGACCGTGGAGAAGCAGGCGGGGCGGGACGGGGCGGGCGGACACCGGTTCGGGGCCTAGAAGCCCTCGCCCCCGAAGTCGTTCGGGTCGGAGACGCCGCCGAAGGCGTCGGCGAACTGCACACCACCCACGACCAGCACGATGCCCACGGCGACGAAGAGCCCCAGGAACGCGAGCGTCAGCGCGAGTTGGCCGTACGGCACCCGGTAGCCGGCCGGGACGACCAGCGCCCGCTCCGGCGCCCCGGGGACATAGGCGACCGTCAGGCGATCGCCCTCGATCGTCGTGCTGGGCGCGCCCGGGTCCTCGAAGCGCACGTCGCGGCCGTCGGCGGTGCGGAACTCGAAGACGAAGTGCTGCCGTGAGCGGGCCGGGCCCTCGCTCGTCGAGCCCACGGTCGTGTACACCCGCACGCAACGCCCCTCGGCGCGCGACCCGCCGTGCACGGCCCGCCGGATCCACAGCAGGCGGTGGCCGGCGCGTACCGCGATCGCCAGCGGTACGAGCGTGATCAGCACGGCCACCAAGGTGAAGACCACCGGTATCGCAGCGTCCATCGGCATCCCCCGTCACTGCGAGGGGGCGCACGCCCCCGTCGTCGTACGGAGACACCCGGCACGCCCGGGCGGTTCCCGCCGGAGCGGGGCGCGGGGGGCAAAGAAGACGGGCCGGTCCGCAGGGGGGGAGAGCGGACCGGCCCGAGGGGGGGTTTCCAAGGTACCGCGCCGGAACCGCTCTCCCGGTCCAAGGTCATGAGGGAGATGTGAAGGTTCCCCCGAAGAAGTTGCGCGAACGGCGGGTGATTAGTCCGAATGGCCGCGAATGGCATGACTCGCCCCCTCACGTCACATCCGCACCGCACACGCTCCGTCACGGAACGCACCGGCTCCTCGGCGCGGAAATCAAGGACCCCGTCACCGGGCCCCACCCGTGTAGGTGAGCCGTTCTGTTGACCGCGGCCCGGCGCGCTACGAGGGACGGAACGTGATCTCCACGCGGCGGTTCTGCTTGCGACCCGCCTCGGTGGAGTTGTCCGCGATCGGGTAGTCCTCGCTGTACCCGCGCACCTGGAAGGCGTGGCCGGAGCTGCCGAGCGAGCCCAGCTCCTCCGCGAGGATCTTGTAGACGGCGTCAGCCCGCTTCTTGGACAGCACCTTGCCGTGCTCGTACGACCCCAGGTCGTCCGTGAAGCCGAAGACACGGATCGGCTGCGTGACGCCCTTGGCGTCGATGTCGGCCGCGATGGCCTTGAGCCGGTCGGTCGCCGCAGCGTTCAGCTTGGCGCTGTCCTTGCCGAACAGGACGTCCGACTGGAGGGCGTAGGTGACGGACGAATTCGACTCCTCGTGCCGCTCCTCGCCGTCGTCGGCGGAAGCGTTCTCGGAGGACGACGCGTCGGTCACGGAGACGATGTCCAGCACCTTCGGCGGTGCCAGCGTCGCCCCCTCGGGCAGTTGCAGGTCCTCGTCGTCCGCGTCCACCTTCACGGGCGCGGACGGGGTGGGCTGCGCCGTCGGGTCGTCGTCCGCCCGCGCGCTCGCGGCGGTGAGCGGCGTGAGCACGAGCGCGAGGCCGAGCACGACCGCGACGCCGGGGCGGGTGTGCGGACGGGGACGGTGCACGGTTCACCCCTCCGCGATCGTGATCTTGGCCGGGGGCATCGTCGGCAGCTGGAACTCCATCTCGGTGGTGCCTTCCGGCGGTGCCGGGAACTGGGCGAAGAACGGCCTCGTCTCCTCGGGCCGGATGCCGATCAGCTTGGTCGTACAAAGGCAGATGCCGTCAGTGTCGCGCAGCACGTAGTAGCGTTTCTTTCCGACCGAGTCGACCAACACGGCACCGGCCACGGACGCTCCGGACTTGGCAACCGCAAGCTCGTCGCCTCGCCACGTGGCGGCGTTGAACGTATCGTCACCGTTGTTGGTGATCGAACCCTTCACCGTGACGAAACCGCCCGGATCCCGGGTCGCCTCGCTGATCGTGACGGTGATGTCCTTCGCGCCCTTCATCTGGGCGAGTACCTGCGTCGGCGCGTCGGACGCCGTCGGACTCGACTTCCCCGACGTACTTGTCTTCGCGGACGGTGAGGCCTCGCCCTTGCCCTCGTCGCCTCCGCCACCGCAGCCCGCCAGAACCGCGGCGAGGGCCACGGCAACGGTGACTGCGGCCGGGCCATGCTTCCGGATTCGCATCGGTCCCCCGTTCCTCACTCACTGAGATGGACGGAGTAGAACTCCGCCAGTTTCAGGTCGAAGTCGTCGGCCGTCGGATCCACGGCGAACCGGTCTCCGTCGCAGATGAACGTGATCGCGTCGCCGCTCTCGTCATCGACGTCGCAGCGGCTCTCGACGACCGCCGTCGCGGTGGCGTTCGCGTGCATCGATTCGGTGCCCGGCACGACGGACCTCCCGACAGTGCCCGAAGAGTGAAGGGCAACCGTGGCACTGTCCGGACCACCCACGTCGCACTCGTCGACGACCGCCCCGTTCCGCGCCGCGTAGTCCGCTGCAGCGCCGCAGGCGCCGTCGGCGGTCATCCCGTCAAGGGCCAGCAGGTCCGCCAGCCGCTCAAGGTCTCTCGCCTCGAGGGCATCGAGGAATGACTCCCTGACGCTGTCGCGAACCTCCCGTGCGGCCGCGAGGGCCGAGGCGTCGGCCGCGGTCTGCGCCGTGTTCCTCACCGATGAGGCCTGCCCGACCGCGAAATACGCGAACGCCAGGAAGAACAGGGCGCCGACGGCCACGATGTAGAGCCCGAGGGTCTGGCCTCCATCGCCGCGCCCCCGCCCGGTCAGCCGGCGTCGACGATGTCCGAGATCTTGTCGAGGATTCCCTCGAGCACGGCGTCGCCTATGTCCGTCGTTCCCGCCAGCACACCGATGATGACCGCGATCACCACCGCGATGCCCAGGTACTCGAACGACGTCTGCCCCGAGTCGCCGCGGACGCGCACACGCGTGCGCAGCGCGGTCAGTCGCTTCACAACCCACCTGCTCATCTTCCGTGCCCCAAACCGTAGTCACGAGACGTGCGCCGGCCGCGCCCCTTGCGTCGGCCGGGGTCTGGCTATCGCCGCGGGCGGTCGCGGTGCCGGTGAGGTCCACGGCGCACCGCCTCCCATCGGGTCAACCCGCTGCGATTCGTGCCTGATTGCAGGTGCAAATGTGGTTGCGACTGCAAATGTACACCGCAACCCTGGGCTCCGCACCCAATATGACGGCTCCCGTCACTACCCACCACCCGCACCGAGAATGCGTTCACCACCCCGTCACCCCCATCACCCCAGCAGGTCGCCGAAGTTGATGCGCGACCCGAGGATCGTGCCCGTCATCAGCAGGATCATCGTCGCGGGGACGAGGAGCGTGGTGACCACACCGGTCGCGCGCGGCACGGTGCGGGCCGCGCGGCGGCGGGCGTTCTGGGCCTCGGTGCGGCGCATGTCCGTGGCGATCTGGAGCAGCGTGCGGGCGATGGGTGCGCCCAGCTCCTCGCCCTGCTGCAGGGCGGTGACGAACTGCCCGACCTGTTCGCTGCCGTTGCGCCTGCGCAGCTGGTCGAAGGCGTCGCGGCGGCTGACGCCGACGTCCATCTGGCGCAGGGCGATGCGGATCTCGTCGCTCCAGGGCCCCTTGTAGACGGAGGCCACGCGTTCGAGGGCCTGGCGGAAGCCGAGGCCGGCGCTCACCACCACCGCGAGGACGTCGAGGAAGTCCGGGAGCGTGCGCTCGATCTCGTCGCGTCGTCTGCGGACCGCGAGCCGGATGCCGAGGTCCGTCCAGCCGAGGCCGTAGGCGACCATCAGCAGGGCGGCGAACCAGTGGCCGGCCTGGAGGAGCACCAGGGCCGCCAGGGCTCCGAGGGCGCCGTAGACGGCGCGCCGGGCGGCGTAGCGGTCGACGGTGAGGCCGTAGGGGTGCCCGGCGTGGTCGATGCGGGTGCGGATCCGGTTGACCCGGGCGGGGCCCATGAGGCGCAGCACCAGGGGCGCCCAGCGCATCCCGAGGCGGTCGACGGCGTTGCCGACCTTGGTGGTGCGGGTCCGTCCGACCTCCAGGGCCAGTTGGAGGTCGCCGGGCAGTTTGACCTCGGAGCGGTAGAGGCCGATGCCGTAGCAGACGCCCACGGCTCCGAGGGCGGCGACGGCGGCCAGCACGACGGCGATCAACGTTCCTCCACCCCCCTCACACGTCGATCCGCGACATGCGGCGGATGAGCGCGAAGCCGACGACGTAGAGGCCCAGGGCGACGAGGACGGCGATCCGCCCGGCCCCGGAGCCGGTCATCGCGCCCAGGGAGCCGGGCATGATCCGGTCGAGCAGCAGCAGCGACCCGATGCCGATGACGGGGACGGCGTACGCGGTGACCGTGACCTGGGACATCTGGGTGCGGACCTCGCGCCGGGTCTCCTTGCGCTCCTCCAGCGTCACCGTGAGGTTGCGCAGTGACTCCACCACCGAGCCGCCGGCCCGGGAGGACAGGACCAGCGTGGTGACCAGCACCACCAGTTCCCGGCTGGGCAGCCGCTCCTGCAGTTCTGCCATGGCGTCCTCGATGGAGTGCCCGAGCGTCATGGCGTCGGCGACCTTCCGCAGTTCCTCGCCGGCCGGGGCCTCCAGTTCCTCGGCGGCCATGCCGACGGCGGTGCGCAGCGCCAGCCCGGCCTGGGTGGCGTTGGCCAGGACGCGGGCGAGTTCGGGCAACTGGGCGATGAAGCGCTCGGTGCGCACCCGTCGCCGCCACCCGAGGAAGGAGCTGACCGCCCAGGCCGCCAGGAGCCCGGCGATCGGCCCGAAGAAGGGCGCCAGCACGATGTCGGCGACCAGCCAGGCGCCGCCGACGACGCCGACGGCGGCCGCGGTGAACTGTCCCGGCGTCAGGCCGGTGCCGGTGGCGGCGAGCCGCGCGGCCAGCCGCCGGCCCCAGTCGGTGCGCCGGACCCGCCGGTCGAGGCCGGCGAAGGGCACCGCATGCCGCTCCGCGGCCGGGACGTCGGCCAGCCGGTCGACGAGCGCGGCGCGGTCGACACGTCCGCCTCTCCAGGCGTGCAGGCCCCAGACGCCCAGCACCAGCGCGAGGCCGGTCACGCCGAGCACGGCCAGGGCCATCGTTGGCGTGTTCACTTCGCCTCCCTGCTCGACAGCTCCAGTTCCGTCTCGCCGATCCCGAACGCCGCCGGGACGGACTCGCCCGCCAGGTGGAAGCGCTCGGCCAGTTCCCGCGGTACGGGCTGGTGGTGGAACCACCCCCGCACGATCCGGTCGGGCCCCATCGGCTCGGCGCGGAAGCGGCTCGCGGTGGTCAGCCGGAAGGTGTCGCGGCCGCGTGAGGACAGCACGGCGATCTCGGCGATCCGGCGGGTGCCGTCGACGTCGCGGCGCAGCTGGACGATGACGTCGACGGCGCTGTTGATCTGGTCGCGCAGCGCCTCGAAGGGGATCTTCACCTCCGACATGGAGGCCAGCGTCTGCAGCCTGAGCACCGCGTCCTCGGCGGAGTTGGCGTGCACCGTCGCCAGCGAGCCGTCGTGGCCGGTCGACATGGCCTGCAGCATGTCGAGGGTCTCGCCGCCGCGGACCTCGCCGACGATGATCCGGTCGGGGCGCATGCGCAGCGAGTTCCGCACGAGGTCGCGGATGGTGATCCGACCCTGCCCCTCGACGTTGGGCGGCCGGCTCTCCAGACGTACGACGTGCTCCTGCTGGAGCTGGAGTTCGGCGGCGTCCTCGACGGTGATGATGCGCTCGCCGTCCGGGATGAGCCCGGACAGCGAGTTGAGCAGCGTGGTCTTGCCCGAGCCGGTGCCGCCGCTGACGATGATGTTGAACTTGGCCCGCACGAGCGCGGAGAGCAGCATCAGCATGTGCTCGTCGAGGGTGCCGAGGCCGATCAGCTCGTGCAGGGTGTACGCGCGCGGGAAGCGGCGGATGGTGAGGACGGGGCCGGTCAGCGACAGCGGCGGGATGATGACGTTGACGCGCTCGCCGGAGGGCAGCCGGGCGTCCACCATCGGATTCGACTCGTCCACCCGGCGGTTGACGGTCGACACGATCCGTTCGATGGTCTGCAGCAGCTGTTCGGGGCTGCTGAACCGGGCGGCGACGGGCTCCACCCGGCCGGCGCGCTCGATGTAGATGCGGTCCGGGCCGTTGACCATGATCTCGGTGATGGAGGCGTCCTCCAGCAGCGGTTCGAGGATGCCCAGGCCCAGGGCCTCGTCCACGACACGGCGGATGACGCCGGTGCGCTCCTTGGTGGAGAGCACCGGGCCTTCGCGGCTGATGATGTGGCCGAGGACGCGTTCCAGGCGCACCCGGCGCTCGGCGGCGGCGAGCGCCGACATCTCGGCGAGGTCGATCTCCTGGAGGAGCTTGGCCCGGTAGACGGCGACGAGGTGGCCCTCCTGCGTCTGCGGGGCGGTGTCCTCGTTCGCGGCGATGCGGTCGCGCAGGCTCATTCGTCGGCCCCTTCGTCGTCCTCCCTGGGCATCGTGGCGGTCCGGGTGACGGAGCCCGGGCTGAGGCCCGGGAGCACCGACGGGATCTCCACGGTCGCCGTCGCCTGCACGGAGTCCCCCGTGTCGCCGGTGGTGCTGACCTGCGTACCGTCCTGCAGCCAGGAGCTCACCGCCTCCGTGCCCGCGACGGGGCCGCTCACGGGAGGGTCGTGCAGCGCGGCCATGCGCGCGGCGGCGCGGGCGGCCGTGCCGGCCTGGGCCGCGGTGTAGGCGGCGAGGCCCAGCTGCACGCCCGCGAGGGCGATCAGCAGCAGGATCGGCAGCATCCCCAGGAACTCCAGGGAGGCGCTGCCCCGGTCGCGCCGGCGGCGGGCGCGGGCGCGGCGGGCGCGGGCCGTCACGGTGTGACCGCCTCTTCGTCGACGGCCGAGGCGTGGCCGTGGACGGTCAGCGGGAAGTCGATCGCGCCGGGGAAGAGGACGGGGACCTTCAGGCCCACGGTGACCCCGACCATGCCGTCGGCCCCGGTGGTGCCGAAGTCCGCGATCCGCCAGGCGCCCGGCAGGTCCTCGGCGGCCGCCGCCCGGGCGTCCTCGCCGACCGCCGCCGCGCGGGCGGCCCGGTCGGCGGCGTGGCCGGCCAGGGTGAAGGTGTACCCGGTCAGCACCGCCTGCCAGACCAGGACGAGCACCAGCAGGATCAGCGGTGTCATGCCGAGCGTCTCCAGGGTGACCTGGCCCTGTTCGCCGCGCCCGCGGCGGCCGCGGCGGGCCGGCACGGCCTGCCCGGGCCCCGTGAGGCCGATCTCCGCGGCGAGCGTCCACACGCCCTGTTTGACGGTGGAGCGGTTGTCGAGGTCCTGGAGCCGTCCGGCGTCCACCACCGACTGCAGTTCCCGGAAGGCGGCGGGGACCACGGCGGAGGCGATCCGGGTGCCGGTGATCCGGGCGATCAGCGAGGGCTGTATCTCGCTGCCGCGGGTGTGTCGGTTGACGGCGGCGACGACGTCCTGGGGCTTGCGGATCTGCAGCCGGTCCCACATCCGCACCATGCGCTTGGCGGCCCGCACGGCGACCACGTCGGGCGTGGTGACCAGCAGCGCGGTGTCCGCGGTCTCGACGGCGACCGCGTTCGCGCCGGTCATCTGGGTGCCGCAGTCGACGACCACGACCTCGTACCGCTGCCGCAGCGCGTGCAGTACGTGCCGGGCGGCGCGGTCGGTGACCTCCTCGCCGCGTTCCCCCTCGCCGGGCGCGAGCAGCAGCGCGGGCCCGGACTCGTGGGCGTACATGGCGTCCTGCAGCACGCGGGTGGTCACGTCGGCGATGTCCGCGAGGTCGGCGACGGAGCGGCGGAACTGGACGTCGAGGTAGGAGGCGACGTCGCCGCCCTGCAGGTCGAGGTCGACCAGGGCGGTGGACTTGCCGGCGGCCTGCGCGGCGAGGGCGAGCTGGACGGCGACGACGGTGGTGCCGACCCCGCCCTTCGCTCCGGCCACGGCGACCAGCCTGCCCCCGGGCACGGCGGGCAGTGCGGGCTGCTGGGGGCTGAGGTGGCGGCGTACGCCGGCCGCCCAGGCGGCGGCCGCCTCGACGCGGGTGCCGAGTTCCTCGTAGGACAGCGGCACCCCGGCGACGCCGCGCGCCCCGGCGTCCATGGCGCCGGACAGGACGGCCGGGCTCGGGTCGGCGGTGAGCAGGATGACGCCGACCGCGGGGAAGCGGAGCGCGATCTCGCGGATGACCTCGAGCGCGGGCACCGGTGTGATGCGGTCGTGGACGACGACGACCTCGGGCAGTTCGTCGATCCCGGTCTCGGCGGCGCGCGCGAGGACGTCCAGCAGCGTGGTGGAGTCCGGGACGGCCGGCCCTGGTTCGGCTCCCGGCAACTGGTGGAGCACGCCGGTCAGGGCCCGGGCGGTGTCGGGGTCGGGGGTGCCCGACAGGATGCGTACGCCGGTCACGAGGCGGCTCCGTCGCGGGCGAGGGTGTAGGTGCGGTCCCGTTCGGCGGGGGCGGTCGCGTCCCCCGGGGCGACGAGGGCGAGGCGTACGTGCCGGGCGAAGGACTCGGCGAAGGCGACCCGCTGGGCGTCCGCGGCGTCGAGGGCGAAGGTGATGGGGACTCCCTGGCTGCTGACGCGGCGGTTGTCGGCCCCGGTGTCGAAGGCCTTGATCTCGCCGACGTCGATGACCCGGGCGCCCGCGACGATGATCTTCGAGACCTCGGGGTCGGTGTCCCTGCGCGGTGCGAAGGTGGCGAAGATGTTGACCCTCGCCCCCGGGGTGATCTTCCCGGCGACGCCGGTCTCCGCGTCGATCATGATCGCGATCTCCATCTGCCCGGCCCGCAGCGCGGGCCGTTCGGCGACCATGTCCGTCTGCAGCAGGGAGCCGCGGTGCAGCGGGACGGCGGCTATCTTGCCGTCCAGCCGGCCGAGGTCGCGGACGGCGGTGGCGGGCAGCCACCGCTCGGGTATCCGGACCGCCTGCAGTTGGCCGCGGCCGACGGCCTCGTACGCGGGCACGTCCGCGGCCAGCCGGTACGCGGTCACCTTCGGCCCGACCTGGGAGCGGGCGTCCCCGATGATGCTGACGACCCCGGCGAACGCGGCGAGCGCGCACAGCGCGGAGACCACGAGGAGGACGACGCCGCGACGCTGACGTGAGTTCATAGAGGTGGGGCCCTATCGCTCAAGTGCCGAGTGCTGGTGGGGGGATACCTGCGGGGCCGGGGACGCCCTGGGCGCCAGGGAGGGCGCGCGGGGGCCGGGGTGCACGACCTGACGCGGCCGCTCGGGAGGCCGGACGCGCTGCTGCCCGTCCACCGTGGCCGAGCAGAACAGGCAGCGGTCGCCGATGACGGCCAGCCCGCACCAGCCGCAGGTGTCCCGGCGGACCGAGGTGACCAGTTGGTACAGCACGCCCACGTCGGCGATGTAGGCGGTGAACTCGACGAGCCTGCCGGTGCCCCACCAGCGCGCGGAGTCCGCCGGCAGCGGCACCTCCCGCACGTGCAGGCTCCGCCAGGCGCGGGCCAGCGGCCCGGTGACCCAGCCGGCGTCGACGCCGTGGCCGTGGGCGACGGCGAGCTGGGTCAGGAACGCCGGCCCGGCCGGCACGGCGTCGGCCCGGGCCTCGGACAGGTGCGGTTCGGGGTGCGCGAGGACGGCGAAGTGGCGGCCGGGCACCAGGGACTTCAGGTGGGCGCCGACGGGCACGTCCACCCGGTCGAGCCGGGAGACCGAGCCGAGCAGGGCGCCGGAGTGGAGGTAGTGCGACAGCAGCCGGGCGGCACCGGCGAGCACACCGGGCCCGAGGTCGGTGGCGGCGAGCTGGCGCAGCTGCTCGGCCAGAAGCAGGGCGGCCAGCGGCGGCAGGTCGACCGGGACGATCGCCACCCGGTCCGCCTCCAGGGCCGCGCGCACGGTGTGGACGCGGCGGCGCAAGGGATCGGTGGGCTCCGGCGGGACGAGTACGACGAGGTGGCCGTGGGCCTCCAGGGCCGCGGCGGTGCGCATCACGTGCTGCTCCAGCGGGAGCGCGAGATCGTCCGCCGTGACCGCTATGACGCTCGACACCCGCGACCTCCCGGAACTCCCGCCCAGTCCCTGCCCGGAGAGCTTATCCCTGCGTAGCCGGAGCAGTGCGGAAAGTCGCCGAACAGTTGATGAAGTCGGTGGTACCCGCGGGACGCGGGACTACGCACGCCGGCAGAGGTATTGACCACAGGATTGGTCTGGACCAAACTGCGTCCACACAAGAGTGGCCACTCGCGTACCCGCCCAACTCCTCGCCCCCAGGAGGCAGTAGTGGAACACGCACGCCCACGGAGCACCGCCCTCAGAGCCGCGGCGGCCGTCGGCGCCGCCGCCCTCGCGGTGGCGGGGCTCATCGCCACGTCCGGCAGTGCCAGTGCCGCGGACCCCGACCTCGTGACCAACGGCGGTTTCGAGAGCGGCCTGTCCGGCTGGACCTGCACCGCCTCCAGCGGCGCGGCCGTGAGCGGCCCGGTGCACGGCGGCGGAAAGGCCCTGCAGGCCACCCCGTCCTCCTCGGACAACGCCCGCTGCTCGCAGACGATCAGCGTCCGGCCGGGCTCCACGTACCGGCTGAGCGCCTTCGTCCAGGGCAGTTACGTCTACCTCGGCGCGACCGGCAGCGGGATGGCCGAGGTCTCCACCTGGACTCCGTCGGCGTCCTCGTACCAGCAGTTGTCCACCGGCTTCACCACCGGAGCGACCACCACCTCGGTCACGGTCTACGTGCACGGCTGGTACGCCCAGCCCGCCTTCCTCGCCGACGACGTGAGCCTGCTGGGCGCGCCCGGCACCGCGACGCCCACCCCGACCCCGACCCCGACGGACCCCACCCCGACGCCGACTCCGACACCCACACCCACACCGACACCCACGCCCACCGGCGGCGGCTCGCTGCCCAAGCACGCACTGACCGGCTACTGGCAGAACTTCGACAACGGCGCGGCCGTCCAGACCATCGCCCAGGTGCCGGGCCAGTACGACATCATCGCGGTGGCGTTCGCCGACGCCACGACCACGCCGGGCGCGGTCTCCTTCACCCTCGACCCGGCGCTGAACTACTCGGTCAGCCAGTTCAAGGCGGACGTCGCGGCGAAGAAGGCGGCCGGCAAGAAGGTCGTCGTCTCGGTCGGCGGCCAGAACGGCACGATCAGCGTCAGCGACTCCGCCTCGGCGAACAACTTCGCCAGCAGCGTCTACTCGCTGATGCAGACGTACGGCTTCGACGGCGTCGACATCGACCTGGAGAACGGGATCAACGCGACCTACATGACGCAGGCGCTGCGCTCCCTTTCGGCCAAGGCCGGCTCCGGGCTGGTCATCACGATGGCCCCGCAGACCATCGACATGCAGTCGACCTCCTTCGGCTACTTCCAGACCGCGCTGAACATCAAGGACATCCTGACCGTCGTCAACACCCAGTACTACAACAGCGGCACCATGAACGGCTGCGACGGCAAGGTGTACGCGCAGGGCACGGTCGACTTCATCACGGCGCTGGCCTGCATCCAGTTGCAGAGCGGCCTCGCCCCCTCCCAGGTGGGCATCGGCCTGCCCGCCTCGACCCGGGCGGCCGGCAGCGGCTACGTGTCGCCGGCCGTGGTCGACAACGCCCTGGACTGCCTCACCAAGGGCACCAACTGCGGTTCCTTCAAGCCCCCGACGACCTGGCCGGGGCTGCGCGGCGCGATGACCTGGTCCACCAACTGGGACGCGACGAACGGCAACGCCTTCTCGAACACCGTCGGCCCCCACGTACACGGGCTGCCGTAACCGGCGGGACCGTCACCGACGCACCGCACCCCCGGGAGAGGTCCCGTCCCCCCGGGGTGCGGTGTCCCGCCGGCCGCCGCCAGGCCGGCGGCGAATGGCTGCGGCCGCGCCTGGATGACGAGGAACGGCGGGAGGTCAGTCCAGGACGGCGAGCGCGTCGATCTCGACGAGCAGCCCGGCGGGCAGACCGACGTAGACCGTCGTACGGGCGGCGGGGGCGCCCTTCAGGCCGGCGAAGAACTCGTCGAAGAGGGCGTTGAACTCGGGGAAGTGCGCGGTGTCGGTGAGGTAGACCCGGACCATGACGACGTCCTCCCACGAGGAGCCGCCCTCCTCCAGCACCGCCTGCACGTTGGCGAGGGTCTGCAGGGTCTGCTCCCGCAGACCCGGCCCCACCGGTGCGGGTGCCTGCCCCGGCACGGCGGGGCCGAAGCCGACCTGGCCGGCCACCTGCAGGATGCCGCCCTTGCGGACGCCGTGGGAGAACCTCGCCGGCGGGGTGGTGTGGCCGGCCGGGGTGATCGCGGTCTTCTCGCTCATCTGGTTCCTTCGCTCGGTCTTCCGGAGTACTCGCGGCTGATGGCCTCCGCGGTGCGCTGGACCTGCGGACACAGCTTCAGCAACTCCTCGGCGCTGACGACCACATTGGGGGCGGAGATGGAGCAGGCGGCGGCGACGCGCCCGTCGGCTCCGCGGATCGGCGCGGCGACGCAGTTGATGGACTCCTCGTGGCCGCCGAGGTCGCTCGCCCAGCCCTGCTCGCGGACCCGGGCGAGTTCGGCGAGGTGGGCGGCGGGGTCGGTGATCGAACGCGCGGTGTAGCGCGGGTACTCCAGGCTCCGCGCGACCGCGCGCCGCTCCGCCTCGGGCAGGTCGGCCAGGAGCAGTTTCGCCACGGCGGCCACGGTGATGGCGACGGGCTTGCCGATCCTCGAGTACATGCGCACCGCGTAGCGGCTCTCCACCTTGTCGATGTAGACCACCTCGCCCTCCTCGTACACCGCGAGGTGGACGGTGTGCCCGGTCAGCTCGTTGAGGGCCACGAGGTGGGGGTGGGCGATACCGCGGACGTCCAGGTTCTCCATCGCCTCCTGGGCGAGCGCGAACAGCCGGGCGCCGAGGCGGTAGCGCTGGTCGTCCTGGCGGTAGACCATGCCGTGCTCGTGCAGGGTGCGCAGCAGGCGCAGCGCGGTGGACTTGTGCACGTCCAGGCGGGTGGCGACCTGTTCGAGGTTGGCGGGCCCCTCCGCGAGCAGGGGCAGGATGCGCAGTGCGCGGTCCACGGTCTGGCTCATGCGCGCAGTCTCCCCCATGCCTCCTCGCCGAGGGCGGCGAGCGAGTCGCCCCGCACCCCGATCACCGCGGCGGCCAGGGCGTGGCCCCGGGCGAGCCGGTCCCGCAGCGGGAGCGCGCGCAGCGTCGCCGACAGGAAGCCCGCGGCGAAGGCGTCACCGGCCCCGACGAGGTCGACGACGGGTGTGTCCGGCGCGGGCACGAACACCCCGTCCGCGCCGCCCTCGTACGCGGTGGCACCGCGCGCGCCCTGCTTGACGACGAGGACGGCCGGCTCCGGCAGGGCCTCGCGCACGGCGTCGGCGTCCGGCAGGCCCCACGCGGCCGCGGCCTCGTCCTCGCCGACCAGGACGAGGTCGCAGCGGGCGGCGAGGACGGCGAGCCGTCCGGGGTCGGCCGAACGCCATAGGGCGGGACGGTGGTTGACGTCGAAGGAGACCAGCGGGCGGTCCGGCCCGGGGGCGGTGAGCCCGTGGACGAGGTCCGCGCACCCCTGGGAGAGGGCCGGGGTGATGCCGGACAGGTGCAGCACCCGGCCGGCCCAGGCGTCGCGCCGGTCGACGTTCCCCGGGTCCATGGCGGTGGCGGCCGAACCGGACCGGTAGTAGGCGACCTCGCCGTCGCCGGTGCGGAAGTAGACCCCGGTGGGGCGGCCGGGGTCGCGGCGCACCTCCGAGACGTCGACGCCGGCCGCGGCGATCGCCGTCACCAGATGGTCCCCGAACGGGTCGGCGCCCACCCGGCTGATCCAGCGCACGGCATGGCCCAGACGGGCCAGCGCGCAGGCGACGTTGGACTCCGCGCCGCCCGTCCCGCGGTCGAAGACGGCCGCGTCGGCGAGGCGCTGCCCGGGCGCGGAGGGAACGAAGGTGATCATGGACTCGCCCACGCACACGACGTCCACGGCCATGGTGCCGGTCACATCCGCTCCTCTCCGCGCACCGTTGACCCGGTGCTGGCCGGGATGTTAGACAGCGGGAAACACAGCACGCAACGGCCGTTGCACATACTGCAACAGCTCCGGACGGAGGCGGGATGGACCAGGTCACGGGCATCGACGAGCTGCACCGGGAGCGGGTGGACCACCGTTTCAAGGGACTCCCGCCGGACGCCGACGGCCTGACCGTCGGCGAACTGGCCGCCCAGCGCCGCACCGTCTTCGACGGCGGCTTCACCACGCCGCTGCTCACGCTCTCCGAGCCCGCCCTGGAACACAACCTCGCCCAGCTCGCCGACTGGGCCGGCAGGCACGGCCTCGCCTTCGCCCCGCACGGCAAGACCTCCATGGCCCCGCAGCTCTTCGCCCGCCAGCTCGCCCACGGCGCGTGGGGCATCACCGCCGCGACCCCGCACCAGGTGCGGGTCTACCGGGCGTTCGGCGTGCGGCGCGTCTTCCTCGCCAACGAGCTCGTCGACGCGGCGGCGCTGCGCTGGCTGTCCGGCGAGCTCGCGGGCGACCCGGAGTTCCGCTTCGTCTGCTACGTGGACTCCGTGCGCGGGGTGGAGCTGATGGACGCGGCCCTCACGGCCGTCGTGGACGTCGTCGTCGAACTCGGCGCGGAGGGAGGCCGCACCGGCGTGCGCGGCTCCGCGGAGGCGGCGCGCGTCGCCGACGCGGTCGGCGCGGCGCGGCACCTGCGCCTCGTAGGCGTCGCGGGCTACGAGGCGGCGGCCCCGGACCCGCGCGGCTGGCTCGATGAACTGGTCGCGCTCGCCCGGGACTTCGACGCGGCCGGGCGGTTCGCCGAAGCCGGGGAGATCGTGGTGAGCGCGGGCGGCAGCGAGTGGTTCGACGCGGTGGCGGACGCGTTCGGCACGCTCGGGGACCTGTCCCTGCCGGTGCTGGGGCTTCTGCGGTCCGGGGCGTACGTCACCCACGACGACGTCCACTACCGCGATCTGACGCCGTTCCGCGACCGCATCCCCTCGGAGGGCTCGCTCGAACCCGCGTTCCGGTTGTGGACCCAGGTGCTCTCCCGGCCCGAGCCGGGGCTCGCCCTCCTCAACGCGGGCAAGCGCGACGCGCCGTACGACCTCGACCTGCCGGTGCCGCAGGTCGTACGCCGCGCCGACGGTTCCGCCGTCCCGGCGGCCGGGCTCACGGTCACCAGGCTGGCCGACCAGCACGCGTTCGTGGAGGTCGCCCCCGGGGCGGGGGACCTGGCGGTCGGCGACTGGGTGGGGCTGGGGGTGTCGCATCCGTGCACGGCGTTCGACAAGTGGCAGCTTGTGCCTGTCGTGGGCGAGGGCGGCGTCGTCACGGACTTCGTCCGCACGTTCTTCTGACGGCAATCGCCCACGCATACGGAGGGGGCCGGGGAGTTGGGGGCGTCCCCGGCCGAAGGTTGGGGGAGGGCGGGTGGGTGGGGGATGTCCGCCGCAGGCGCAACAACCCGCACACGCCGAGGAGTACCGACGAGACGGGCTCCAGCGTCACCCCACACCGGCGGGCCCGGGCGTCCTCGGGGAGACGTGTCATACCGCAGTGGTCCGCCTCGCCCGGCTCGATGACCGGCTCATCGGCAGACCCCTCGCCCGCACCCGCGTCACATCTTCGCAGCACTCCGCCCCGCCGGATGAGATCCGGCGGGGCGGGTTGACCAACAGCGTCCGCGCACGGTCGGGGGGCTGCTCGCTATTGCACGTCGACGTAGTCGCCGGCTGCGGAGACCGCCGGGGTGGTGGTCGTTCCGGCGAAGCTGAAGCGCCAGTAGCCGTCGGTGGAGGCGGTGACGGTGGTCTTCAGCGCTCCAGCGAACGACATGACCGTCTTGACGGTCGTGTAGGTGGTCGTGCCCTTCTTACGGAACTGCAGCTTCACCGACTGGCTGCCGTAGCCCACGTAGGCCTTCGTGTCCGACTGCCAGTTCGCCTGGGTCAAGGTCCCGGTGACCGTGAGCGTCTTGCCCTTGGCGATCGGCTCAGGAGAAGCGTTCACCGTGAGCTTGGAGTGGCGCTGCACGAGGACGCTTTCGGCAGCATGCAGGTCGGTGTGGCTGGTGCCGTCCTTCGACCATGCCCAGGCGGCGACCTTCCAGGTGCCCGCGAGAGAGTTGAACCCCAGGGTGGAACGCGGCCAAACGTAAGCCAGCTGCGTCTCACAGATCGAGGTGGTGGCGGACTGCGCGGTGCAGGTCGCGGGCCAGGTTCCGAGGAGTACGCCGTCAGGTGCGCCGTATGAGCCGTGGTACAGGAACAGGTCGCCTTCGGCGATGCCGGAGGGATCGGTGGCGGTGAAGGTCGCCTTGAACTCCTGGAGCTCGTCGGTGGTGAGAACCACCGGCTTCCCGCCGTTGACGACCAGGTTCGAGATCTTCGTCGTGCCGACCTGCTCGTCGCCCTGAATTCCCGGTCCGCCGAAGGCGCGGATCACGGTGCGCCGGACGCTGCCGCCTTCGTCGTTGACGGCCGTGGCGCGCAGCGAGACGTATGCCGCGGTGATCGGGACAGTCAGAGTCGCGGCGGTGCCGGTGTCGGTGGTGGTGAGCGGGAGCTGGGTCCAGGTGGTGCCGTCATCCGTGGAGTACTCCAGGGCGGTGACGGTCTCCACCGCCTCGGAGTCGCGGGTCGCGGCTGTGACGTCCACGGTCACGGGGGCGGTGCCGGCCGCGTTGCGGGCGTTCAGTGCGGATACGGCGAAGGACGTGTCGATCAGGGGCAGCGCGCGGGAGGTGCTGCTGCCCGTGGAGGTGAACGTCCATTCGTTGCGTACCAGCGTCGACAGGCGTGAGTAACCGGTCCTGCGCGTGACGGTGTGTGTCAGCTGGTAGGTGGCGGTGGTGCTCGGAACGGTGGCGGACAGCCCGGAATACGGCGACAGGCCGTCGGCCGACGCGAGGGTCTGCCCACCGGAGGTGAGCCGGTAGGAGGACATCGAGCGGCCGTCGGTGCCGGGGTTGCCGGCCGCGTCGCTCAGGGTCGCCGACTCGGTCAGGCTCATCTTCGTGGAGCTGCGGGTGGAGCGGTTGCCCGCTGGGCCGGGGCCGAAGGGGGCCGCACCCACGGTGGGTCCGGCCGTGGTGGTGCCGGCGGCCAGGGTGCGGTCGGGCAGCGAAAGGGAGTGGTCGCCGGTGCCGTAGTCGACCAGGCGCGAGTACGAGATGCCCGGGGTGACGTATTCGGTGGTGGTCGCGCCGGTCTTCACCCAGTCGCCGATGAAGACGCCGGTCCATTCGCCGGTCTGCGGCACGGTCTGCAGATACGCCCGCATGGCGACGCCCTGGGCGCGGATCGGGGTGGTGGCCTTGGCGAGACTCGCCTGTCGTACCGACGCGATCGGCGAAGAGGGGACGGTGTTGTCGAAGGAGTGCGTCAGGTCGTACCGGTACGGGCTGGGGGCGGAGGCGGAGGACCCCTTCTCGGTCAGCACCTCGTGAACGCGCAGGGAAGCCCCGGTGACCGAGAAGGGCGTGGTGTAGACCTTGTCCATACCGCGGCCGGCGAAGCCCGCCAGGTTGCCGCCGGGGACCGAGATCCACACCGCGGCCGCGTCGCGGGCGGCGGTGGTGTCGTCGGTCCTGATGGCCGTCTCCTTGGCCAGCTTCTGGTCGAGTTTCACCGTCAGACCGGAGGTCGTCACGGTGAACGCACGGGTGAGGAGGTAACTGGGCTGCCCGTAGTCGGAGTGCAGTGCGACGGCGAAGTAGCTGCCCGGCGCGAGCTTGGCGGTGGCGTCCGGGCCGTAGCCGTCGTCGTCCACCGGTACCGCGGCCCAGGTGGAACGGTTCCACAGAGCGATCGACTTGGTCGTGACGTCCGCATTGGTGATGGAGAACTTCACCGAGTACGTCGTCGCCTGGACCGCCGCCATGGGCGCGACTGCCGGCGTCGCGTCGACGCGCATCCGCGTCCCGGCGGTGGGCCGCTGTCGGCCCATCGGGCGGACGCCGATTGAGCCGTCCGTCGAAGTGATGGCGTAGTGCCCCGCGTCCTGCCCGTTTCGCTGCGCGATGTCGAGATACTTACCGTCGACCAGTTCCACCCGCTCCCCCGTCGCCAGCCGGGCGACGTCCCGGGCGTCCTTCATCTGCGCGACCGTGCCGACCCCTCCACGGCCCTGAGCGGATTCGGACCCCGCCGCCGACTCGGCGCCGACGCCCGAGACAACCAGAGCCGATGCCGTGGCCACAGCGCCCGCCAGGACTGCCAGCCTCACCACGCGGGATGTTCCGTGTCTTCTGCGACCCGCCCGTACGGTTGACGCCATCTGCGTCCTCCCCCTGCTGTCCCTCGAGCTCGTCCGATGCGAACCCGCCGGCGGACACCCTAAGACCGCGCTGTCGACGAACCCACCGCGGGGCCTCGTTCAAGAGCCGGCCTGGTCCGCAGTGGCGGGTCGTGGGTGCGGCCCGCGGAATTCAGCTCCGGGAGACCCGCGTTGGCGCAGGTGTGACCCGGGGTGCGGGGAAGTGATTTTGATGTGCGACTGGCTACTCCGGCATGCGGGGCCGGCGCATTTCGTCGGTGCCCCGACAACCGGCCGCGACACAGACCGACCGGCAGAGGGAAGGCCCGCATGGACTTGGCGATTCGCGGCGCGACCGTCGTGGACGGGACCGGGACGACCACGGCGTACCCGGCGGACGTCCGCATCGAGCGCGGCCGCATCACGGAGATCGGCACGGTACGCGGCGCACGCCGCACCCTGGACGCCCGCGGGCTCGTGCTCGCCCCCGGGTTCATCGACATGCACGCCCACAGCGACCTGGCCCTGCTCACGGACCCCGCGCACGAGGCGAAGGCGGCGCAGGGCGTGACCCTGGAGGTGCTGGGCCAGGACGGGCTGTCGTACGCCCCCGTGGACGACCGCACGCTGGCCGAGCTGCGCCGCCAGATCGCGGGGTGGAACGGCGACCCCCAGGGCCTGGAGTACGACTGGCGCACCGTCGGCGAGTACCTGGACCGCCTGGACCGGGGCATCGCCGTCAACGCCGCTTACCTGGTCCCGCAGGGCACCGTGCGGATGCTGGCCGTCGGGTGGGAGGACCGCCCGGCGACCCCGGCGGAGCTGGACCGGATGAGGGAACTGGTCGCCGAGGGGCTGGCGCAGGGCGCCGTGGGGATGTCGTCCGGGCTGACGTACACCCCGGGGATGTACGCCTCGGACGCCGAACTGACCGAGTTGTGCCGGGTCGTGGCGGCCCACGGCGGCTACTACTGCCCGCACCACCGCAGTTACGGCGCCGGCGCGCTGGAGGCCTACGCGGAGATGATCGCGGTGACCCGGGAGGCGGGCTGCGCCCTGCACCTGGCGCACGCCACGATGAACTTCGGCGTGAACGCGGGCCGCGCCCCCGAGCTGCTCGCGCTGCTGGACGAGGCGCTCGCCGCGGGGGCGGACATCACCCTCGACACGTATCCCTACCTGCCGGGCTGCACGACGCTCGCGTCGACCCTGCCGAGCTGGGCGACGGAGGGCGGTCCGGAGGCGACCCTCGCCCGGCTCCGGGACGACGCGCAGGCCGAGCGCATCCGGCACGCGATGGAGGTGGTGGGCTCGGACGGCTGCCACGGCGTGCCCGTGGAGTGGCGGACGCTGGAGGTCTCCGGGGTGTGCGAGCCCGCCCTGGCGGGCCATGTGGGGCGCCGGCTGGCGGACTTCGCGACGGCGCGCCGACTGCTGCTGGAGGACCGCCTGGGCACGACGGTCCTGCAGCACGTCGGCCACGAGGAGAACGTCCGGGCGATCATGCGCCACCGCGCCCACACCGGCGGCAGCGACGGCCTGCTCGTCGGGGACAAGCCGCACCCCCGGGCGTACGGCACCTTCCCGCACTACCTCGGCCGCTATGTGCGCGAGCTCGGCGTGCTCGGGCTGGAGGAGTGCGTCGCGCACCTCACCGGCCGCCCCGCGGCCCGGCTGGGGCTGTCCGACCGCGGCCTGGTCCGCGTGGGCCACCGCGCGGACCTGGTGCTCTTCGACCCGGGGACGGTCGCCGCGGGCGCGACGTACGAGGCGCCGCGCACACCGCCCACCGGCATCCCGCACGTACTCGTCGACGGGCGGTTCGTCATCGAGGACGGCCGCCGGACGGACGTCCTGGCCGGTCGTTCCGTGCGCAACGAGAAAGGGCGGCGAAGGTAGCGCCACTTCACCTTTCGGCGCATACGTGGCCAAGAACACGGGGCGGTCCCCGGTACGTGGCCGTAAGCTCGCGGACATGCAGGTGATCCAGTCCACGAAGCTCTCCAACGTCTGCTACGACATCCGCGGCCCGGTGCTGGAGGAGGCCATGCGGCTGGAGGCGGCAGGTCACCGCATCCTGAAGCTGAACACCGGCAACCCCGCCGCCTTCGGTTTCGAGTGCCCCCCGGAGATCCTGGAGGACATGCTGCGCTCCCTCGGCGGCGCGCACGGCTACGGCGACTCCAAGGGCATCCTCCCGGCTCGGCGGGCGGTCATGCAGCACTACCAGACCAAGGGCATCGAGCTGGACGTCGAGGACGTCTACCTCGGCAACGGCGTCTCCGAGCTGATCCAGATGTCGATGCAGGCGCTGCTGGACGACGGCGACGAGGTGCTGATCCCGGCGCCCGACTACCCGCTGTGGACGGCCGCCGTGTCGCTGTCGGGCGGCACCCCGGTGCACTACCGCTGCGACGAGCAGGCGGACTGGTTCCCCGACCTCGCCGACATCGAGCGCAAGATCACCGACCGCACCAAGGCGCTGGTGATCATCAACCCGAACAACCCCACGGGCGCGGTCTACGACGACGAGCTGCTGCGGCAGCTGACCGACATCGCCCGCCGGCACAACCTGATCGTCTGCTCGGACGAGATCTACGACAAGATCCTCTACGACGACGTGACCCACACCCCGACCGCGGCGATCGCCCCCGACCTGCTGACGCTCACCTTCAACGGGCTGTCGAAGGCGTACCGGGTGGCCGGCTACCGCAGCGGCTGGCTCGCGGTGTGCGGCCCGAAGGAGCACGCGACCAGCTACCTCGAGGGCCTGACGATCCTGGCGAACATGCGCCTGTGCGCGAACGTCCCGGCACAGCACGCGGTGGCCACCGCCCTGGGCGGCCGGCAGTCGATCAAGGACCTGGTGCTGCCGGGCGGCCGGCTGGCCGAGCAGCGGGACGTGGCGTACGACCTGCTGACGCAGATCCCGGGGGTGACCTGCGTGCGGCCCAAGGGCGCGCTGTACGCGTTCCCCCGGCTGGACCCGAAGGTCTACAAGGTCAAGGACGACCAGCAGATGGTGCTGGACCTGCTGCGGGCGGAGCGGATCCTGGTGGTGCAGGGCACCGGCTTCAACTGGCCGGAGCCGGATCACTTCCGCCTGGTCACGCTGCCCGCGAAGGAGGATCTGGCGGACGCCGTGGGCCGGATCGCGCGCTTCCTGGACGGTTACGGGCAGCCGTAACCGGGCGCCGGTCGTCCCGATGGCTCGAAACACTCCCTCCTTAGACTGAGTCCAAGGTAGGATGTACTCCTGTTTGCAGGAGGAGTGCATCCATGTACGAACCGATCCGCACCAAATCGGTCCATACGGCGGTGGCGCCCACCCTTCCGCGTCGGAGTCGTGACGAGGAGCTGGACTTCCAGCTTGCCGGACACCTCGCCGCACTGCTGACCGTCACCGACGAGCTGCGGGCGCTGGAGCCCTGCCCCGAGCTCGACCGTGCCGCGGAGCAGCTCGCCGAGGCCGTGGCGGGTCTGCACCACGGGCATCCCCCGCTGCGGCTCTCGACGGCTCCGGCCGGACGGGGGCACGCGGAGGCGGCCCGGGTGGCGGCCCTGCACCGTAGGGCGCGCGCGCTCGCCGGCCGGGCCCTGGTGGTCGCCGAGTCACGCCAGAACGCGGAGGCCGCGGCGCTCGCCGAGCGCCACATCGCGGTCCACACCGCAGCCGCCTAGGAACCGCCCGAGGGCCGGGACCGGAGGTCGTCGCCTCCGGCCCCGGCCCTCGGTGTGAGGGTCGGCTCGGTCCGCCCGCGGGGCGACGGTCAGGGTCGGGGACCCCCGCGGCCGGGCCAGGCCCCCCACCGGACCGCCCGCCCGCGCCGCACACGCGGGGAGGGCCGGGCCGCCCGGATTCCGGCGAAGGCTAGCCCAGGCGCTCGACCAGGGCCCGGTACTCGTCCCACAGCTCCTTCGGCGTGTGGTCGCCGAAGGTCTCCAGGTGGGACGGGATGAGCGAGGCCTCGTGCCGCCAGGTCTCGACGTCGACGGAGAGCAGCAGGTCGAGGTCCTCCTGCGAGATGTCCAGGCCGTCGGTGTCCAGGGAGCCCTCGGCCGGCAGGATGCCGATCGGGGTCTCGACGCCCTCGGCCTGGCCGTTGAGTCGCTCGACGATCCACTTCAGCACGCGGCTGTTCTCGCCGAAGCCGGGCCACACGAACCGGCCGTCCGCGTCCTTGCGGAACCAGTTCACGTAGTAGATCTTCGGGAGCTTGTCGGCGTCGTGCTTCTGGCCGAGCTCCACCCAGTGGCCGAAGTAGTCGCCCATGTTGTAGCCGCAGAAGGGCAGCATCGCGAAGGGGTCGCGGCGCAGCTCGCCGACCTTGCCCTCGGCGGCGGCGGTCTTCTCGGAGGCGACGTTGGCGCCGAGGAAGACACCGTGCTGCCAGTCGAAGGACTCGGTCACCAGCGGCACCGCGGAGGCGCGGCGGCCGCCGAAGAGGATGGCCGAGATCGGCACGCCCTTGGGGTCCTCCCACTCCGGCGCGATCGTCGGGCACTGCGCGGCGGGGACGGTGAAGCGGGCGTTGGGGTGGGCGGCCGGGGTCCCGGACTCCGGCGTCCAGGAATTCCCCTTCCAGTCCGTGAGGTGGGCCGGAAGCTCCTCGGTCATGCCCTCCCACCAGACGTCGTTGTCGTCGGTGAGGGCGACGTTGGTGAAGACGGAGTTGCCCCACAGGGTCTTCATGGCGTTGGCGTTGGTGTGCTCGCCGGTGCCCGGCGCGACGCCGAAGAAGCCCGCCTCGGGGTTGATCGCGTAGAGGCGGCCGTCCGCGCCGAAGCGCATCCAGGCGATGTCGTCGCCGATGGTCTCCACGGTCCAGCCGGGGATGGTCGGCTCCAGCATGGCGAGGTTGGTCTTGCCGCAGGCGCTCGGGAAGGCGGCGGCGACGTACTTGACGGCCTCGGCCCCACCGCGCGGCGGGGTGAGCTTGAGGACGAGCATGTGCTCGGCCAGCCAGCCCTCGTCACGGGCCATGACCGAGGCTATGCGCAGGGCGTAGCACTTCTTGCCGAGCAGGGCGTTGCCGCCGTAGCCGGAGCCGTAGGACCAGATCTCACGGCTCTCCGGGAAGTGCGAGATGTACTTGGTGGAGTTGCACGGCCACGGGACGTCCTCCTGGCCGGGCTCCAGCGGGGCGCCGACGGAGTGCACGGCCTTGACGAAGAAGCCGTCCTCGCCGAGCTCGTCGAGCACGTCCTGGCCCATGCGCGTCATGGTCCGCATGGCGGTGGCGACGTACGCGGAGTCGGTGATCTCCACGCCGATCGCGGACAGCTCGGAGCCGAGCGGGCCCATGCAGAACGGGACGACGTACATGGTGCGGCCGCGCATGGAGCCGCGGAACAGCCCCTTCTCGCCGCTGAAGATCTCCCGCATCTCGGCGGGGGCCTTCCAGTGGTTGGTCGGGCCGGCGTCCTGCTCCTGCTCGGAGCAGATGAAGGTGCGGTCCTCGACACGAGCGACGTCGGTCGGGTCGGAGGCGGCGTAGTACGAATTGGGGCGCTTGATCGGGTCGAGCTTCTTGAAGGTGCCCTTCGAGACGAGCCCGTCCGCGAGGCGCTGGTACTCCTCCTCGGAGCCGTCGCACCACACGATCTCGTCCGGCTGGGTCAGCTCGGCGATCTCGCCGACCCATGCGATCAGGTCCTGGTGATTGGTGGGAGCCGCTTTGACGCGCGCCACGATCGCTCCGTTCCGCCCGGTGTGCACTCACCTGGCGTCAGATTCCGAGGGTGTTGTTGTCGGCCCCTTGGGGGCTGCGACCCGGATGCTGCTGTCGTGGATGCTCATCCGGTGCCGTCCGCACTCATATGAGTATCAGGACAGGAAACGCGATCTGTCCAGGGCGCGTGGGGTGAGCATCGCCACTCCCAACGCCCGGCGACACCACCTACTACGTATCGGTAACCTACGCAACCGTAGGTAGCATTGATTTCATGAGCTCCGTGGACGAGACTCCCGTTGTGCCCGCCGCCCTTGAAGAACTCGCATCCGCCGCCGCCCCCTTGAAGCCGAAGCTGAGGGGGTGGCTCCATGCCGGGATGTTCCCCGCCGTCCTCGTCGCGGGGGTCGTCCTGACCGCCTTCGCCGAGAGCACCCGCGGGCGGATCGCCTGCGCGGTGTTCACGCTCACCGCCTGCGCGCTGTTCGGCGTGAGCGCGCTCTACCACCGCGGCGACTGGGGCCCCCGGGCCTCGGCGGTGCTGCGCCGGATGGACCACGCGAACATCTTCCTGATCATCGCAGGGACGTACACGCCCTTCACGCTCCTGCTGCTGCCGGACGGCAAGCAGGAGGTCCTGCTCTGGCTGGTCTGGGCGGGCGCCCTGGCGGGCATCGCCTTCCGGGTCTTCTGGGTGGGCGCGCCGCGCTGGCTCTACACGCCCTGCTACATCGCGCTGGGCTGGGCGGCGGTCTTCTTCCTGCCCGACTTCCTGCGGCAGGGCGGCGTCGCCGTGCTCGTCCTGATCGTCGTGGGCGGCCTGCTGTACAGCGTCGGAGCGGTGGTCTACGGGACCAAGCGCCCCAACCCCTCACCGCGCTTCTTCGGCTTCCACGAGGTCTTCCACTCGTTCACGCTGGCCGCGTTCATCGTCCACTACGTGGGCATCTCGCTGGTCGCCTACAACCACGCGTAGTGACAGTCGCTCCTTTTTGGTAGTCACTGTCACCAGTGCGGCCGGCGCCCGTGCCCGCCGCAGCCCACGGGGCCGCGCGCACCGTCGATGCCCGACAATGACGAGCGTGACCGTACCGACCGGACCGAGCCTCCGCGAGCGCAAGAAGATCCGGACCCGGCGGGACATCCGCCGCGCCGCCCTCCGGCTCTTCGAGGCGCAGGGGTACGACGGCACCACCGTCGAGCGGATCGCGGAGGCGGCCGAGGTCTCGGCCAGCACGGTCTTCCGGTACTTCCCCACCAAGGAGGACATCGTCCTCTCGGACGACCACGACCCCGTCATGGTGGCCGAACTGCGCGCCCGTCCGGCGCAGGAGCCCGTCGTCGCCTCCCTGCGGCACGCCCTGCTGTGCCCGCTGCGCGGGGTCCTCGCCGACGAGGGCGCGCTGGAGGAGCTGCGGCAGCGGCTGCGCCTGGTGCGCTCGGTGCCCGCGGTCCGCGCGCGCATGGGCGAGCGCATCCGGGAGGCAGGCCGGCTGCTGGCCTCCGTCACGGCCGAGCGGCTCGGGCGCCCCGACGACGACCTCGAGGTCCGGGTCGTCGTCGCCGCTGTGATGGGTGCCTGGTCCGAGGCCGTCTTCCACTGGCTCGACTCGGACGGCACCGCCGACCCCGGCGCCGTCCTCGACCGCTCGCTGGAACTGCTCGCGGCCGGCCTCTGCCGTTAGGCCGTGTCGGCGCAGACGGGTCCCCGGGGTCCGTGGCGGGCGCCGCGCGGAAAGGCGCGGCGCCCGCCCGACCTCAGCGCGCGCCCAGTTGCTCCGCCAGGGCCTGCGGGTCCGCGGTCGGCGCCGCGCACACGAAGTGGCGGCAGACGTAGGCCGCGGGGCGGCCGCCCAGCAGCGGGCGGTCGGCCAGGAGGGCGTACTCGCCGGCGCCGGGCTCCCCCACGGCCACCACGGCGCCCGGTGCGGTGCCCAGCAGCGCGGTGCGGTGCAGCGCCGCCGTGCCCGGGTCGCCCGCCGGGCCGACCACGGCGATCTCGCGCGGGCCGTCGAGCGCCGCCTCCGCGACCGCAAGGCCCCAGCCGATGAACCGCGGCACCCGGCCGCCGAGGGCGCCCACGACGCCCAACGCCCGCTCCGCGGCCTCGCGATGGCGCGAGGATCCGGTGTACGCGGCGTACGACAGCAGCGCGCCGGCCGCGGCCGTCCAGCCCGAGGGGGCGGCGTTGTCGGTCGGGTCCTGCGGCCGGCGGATCAGCGTCTCGGCGTCGTCGGCGGTGTCGAAGAGCGTGCCGTCCTCCCCGGTGAAGTGCCGCAGCACGGAGTCGAGAAGGAGCCCCGCGAGGTCCAGCCACACGCCCTCGCCGGTCACCGCGCCGAGCGTGAGGAAGCCCTCCGCGACGTCGGCGTAGTCCTCCAGCACGCCCGCGTTGCCGCCCACCGTGCCGTCCCGCGAGGTCCGGGCGAGCCGGCCGTGCTCGTCCATGTGGACCCGCACCAGCAGGTCCGCGGCCTCGACGGCGGCCGCGACGAGGTCCGGGCGCTCGAAGTACGCCCCGGTCTCGGCCAGCGCGGCGATCGCCAGTCCGTTCCAGGCGGCGACGACCTTGTCGTCGCGGCCGGGGCGGGGCCGCCCCTCCCGGGCGGCGAACAGCCGCCCGCGCACCGAGGCGATCCGCTCGGCGTCCACGAACCCGGCGTCGGCGGGGAGCTGGAGCACCGACGCGCCCTCCTCGAAGGTGCCGTCCTCCGTCACCCCGAAGTACTCGGCGGCCAGCGCCGCGTCCTCCTTGCCGAGGACCTCCTCCAGCTCCGCCGGAGTCCAGACGTAGAAGGCGCCCTCGCCGTGGCCGCCGCCCGGCTTGTCGCTGTCGGCGTCGAGCGCGGAGGCGAAGCCGCCCTCGTGGGTGCGCAGCTCGCGCAGGAGGAAGTCGGCGGTCTCCAGGGCGACCCGGCGGGCCAGGTCGGAGCCGGTGGCGCGCCACAGGTGGGCGTAGAGCCGGCAGAGCAGCGCGTTGTCGTAGAGCATCTTCTCGAAGTGCGGCACCACCCACATGCGATCCACGGCGTAGCGCGCGAAGCCGCCGCCGATCTGGTCGTAGATGCCGCCGCGGGCCATCGCCTCGCAGGTGTCCCGCACCATCTGGAGCGCGCCCTCGGAGGCGGTGCGGGCGTGGTGCCGCAGCAGGAACTCCAGGGCCATCGACGGCGGGAACTTGGGCGCCCCGCCGAACCCGCCGTACGAGGGGTCGTAGTCCCGGGTGAGCCCGAGCAGCGCCGCCGCGAGCTGCTCCTCCCCCGGGGCGGCCGTCCCGTCGAGGGCGAGCGAACGTCCGCCCAGGTCCTTCACGATGCTCGCCGCGACCGCCCCGACCTCGTCGCGCCGCTCGCGCCAGGCCGCCTCGACGCCCTCCAGCACCTGGCGGAAGGAGGGCATGCCGTGCCGCGGGGCGGGCGGGAAGTAGGTGCCGAAGTAGAACGGCTCGCCCTGCGGCGTCAGGAAGACCGTCATCGGCCAGCCGCCCTGCCCGGTCGCGGCCTGCACGGCCTCCATGTAGACGGCGTCGACGTCGGGGCGTTCCTCGCGGTCGACCTTCACCGGCACGAAGTGCTCGTTGAGGTACGCGGCGGTGGCCTCGTCCTCGAAGGACTCCCTGGCCATGACATGGCACCAGTGGCAGCTGCTGTACCCGACGCTGAGCAGCACCGGCACGCCGCGCTCGCGTGCCTCCGCGAAGGCCGCCTCGCCCCACGGCCACCAGTGCACCGGGTTGTCCGCGTGCTGCAGCAGGTAGGGGGACGTGGATCCGCTCAGTCGATTGGCCATGCCCCCACCCTCACACATCGCCCCGTCCGGCGTCCCGTACCCGCGCGGCGATCCCGGTTGCCCGCGGCAACGGACGTTGTCCGCGGCCGGTCGTGCTGATGGAATCGATCGCCGGACGGTGAGGGGAGAGGGCGACATGCTGGAGACGGTGGGTCTCACGGCCGCCGAGGCCGAGGTGTACCGGCTGCTGCTCGACGCCGAGTCGGCCTCGGCCGAGGAGGTCTCCGGACGTACCGGCCTCGGACCCCCGGCGGTCGGCGCCCTGCTGCTCGCCCTGGAGGCCAAGGGGCTGGCGTACGCGGTGGAGGAGAGCCCCGGCGCGTACGCGGTGATCCCTCCGGAGGTGGCCCTCGTACCGCGGTTGCAGCGCCACGCGGAGGCCCTGGAGCAGGACCGGGCGGTGGTGCTCGGGCTGGTGGAGACCTACCGGCGCAGCGCGCGCTCCTGGGGGGCCGGGGAGGCGATCGAGGTCATCAGCGGCGCCGCCGCGCTGCGTCAGCGTCTGCGGCAGCTCCAGGACGGTGTCCGCCACGAGATGCTGTGGTTCTGCAAGGCCCACCACGTGGCGATGCCCGCGGGCAGCAACCGGGAGGAGTACGACGCGCTGGGGCGGGGCGTGCTGTACCGGGTCCTGTACGAGCAGGCCTACTTCGACGACCCCGGCGCGGTGGACCACGTCGTCAAGGGGGTGCGCGCCGGCGAGGTCGCCCGGGCGGTGCCCCGGCTGCCCCTGCGGATGGCGGTGGCCGACCGGTCGCTGGCCGTCCTTCCGCTGTCCTCCGCCGGCACACCGGCCGGTCCCCGGCAGCTCAAGACGGCGCTGGTGCGGGAGAGCAGCCTGCTGGAGGCGCTCATCGACCTGTTCCAGCACTACTGGGAGGTCGCCGCCCCGCTGCGGGTGACCGAGGAGGGGCAGATCGGGGGCGCGGGCCCGGCGGATCCCGCGGCGCCGGTCGCGGAGGACCGGCACCTGCTGTCCCTGATGGTCGCCGGGATGACCGACGAGGCGATAGCCGGGCAGCTCCGCGTGAGCAAGCGCACCGTCCAGCGGCGCGTCCAGGGGCTGATGAACCTCGCGGGCGTCGCCACCCGCATGCAGCTGGGCTGGCACGCGGCGCGCCGCAACTGGCTCTGAGCGGACGGCGGTACGGGGCCCGCCGGACGGATCCGGCGAGCCCCGCCATGCCGTGCGCGCCGTGCGGCGGCTACTTGAGCAGGTAGGCCTTGATCACGGTCTCCCGGAAGGAGTTGCCCGCCGCGTCCTCGACGTGGGTGCGCAGGCCGACCGAACCGCCCGAGGAGCGGCGCGGATGGTCCACGGTCACGGTGCGCTTCACCCCGGAGCCCTTGACCTCGGCCGGGTGCCAGGTCCTGCCCTCGTCGTAGGAGACCTCGGTGGTGAAGGTGCGGACGGGCGACTCGGCGGCGCCTACCGGACGCTGGACCAGGACCGGGATGTCGAAGCGGTGTCCTGTCTCGGCCCGGTTCCACTCGTCCAGCCCGGGCGACATGCGCCCCTTGCGCCACGGCGCCTGAGCCGCCGGGAACCCGTACGGCGGTCGGGTCCGCGGACCCCGGACCCGGCCGTCCGGGCCCGTCCGGCCGCGCACGCGGTGTCGCGATGTGGCGTGTTCGGCAGGACACTTGGGGGCGGGCGGCTACCGAGGGGGCCAGTGGTGACGAAGCAGACGCCGCAACGGCGTACGCAACTGAGCACGTCCGACCGCGCCGAGGTGTTACGGCTGCTGGAACGCGCCGTCGCCGGTGAGCCGCGGGGCGGCCGCTCCGGCGAGACGGAGGAGGCGCTGCGGCAGGCACGGGCGGCGGTCGACGAGTTGGCGGCCGAGGCGGCCGACGAATACGCCGCGTACACCGCCGCGCTGGCGGCGGAACGCGCGGGCCGCCGGTCGTCGCTGGTCACCCCGGCGCTGGTGACCGCGGTCGCCGCCGTCGCGGCGTGCGTGGCGGACCTCGGCTGGGGCACCCCGACGTCCACGGCGCTGGGCGTGGGCGGCGTGGTGGCGCTCGCCGGGGCGGCCGTGACGGCCGCGCTGGCGACGGGCGGGGGCGGCTCGCGGCCGCAGGACCTGCGGCAGGCCTGGCTGGAGGCCGTGGAACAGCGCGGCGTACGGCCGTTCCTGGAACGCCGGCGCGCCGCACCGGCCCCCGCGAAGGTGCCGGCGCAGCGCCGCACCGACCGCAGCGCCGCCGCGCGGGGGCGCAGCGTCCTGGAGCAGTCCTTCGCCCAGTTGCCCGCCATCGAGGGGCCGTTCGCCGGACGCCGGGACCCGCTGCGGCAGATCGCCCAGTGGGTGCACCAGGCGCGGGTCTCCCCCGCCTCGGAGCCCGTCGTGGTCGTCCTGCACGGCCAGGCCGGTTCGGGGCGCACCACGCTCGCGGTGCGTGCCGCGCAGCAGCTCAGGGACCAGTTCCGCGGCGCCTGCGTCGTCGACCTGCGCGGCGCCGCGCCCGGGGAGCGCCCGCTGCCCGTGCGGGACGCGCTGCTGCACCTGCTCAACCGGCTCGGCGCACCCCGTGAACAGCTCCTGTTCCGTGAGCGCACCTCCCAGGAGCAGCATCTGCGGCGCCTGGCCGACCAGTACCAGAAGCACCTCACCGACGTACCCGTCGTGATCGTCCTCGACGACGCCGCCGGGCCCGAGCAGGTCCGCGCCCTGGTCCCGGAACGCTCCGACAGCCTGGTCCTCGTCACGTCCGCCGAACCGCTCGACCTCGACGTACCGGCGGCCCGCGTCTACGCGCTGCCGGTCGACCCGCTCGGCGCGGAGGCCTCGCGGGAACTGCTGGCCGGGCTCGCGCCCGGAGCCGTCACCGCGGACGGCGCCGGTCCCGCCGACGCGGTACGGCGGCTGTGCGGCGGCCTGCCGCTCGCGCTGCGCATCGCGGGCAGTTCGCTGCCCGACCGGGGCGCGGAGCGCCTGGCGGCCGACCTGGCGGCGTACGGGCCGGTCGGCCCGGTCGACCGGGCGCTGGCACTGCGCTACCACGACCAGCCCGAGCCGGCCCGCCGGCTGCTGCGGCGGCTGGCGCTCGCCGGGCGCACCAGCCTCGGCGCGGCGGCCGCCGCGGCCCTGCTGGGGGCGGAGGAGCAGGAGGCGGCCCGGCGGCTGGGCGAACTGGCCTCGGCCGGTCTGATCGAGCACGTGCGCGGCAGCCGCTACCGGCTGCACGACCTCGTACGGCGCTTCGCGCACGCGCGCCTGCTCGACGAGGAGGAACCGGCCGAGCGGGCGGCCGCCCAGGAGCGGCTGATCCGCAGCTACGCCGAACTGGCGGACGCGGTCATCCGGCTGGTCGACGGCCGGACCTCGACCCGCGCCGACCGCTTCGGCCCGCAGGGCTTCCCCTCGCTGGACCAGGCGCTGCGCTGGCTGGACGAGGAGTCGAGCTTCATCACCGCGGCGCTGCGGCACTCCGACGGCGTCGACCAGCGCGTGGTGCAGCACCTGCTCGGCGCGCTGTGCGACTACTGCCTGCTCCGCGGCGACCTGTACCGGCTGGGCGAGATCGGCGAGCTGGCCCAGGCGCACCAGCGGGAGGCGGACCAGTCGGTGCTGGTGCGCTCGGTGCAGTGGCGCACCGGCATCGCCGCGCGGCAGCTCGGCGAGCTGGACAAGGCCCGCTCCACGCTGTCGTCGGTGGTCGATCTGTACTTCGAGGCGCAGCACCCGGCGGGCGCGGCCCGTGCCCTGTGCAGCCTGGGCATCACCCTGCACCAGCAGGGCGGCCTGCGGGAGGCGGAGGCCAAACTGCGGGAGGCGCTGGAGCTGCAGGCCGGCGACGAGCTGCGGGCCGACCGGGCCTGGACGCAGCACGCGCTGGCGGCGGTACTGCGCGACGCCGGCCGGCTGGCGGAGGCGCACGCGCTGCTGACCGAGTCGCTGACGCTGCACCGGGAGGGCGAGAGCGTGCACGGCGAGGCCTGGGCGCACCTGCAACTGGGCCAGCTGCTGCTGCGGCTCGGCGACGCCGAGCGCGGCGAGCGTGAGCTGCGCACCGCGGGCGAGTGCTACGCCGCGACCCGCGACCCGCGCGGCGAGGCCTGGACCGCCACCCAGCTCGGCCGCGCCCGCCTGCTGCGCGGGGACGCCGGCGCCGCCCAGCACCTGCTGCGCGAGGCCCTGGCCCGCCACCGGGCGAACGAGGACGCCCGCGGCGAGGCGTGGTCGCTGTACTACCTCGGCCAGGCTCTGGAGGAGGGCGGCGAGCTGGACGCGGCCCTGCGGGCCCTGGAGCGCTCCCGGACCATGTTCAGCCGGATGCGGGACGTCTACGGGCTGGCCTGCGCCCGCCACCACTCGGCGCGCGTCACCCGCGACCAGCGGGCGGCGCTCACCGGCAACCTGCGCAACAGCGGCTTCGCCCGCCAGCTCCTGCAGGACGCCCGCGCCGACTTCCACCGCGCCGGGGTGCCGCACGGTGAGGGCTGGTCCTGTGTGGAGCTCGCCGTCATCGACGCCGGCAACGGCCGGGTCCCGGCGGCCCTGGAACTCGTCCGGGAGGCGGAGCGGCTCTTCGCCGGCATCGACGACCGGCGCGGCCTGGCGTGGGCGCGGTTCCTGCAGTGCACGCTGCTGCCGCTGCTCTCGCGCGAGGGCGCCGCCGAGGCCCGAGAGCGGCTCGCCCGGCTGGCGGACGACGTGTACGTGGGGCGCGACCTCGACCTGCAGGAGTACGCGGAGGCCTACGCCCTGCTGCTGGAGCGGGGTGTGGAGCCGGGCACGCCGTGGGAGGCCTGGCGGCTGGGCATGGCGCCGTCGCGGGGCGCCCGCATGGTGATGGCCGTACCGGTGGACCGGGCGGTGGAGGGCTGAGGGCCCGGCCCAGCGTGTCACCGGCCGTGCGGCGTCCCGCGGGCGACAATCGCGACGGGGACCGACCGCGAGAGGACGAACCATGGACCGGCTGCCCGCTGAGCTCCAGCCCATCCGCGACCGGGAGCTTGCGCTGCCGCGCGAGGCCAGCGTCTACCACGAGAGCCCGGTGCGGCACACGATCACCTTCGCGTGGGAGGCACCGGACGGCGCCGACGACGGCCTCGCCGTGATCGTCTCCAGCGGCATGCTCCCCGTCCCCGCCGTCGGCGGGCACGTCGCCGTGCACGGCCACGACGTGCGGGTGGTCGCGGTGCGGACCTCGTACACCCGCTCGGACGACGAGGGCGTCCCGCTGCTCTTCACACGGGTGACGGTCGCCGCGCCGCGGTGAGCGTGCCGCCGCACCCCCTCCCGGGCGGGAAGGGGGTGCGGCGGCGTGCCTCAGCCCTTGCGGCTGCCCGGGCCCTCGGAGCCGGAGGCGGCGGAGGCGGCCTCGGCCCGCTCCGAGTGCGGCTCCGACTGCTCCGTCCGCTGCGGCTGCTCCTCGAAGTCGATCTTCTTGAACTGCTTGTTCATGTTCTTCATCAGCCACCACAGGGAGAAGCCGATGAGGGCGAAGATGACGAAGCCGAGGAGACCGGGCGTCACCTTGTTCTCGTCCAGGTCCTTGGCGGCCAGGGGGACGAGCTGGGCTGCGGCAGAGCCGAATGTCGCGTTCACGCGCTCAATTCTCCCGGATGCCCGCGAAGAGGTCGTCCTCGGGGAGGGAGGTGTCCACCCGGGACTGGGCGAGCTCGTAGTCCTCGGTGGGCCAGACCTCCTTCTGGAGCTCCATCGGGACGTGGAACCAGGAGCCGTCGGGGTCGATCTGGGTGGCGTGCGCGAGCAGCGCCTTGTCCCGGATCTCGAAGAAGTCCGCGCACGGCACATGCGTGGTGATGTTGCGCTCCGGGCGGTCGGCGGTCTGCCAGCGCTCCAGCCACTCGCCGTACGGGGACTCCAGCCCGCGGGCGAGCAGCGCCTCGTGCAGGGCGACGGTCCGCTGCCGGTTGAAGCCCTGGTTGTAGTAGAGCTTCAGCGGAGTCCACGGCTCGCCGGCCTCGGGGTAGCGCTCCGGGTCGCCCGCGGCGTCGAAGGCGACCACCGAGATCTTGTAGGTCATGATGTGGTCGGGGTGCGGGTAGCCGCCGTTCTCGTCGTACGTGGTGATCACGTGCGGGCGGAACTCGCGGATGAGCTTCACCAGGGTGCCCGCGGCCTCGTCCACGTCCTGGAGGGCGAAGCAGCCCTCGGGCAGCGGGGGCAGCGGGTCGCCCTCGGGGAGCCCGGAGTCGACGTAGCCGAGCCAGGCCTGCCGGACGCCGAGAATCTGGCGCGCCTCGTCCATCTCCTTGGCGCGGACCTCGTGGATGTGCTCCTCGATGTACGTGTCGCCCTGCAGTTTGGGGTTGAGCACGGAACCGCGCTCGCCACCGGTGCAGGTGGCGACCAGGACGTCGACGCCCTCGGAGACGTACTTGGCCATGGTGGCCGCGCCCTTGCTGGACTCGTCGTCGGGGTGTGCGTGCACGGCCATCAGTCGCAGCTGCTCGGTCAAGGTCGGTCCTCAGTCATGGGTCGTAAGTAGCGGCTTCTATAGTGACCGAAGCGAGGGGCTGTTTGATTCCAAGGCGGGATTCCGCGGGCCCCGGGAGGACTGGATGATGAGCGCGGGGCCTGACGGACTGCCCGAGGGACGCTACGGGCGGGGTGCCGACGCCGACGCGCGCGCGGACCGCAGGCTGCGGCTGGTCGGCTCGGTGCTCGGTGTCGTCCTGCTGCTGTTCGTCGGCTGGATCGGCTGGGACAAGCTCACCGGCAGCGAGGTCAGCGCCGAGGTGATCAAGTTCAAGGTCGTGACCGACCAGGAGGTCCAGGCCCACATCGAGGTGCGCAAGGACGCCGGGGTCACGGCGGTGTGCACCCTGCGTTCGCTCGCCGAGGACCACGGCGAGGTCGGCCGTAAGGACGTTCGCCTCAATCAGCACACCAGTCGCATCGACACCGTCGTCACCATTCGCACCACGAGTCGCGGCACTTCCGCGGAACTGGTCGGCTGCCAACCCGCCGACTGATCCGACCTGCCCGGCCATTCGCCCCGTGACCTGGGTCTATGGCCTCCTGATGCTTTCCCTCTCGCCCTTTGTCGGGGGGAATTGTTACGCTCGTGGTTTCGCCCTCCCGCGAAGACGCATCTTTCTGGGTAGGGCGTTCATTTGTAAGCAAGCGAGTTCGAGTACCGACGAGGAGCACCTGTGACCCAGACCAGCGAGAACGTCACCTGGCTGACCCAGGAGGCGTACGACCAGCTCAAGGCCGAGCTGGAGCATCTGTCGGGTCCCGCACGCGCCGAGATCGTCGCCAAGATCGAGGAAGCCCGCCAGGAAGGCGATCTCAAGGAGAACGCCGGCTACCACGCGGCACGCGAGGACCAGGGCAAGCTGGAGCTCCGGATCCGCCAGCTGACGCAGCTCCTGCAGCACGCCAAGGTGGGCGAGGCCCCGGCGGACAACGGCGTGGTGGCGCCCGGCATGGTCGTGACGATCGCCTTCGACGGCGACCCGGACGACACCCTGAAGTTCCTGCTCGGCTCGCGCGAGTACGTCTCCTCCGAGCTGGAGACCTACTCCCCGCAGTCCCCGCTCGGCGCGGGTGTGAACGGCAAGAAGATCGGCGAGGACGCTTCGTACGAGCTGCCGAACGGCAGGAAGGCCTCGGTGAAGATCCTCGACGCCAAGCCGCACAGCGGCTGACGCCGCCCCCGGAACGCGGACGAGCCCCCGGCCTCACGGCCGGGGGCTCGTTGCGTGCCGCGGGCGTGCGCCCGCGGGCCGGGGATCAGGCGGTCGCCGAGCGGTACTTGCGCACCGCCAGGGTCCGGAAGACCAGGATGATCACGATCGACCACAGCACCGAGGCGAGTACCGGGTGCTGCATCGGCCAGACGTCCGGCGTCCGGTAGCCGGGCGGGAGGTTGCCGAACAGCTCCCGGCAGGCCAGCACGGTGGCGCTGAACGGGTTCCACTCGGCGATGTGCCGCAGCCAGGGGGTCATCTGGTTGGAGTCCACGAAGGCGTTCGAGATGAACGTCAGCGGGAACAGCCAGATCAGACCGCCCGAGGTGGCCGCCTCCGGGGTGCGGACGGACAGGCCGATCAGGGCGCCGATCCAGGAGAAGGCGTAGCCGAGCAGGAGCAGCAGGCCGAACGCCGCGATCGCCTTGGGCAGGCCCTCGTGGACGCGCCAGCCGACGAGTACGGCGACGATCGCGAGCACCACGACCGTGAGGGCCGTCTGCACCAGGTCCGCCAGCGTGCGGCCGGTGAGCACCGCGCCGCGGGCCATGGGCAGCGACCGGAAGCGGTCGATGAGGCCCTTGTGCATGTCGTCCGCGATGCCCGCGCCGGCGCCCGCGGTGGCGAAGGTCACGGTCTGGGCGAAGATGCCCGCCATCAGGAACTCGCGGTAGAGCGCGGGGCTGGTGGAGCCTCCGACGTTCATGGAGCCGCCGAAGACGTAGCTGAACAGCACCACGAACATGATCGGCTGCACGAGCCCGAAGATCACGACCTCGGGGATGCGCAGCATGCGGATCAGATTGCGCCGGGCGACCACAAGCGAGTCGCGTACGGACTGCACGATCGCGTTGGAGGTGCGCGGCGCGCTGGTGGAGACCGCGTCGGTCACCGTGGTCACTGGGACTCCTCTTCCTTCTCCTCGGCGGCGTGGCCGGTGAGGGACATGAACACGTCGTCGAGCGTGGGCCGGCGCAGACCGATGTCGTCGATCTCGATGCCGCGGGTGTCGAGCTCGCGGATGACCTCGGCGAGCAGCTTGGCGCCGCCCGAGACGGGGACGGTGATCCGCCGGGTGTGGTTGTCGACGGTGGTCTCGCCCTTGCCGAAGCCGTCCAGCACCTCGGTGGCGGTCACCAGGTGGTCGCGGTCGTGGACGACGACCTCGACGCGCTCGCCGCCCGTCCGGGCCTTCAGCTCGTCCGAGGTGCCGCGGGCGATGACCTTGCCGTGGTCGATCACGCAGATGTCGTGGGCGAGGTGGTCGGCCTCCTCCAGGTACTGCGTGGTGAGCAGCAGCGTGGTGCCGCCGGCGACCAGGTCCTGGATGACCTCCCACAGCGCGAGGCGGTTGCGGGGGTCGAGGCCGGTGGTCGGCTCGTCCATGAACATCACCGGCGGCCTGACGACCAGCGCGGCGGCCAGGTCGAGCCGGCGCCGCATGCCGCCGGAGTAGGTCTTGGCCGTGCGGTCGGCGGCCTCGGCGAGGTTGAAGCGCTCGAGCAGCTCCGCCGCACGGGCCTTCGCGTCCCGGGCGCTCATCTGGTACAGCTGGCCGACCATCTGCAGGTTCTCTCGGCCGGTCAGGTACTCGTCGACCGCCGCGAACTGGCCGGACAGGCCGATCTGCCGGCGCACCTCGTTGGGGTGCTTCAGCACGTCTATGCCGGCCACGACCGCCTTGCCGCTGTCGGGCTGCAGCAGGGTGGTCAGGACGCGCACGGCGGTCGTCTTCCCGGCCCCGTTGGGGCCGAGGAGGCCCAGGACGGTCCCCTCAGGGACGTCGAGGTCCACTCCGTCCAGTGCCCGTACGTCGCCGAAGGTCTTCACCAGACCTTCGGCATGGATGGCGCCTGGCATGCGATGTCTCCGATTCGGGGCTGGGGTGCATGGGGACAATGGGGTGCGGCACACGGCCATGCGGCAGCGCACCACGATGTGTCGCGAGCATCCCAGACGCGATATATCGCGTCAAGCGGATTTATTCGCGCTCCGCCCTCACGCGCCGTCCCGCGTCCACGACACCCGACTCCACCATGCCGCACACCACTGACAATCCGGCCCGAACAGCCTCAGAGCAGCACGTACCCTGCCGTCCGCAACGCCTCCGCCACGGCCGCCCGGTGCTCGGGACCGCGGGTCTCCAGGTGCAGCTCCACCTCGGCCTCGGTCAGCCCCAACCGAGGATCGGTGCGGACGTGTGCGATGTCCAGCACGTTTGCGTCACTCGCGGAAAGGATCTCCAGCAGTGCCGCCAGGGCCCCCGGCCGGTCCGTGAGCCGCAGCCGGAAGGACATGTAGCGCCCGGCGGCCGCCATGCCGTGCCGCAGGGTGCGCTCCATCAGCAGCGGGTCGATGTTGCCGCCGGACAGCACGGCCACCACCGGCCCCTCGAAGGACTCCGGCCGCGACAGCAGCGCCGCCACCGGGCTCGCCCCGGCCGGCTCGACCACCAGCTTCGCCCGCTCCAGGCAGAGCAGCAGCGCGGCGGACAGCTCGTCCTCGGTGACCGTGCGCACCTCGTCCACCAGATCCCGGACGATGGAGAACGGCACATCCCCCGGGCGGCCCACCTTGATCCCGTCCGCCATGGTCGCCACCGAGTCCAGCGCCACCGGCCGCCCCGCCGCCAGCGACGGCGGGTACGCGGCCGCGCCTGCCGCCTGCACGCCGACGACCCGCACCTCCGGACGCACCGACTCCACCGCCACCGCCACACCGGCCGCGAGGCCGCCGCCGCCCATCCCCACGACGATCGTGCGCACCTCCGGGCACTGGTCCAGGATCTCCAGACCCACCGTGCCCTGCCCCGCGACGATGTCCGGGTGGTCGAAGGGGTGGATGAAGACCGCGCCCGTCTCGTCCGCGTACTCCTGGGCGGCGCGCAGCGTCTCGTCGAAGACGTGCCCGTGCAACCGCACCTCCGCCCCGTAGTCGCGGGTCGCCGCGACCTTCGGCAGCGGGGCGCCGGACGGCATGAAGACGGTGGAGCGCACCCCGAGCAGCGACGCGGCCAGCGCGACGCCCTGCGCGTGGTTTCCGGCGCTCGCCGCGACCACGCCCGCCGCGCGCTCCTCCTGCCGCAGACCGGCGATCCGCACATAGGCGCCGCGCACCTTGAACGAGCCCGTGCGCTGCAGGTTCTCGCACTTCAGGTGCACCGGCACGGCCACCAGACGGGACAACTGCCGGCTGCCCTCCATCGGCGTCACACGGGCCACGCCGGACAGCATCTTGTGCGCGCCGCGCACATCGTCGATGGTGACCGGGCACGGCCGCGTGCCAATCGTCGCGCGGGTCGTGCGACGGGCCTGACTTGCGGGGCTTTCCATGGTCCCCAGTCTTGCAGCAGCGGCCGGCACCCGGACCGGCAGAGGAGTTTTCCGCGGCGGGGTCCTGGGATGACGCTCTCCGCGTACTCTTCTCCCAACCTTCGCAGGACCGACAGAACGCGAGCTTCCGGCCATGCCCATTCCCCCCTCGGAGATCACGACCGACCTCCTGGAGCGCCTGCAGCACGAGGTGGCGCTCTTCGCCCGCCGCGCGGAACAGACGCGCCTCGGTGGCGTCGGCAAGGCCCGCAACTCCATGGACCGGGCCGCGTACCTGCTGCTCCACCGCTTGGACAACGAGGGCCCGATGGGCGTCAAGGCGCTCGCGGAGGGCATGGGCATCGACTCGTCCACCGTCACGCGGCAGGTCGCCCCGCTCGTCGACAGCGGCCTCGTCAAGCGCACCTCCCACCCCGAGGACGGGCGGGCGGTCGTGCTCGCGCTCTCCCCGCGCGGGCGTTCGCGCCTGGAGGAGGTCCGCAGCTCGCGGCAGCGGCTCATGGAGGTCGTGACCGAGGACTGGACGCCCCAGGAGCGCGAGTCCTTCACCGACCTCCTCGGCCGGTTCAACTCCGCGCTGGCGCAGTACCACTCGTCCGTCACGCAGGGAGACGAGCAGAACTCTTGACCTGAGGTGGCCGTCTGCCGTCCCATGGCGCTGTGGGAGAGCGCCGGGAGGCAGCGGAGCGCCTGCGCGAAGCCGAGTTCGAGGCCTTCGCGGCGGGCGCGGCAGGGCGGTTGCTGCACGTCGCCGTCCTGCTCACGGGGGACCGGACCGAGGGGACCGAGCTGCTCTGCGCCGCCCTGTCGCGCACCTACGCCGACTGGTTCCGGATGCGCGGCGAGGACCCGTACGCCTTCACCCGCGCCGAGATCGTCCGCCGCTTCGCCCACCGGCCCTGGTGGCGGCGCCCCCGCGGCGGGGTGCTCGGGGTGCTCAACGCGCGCGAGCGGCTGGTGATCGTGCTGCGGCTGTACGAGGGCATCGCCGAGGAACAGGCCGCCGCGCAGCTCGGCATGCCCTCGGAACGCGTACGGACGATCACCCTGCGGGCCACCGCGGCCCTGCGCAGCCGGCGCCCCCGCGGCGGGGCGGCGCCCCGCTTCCGGGAGGCCGCGTCATGAGCCCGTACGACCGCAAGGAGGACGAGGTCCGCCGACTGCTCGACGGGCCGCACCCCGGAGTCCCCGTGGACCTCGCCCCGCGCGCCGCGGAACGCGGCCGCCGCGTCCTGGCCCGGCGCCGCGTGCTGCACGCCGTGCTGTGGGGGCTGCTCGTCGTGGGGGCCGTCGTCGCGCTCGTCCTCGCGGCGCTGTGGTGGCCGGCGGCGGAACCGCTCGACACGACCCCCTCCGGGTGGTGACCGGGGTCGGTTGTTGCGGCGCGTTGTTGTGTGCGGGTTGTTTTGCGCCTGCGGCGGGCTGTCGCCCACCCGCCCTCCCTCCCCCAGCCTTCGGCCGGGGGGACCCCCAACTCCCCCGCCCCCTCCGTCTCCGTGGGCGACTGACGGCCGGAGGGGGGTCAGAAGGCGGGCCGGGGTTGCCGCACACAAGTAGCCCGCAGCGTCCAGAACATCCACCCTGCCCCAGCCTTCGGCCGGGGGTGCCCCCACTTCCCCCGCCCCCTCCGAATCCGTGGGCGACTGACGGCCGGAGGGTGATCAGGGGGCGTCCGGGGTCGCCGGACGCGCCTTACCGAACGCCCACGGCCGTCAGGCCCTCCATGGCGGCATTCCCCCAGCGGGAGCCGGGGGTGGTGGCTGAGGCCCGCGTCGGCTTCGCGCGATGGTCATGGGGTGGATCGGAAGGGAGGTCTTTCGGGGTGCTCGGGCCGATGCCGGTGGTAGCGCGTGCGGGCGCTGATGCTCTGCTGAGCGGCCGCGTGCGGGTTCCTGCCCTCCCTGGCGGCCTCATTCGGTGCGGTCGGTGTGGTCCCAAGACTGAACCTGGTTGCGGGTCGCCCGCCCGCCGGAAGCCAGGGTGCGTCCCACCACTGGCAATCGTCGCGATCTGCCGCCTGGCGACCTTCGGAGTCCTGCGAGCGCCGGTGGACGAGGTGCGCCAGCCGTCCCGCCGGAGGTGCCCCCGGCCACGGCTGCGTGCACCCCCGCTCTGCGGCCGGGGGACCCCCCGCTCGGGGCAGTCTCCTGCGGTGCGGGGAGGGGTGGTCCCCCTTCACCCTCCGGCCGTTGGTCGCCGAACGATACGGAGGGGGCGGGGGAGTTGGGGCCACCCCCGGCCGAAGGCTGGGGGAGGGTGGGCGTTCTGGACGCTGACGTGTATGTGTTGTGCGGCACAGACGGCACCAACACGTACCGCCCGCCATGCACATAAATATGCGGTACAGAATGCCCAGCCCCGGAGGCCCCGACCCCGGCCCACCACGCACGCGCGAGGCCCGCACCAACCGCGCCGGATGGGGGTCCCCCCGGCCGAAGGCTGGGGGAGGGCGGGAGGGCGGGGGACAGCCCGCCGCAGGCGCAACGCACCCGCACACGACAACCGGGCCGCGAGGGGCACCCCCCGAGCACGGTGCGGCGCAGTGCAGCGCTACGCGCCCAGCGCCTGGCGGAGGTCCTCCAACAGATCGTCGACGGACTCGATACCCACGGACAGCCGCACCAGATCCGCCGGCACCTCCAGCGCGGAGCCCGCGACCGACGCGTGCGTCATGCGGCCCGGGTGCTCGATGAGGGACTCGACGCCGCCCAGGGACTCGCCCAGCGTGAAGAGCCGCGCCCGGTTGCAGACCTCGACGGCCGCCTCCTCGCCGCCCGCGACGCGGAAGGACACCATGCCGCCGAACCGCTTCATCTGCTTGGCCGCGATGTCGTGCCCGGCGTGCTCGGGCAGCCCCGGGTAGTAGACCTGGGTGACCTTCGGGTGCAGCGAGAGCAGCTCCGCGACCCGGGCCGCGTTGTCGCTGTGCCGGTCCATGCGGACGGCGAGCGTCTTGATGCCCCGCATCACCAGCCACGCGTCGAAGGGGCCGGCGACGGCGCCCATCGCGTTCTGGTGGTAGGCCAGTTCCTCGCCGAGCCCCGCTTCGGCCGCGACCAGCGCGCCGCCGACGACGTCCGAGTGCCCGCCCATGTACTTGGTGGTGGAGTGCACGACGACATCCGCGCCGAGCGCCAGCGGCTGCTGCAGGTAGGGGCTGGCGAAGGTGTTGTCGACGACGAGCCGCGCGTCCGCGCCGCGCGCGATGTCCGCGAGGGCTGCGATGTCGGTGATCCCGAGCAGCGGGTTGCTGGGCGTCTCGACCCAGATCATCCGGGTCTCGGGGCGCAGCGCGGCCCGGACGGCCGCCGGGTCGGAGGTGTCGGCGACCGACCACCGCACACCCCAGCGCTCGACGACCTTGGCGAACAGGCGGAAGGTGCCGCCGTAGGCGTCGTTGGGGATGACCACGTGGTCGCCGGGCTTCAGTACCGTGCGCAGCAGGCAGTCCTCGGCGGCCAGGCCGGACGCGAACGCCAGGCCGCGGCGGCCGCCCTCGAGCGCCGCGAGGTTCTCCTCCAGCGCGGTGCGGGTCGGGTTGGCGGAACGGCTGTACTCGTAGCCGCCGCGCAGGCCGCCGACCCCGTCCTGCTTGTACGTGGAGACCTGGTAGATCGGCGTGACGACGGCCCCGGTCCGGTCGTCGGCCGGCTGACCCGCGTGGATCGCGAGGGTCTCGAAATTCTGGTGCTGCTGCTCGCTCATACCGCCGAGCGTAGTGCGCGCCGCGGGCCGGGACGCGCCTGCCGGGCCCGCGTACGCTTGTGCATCATGGAATTCCTGTGGGTGCTGTACGGCGTTCTGCTGATCTCCGCGATCGTGCTGGTGCCCCGCATGCTGCGCGGTCGCGGCGCGCGGGCCGTCGCCGCGGTCGATCCCGCCCGGTACGGCTTCGTGCCCCGGGAGGAGATCGACATCCGGCTGCCGGGACCGGACGACGAGCTGACGCAGGCGCTGACCGTGACGCAGCGCACCCAGGACTGGCGCGCGGTCGCCGCGCTCCTCAAGGGCACCCCGGCCGAGGGCGAGCTGCGCTGGCAGCGGGTGCAGACCCTGGCGGGCGCCGCGGCGGTCGAGCTGGCCCAGTCCCCCGGCACGGGCGGAGCGTGGCTGCGCACCTGGCGGGTCGAGGACGCCAAGGACGCCGGCGGGGCGGCCGTCCACGCGGCGTTCCTGGTGCAGCGGGCCCGGCGCGAGCCGGCCGGCTCCCCGGACGTGCGGATGATCCTGGAGGAGGCCCGCACGGTCGCCGACGAGGCCGCGCTGCTGGCGCCGGGCGACCCCGTGCCGTACATCGTCGCGCTCGCCGCCGACGGGGACTTCGCCGCCGCCTGGGAGAAGATCGTCTCCCGTGCCCCGCACCACATGGGCGCCCACCTGACGGCCCTGGCCCGGCTCCCCGAGGACGCCGCACGCGACTTCGCCGAGCGGGCCGCCTCCTCCGCGCCCGAGGGAAGCCTGCTGCCGGCGCTGCCGCTCTTCGAGGTCTTCGCGCACCTGCCGGACGTCATCCTGGTGCGCAGCCTCTTCGAGAGCGAGGTCGTCTCCCGCGCCATCGGCGGCGCCCTCTACGCCACCGAGCACGCCTCCCCCTCCGACTCGGTGCTGCCGGTGGTGCGGCACCTGCTGGCGGCGTTCCTGCTGCGCGCGGAGCGCTTCCCGGAGGCGGTCGAGCAGTTCCGCGCCGTCGACGGCTACGCGGGGGCGGCCCCGTGGGCCCACGACGCCGACCCCGCCGCTTCGTACGCCGCCCACCGGGCGCAGGCGCTCGCGGGGCTGGAGCGGGACTCCGTGCGGGGGCGCACCCGTTGACGCCGCGCCTGCCCTCCCGTGAGGAGGCGATACCGGGCCGGCCCGCACCCCTGTACACGGTGCCCGTCCGGCACACCGTGCTCGGCCGGCCGCTCACCGGCCCGTACCCGGCCGACCTGGAGGTCGCCGACTTCGCACTGGGCTGCTTCTGGGGCGCCGAGCGGGTCTTCTGGCGGACGCCGGGCGTGTGGACGACCCTGGTCGGCTACGAGGGCGGGTACACGGAGAATCCGACGTACGAGGAGGTCTGCAGCGGCCTGACCGGCCACGCGGAGGCCGTGCGCGTCGTCTTCGACCCGGCGCTGATCACGTACGCGGAACTGCTGCGGGTGTTCTGGGAGGCCCACGACCCCACCCAGGGTCACCGCCAGGGCAACGACATCGGCACGCAGTACCGCTCGGCGGTCTACACCCACTCCCCCGAGCAGCGCGCCACCGCCCTCGCCTCCCGCGAGGCCTACCAGTCCGCCCTGCGCGCCAGGGGCCACGGCACCATCACCACGGCGATCGTCCCCGCGGGCCCCTTCCACCCCGCCGAGGCGTACCACCAGCAGTACCTGGACAAGAACCCCGGCGGCTACTGCGGCATCGAGGGGACGGGCGTGACCTGCCCGGTCGGCATCGCGAAGGCCGGTGACTGAGGCCTTCCCGCGGGTCCCGGCCCGCGGCGGGAAATTCGATTGCCTCCGGCGGGCCGGTACCCGCTAATACGGCGCATGGCCGATATCCAGGGCACGTACGACGACCTGTTCGCCGCGGTGCCGAACGCGCTGGCGGGACTGCTGGACGAGGGGGACGCGGGCGGCTCCGTCGCGGTCTTCGTGGACGGCGAGCCGGTGGTGGACGTCTGGGGCGGGTCCGCCGACGCCGGCCGGACGGTCCCGTGGCGGCGGGACACGATCACCGGGGTCTGGTCCGTCACCAAGACGATGACCGCGCTGTGCGCGCTGGTCCTGGCCGACCGCGGCGACCTCGATCCGGACGCGCCGGTCGCCCGCTACTGGCCGGAGTTCGCCGCGGCGGGCAAGGAGAAGGTGCTGGTGCGGCATCTGCTGTCGCACACCGCGGGCCTGCCCGACTGGGACGGGCCGATCGACGAGCTCTACGACTGGCCGGCCGCCACGGCGCGTCTGGCCGCGCTGGCCCCGCAGTGGGAACCGGGGAGTGCGGCCGGGTACCACTCGCTCACCCAGGGGTATCTCGTGGGCGAGGTCGTGCGGCGCGTCACCGGGCGGAGCGTGGGCGGTTTCTTCGCCGAGGAGGTGGCCGGGCCGCTGGGCGCCGACTTCCACATCGGGGTGCCGGCCGAGCACGACGGGCGGGTGGCGCTCGCCGTCCCTCCGCCGTCCCGGGACGAGGACTACGCCGCGAGCGCGCCCGGGGCCGACCCGTCCTCCACGTCCGGCACCGCGGTGCGGCTCCGTGACGGGAACAGCGTGGCCTGGCGGCGCGCGCAGATCCCCGCGGCGAGCGGCTTCGGCAACGCGCGCTCGGTCGCCCTCGTGCAGTCCGCGGTGGCCTGCGGCGGAACGGTGCGGGGGGTGCGGCTGCTGTGGCGGGCGGGCTGCGACCGGGCGCGCGAGGAGCAGTTCAGCGGCGAGGACCGCCTTCTGGGCGTGCCGGTCCGCTGGGGGCTGGGCTACGGGCTCTTCGGCGACTCCCTCGGGTGGGGCGGCTGGGGCGGCTCGCTCGTCATGGTCGACCCCGGGGCCCGCATGGCGGTGGCGTACGTGACCAACCAGATGCGCGAGCCCGCGGACGACAACCGCGGCCTGGAACTCGTGATGGCCGCCTACGACGGGCTCCAGGGCCTGCGGGCGGGCAAGGGCTGACCCCGCCCGTGGGTGCGGACGGCCCGTGACGCGGCGGCCACCCGCCGGCGCCGCCCCCGCCCGTCGTCAGACGGACGGCGCGGGGCCGCTGCTCGCGCGCACCGTGAGTTCGGGGCCGAGGAGGCGGACCTCCTCGTTCGGGCTTCCGTCGAGCTTGGCGATGACGAGTTCGACCGCGTGCCGGCCCATCTGCTGCGCGGGTATGGCGACCGAGGTGAGCTGGGGGGTGGCCTGGGTGGCCACCTGGTCGGGGCAGACGGCGACGACCGAGACGTCCTCGGGCACGGCGCGGCCCTGCTGGCGCAGGAGCGCGAGGAGGGGGACGATGGCCGACTCGTTCTGGACGACGAGCGCGGTGGTGTCCGGCCGTTCCTCGAAGATGCGGGAGAGGGTGCCCGCGGTGGACTCGTAACCGCCCTCGCAGGGCCGGTGGATGAGGCGGAGTCCGCGGGCGGCGGCGCGGGAGCGCAGGCCCTGGAGGGTGCGTTCGGCGAAGCCGGTGTGGCGCTGGTAGACCGCGGCGGCCTCGCCCACGACGGCGACGGTGCGGTGGCCGAGGTCGGCGAGGTGGTCGGCGCAGACCGCGCCGGTGGCGGCGAAGTCGAGGTCGACGCAGGTGAGTCCGGCGGTGTCGGCGGGCAGTCCGACGAGCACGGCGGGCCGGTCCCCGGCGCGCAGCAGCGGGATGCGCTCGTCCTCCAGCTCGACGTCCATGAGGATCATCGCGTCGGCGAGTCCGCTGGCCGCGACCCGGCGGACCGCGGTGGGTCCCTCCTCGCCGGTGAGCAGGAGTACGTCGTGGCCGTGCTGACGGGCCGTCGTGGCGACGGCCATCGCGATCTCCATCATGACGGGCACGTACATGTCTGTACGGAGCGGCACCATGAGGGCGATGATGTTCGAGCGGCTGCTGGCCAGCGCCCGCGCGCCGGCGTGCGGGTGGTAGCCGAGTTCCTGGATGCTCTGCTCGACCCGCCGGCGCGTGCCCTCGGAGATCGACCGTTTGCCGCTCAGGACGTACGAGACGGTGCTGGCGGAGACCCCGGCGTGGCGGGCTACCTCGGCGAGTGTGGCCATCCGGATCTTCGTCTCCCCCGACAGTATCGAAGCGCTTCGACGAAGACGCTACCGGGACCTCGATATCCCTGTCCAGATATGAGTCGAAGCGCTTCGACAAATACCGTCCGGGGATCGTCGGTCTCTTGCGCCGTGCCGCCCGGCGGGATAGGAAGCGGACCATGAATGCCACGCTCGGCGCGATGATCACCGCCGTGGTCGGTGTGCTCGGCACCCTGTTCGCGCCCGTGCTCGCCCAGCGCGGCGACGACCGGCGCCGCCTGGCGGAGGCCGCCGAGACGGAGCGGCTGCGCGTGCACGGGGAGCGGCGGGAGGCGTACACGGCGATGAACCGGGCCTCGCGGCAGTTCCACACGCTGCTCAAGGACGCCCTGCACCGGATCAGGGACGGGGTCTACACCGCCGAGGAGCGGGACCTCGTCGAGGAGTCCCGCCGCGACTACCGGGACCGTTACGCCGAGGCGCAGATGATCGTCCCGGAACGCGTCCTGGAGGCCTCGCGGGACGTCAACCGGGTCCTCGCGGCGGCCGACGCCGCGGCCAAGCGCCTCGACCGCGGCCTCGCCGCGGACGGCGAGAGCGCGCGGACCGCGCTGGAGGCCCTGAAGGACGCCGAACCGCTGCTGCGGACGATGCAGCGCCTGATGCGCGAGGACCTGGGCGTCACGGACTGAACGCCGGGCGGCCCCCGGCGCCGGGCGCCGGGGGCCGTGTCGGGCGCGGCGCTCTCAGGCCGCGGGGGTCCGCTCGGTGACGGTGACCCGGCCCTTCTTGATGGTGGCGACCCGGGTCGCACGCCGGGCGACGGCCGAGTCGTGGGTGACCATGACGAAGGTCAGCCCGTACTCCTTCCACAGTCCGTCCAGCAGGGCGAGGATCTCGTCGCGGGTGTCCTCGTCGAGGGCTCCGGTGGGCTCGTCCGCGAGCAGCACCTTGGGGCGCTTCACCAGTGCCCGGGCGATCGCCACGCGCTGCTGCTGACCGCCCGACAACTCACCGGGCAGGTGGTGCAGTCGGTCGCCGAGCCCGACGGAGCCGAGGGCCTCGGCGGCGCGGGTACGGCGCTCGGAGGTCCTGACGCCCAGCGGGACGAGGGCGGTCTCGACGTTCTCCTGGGCGGTCAGGGTCGGGATCAGGTTGAAGCTCTGGAAGATGATGCCGATGTTCTGCGACCTGACCTTGGTCAGCCGGGCCTCGCTCAGCCGGGCCAGGTCGGTGCCGTCCAGCTCCACCGAGCCCTCGGTCGGGCGGTCCAGGCCCCCGAGCATCTGCAGCAGCGTCGACTTGCCGCCGCCGGTCGGGCCCTGGACGACGAGCTGGTCGCCGTCCTCGATCACGAGGTCGACGCCGCGCAGCGCGTCCACGACGTCCTTGCCGCGCGAGTAGCGCTTGGTCACGCCGCTCAGCTTGTACATGAGGTGACTCCTGAAGTCCTGAAGGGAAGGGCGGGGGCCGCGCCACGCCAGGGGGAAGGTGCGGAACGTGGCGGAACGCGGCCCCCGGTCTCGGGGGGGGTGCCGGCTACTCGACGCGGCGCAGGGCGTCCGCGGGACGCAGCCGCGAGGCCCGCCAGCCGCCGAAGGTCCCGGCGACCAGGCCGCCCGCGACCGCCAGGACCACCGCGAGCACGATGGTGTCGACCTCCACCGGTGCCTGGAGGGAGATGTGCAGCGCCTCGGAGGCCGCGCGGCGTGCCGGGCCGCCCGGGCCGAAGCCGCCGCCCGGCCCCCCGGGTCCGCCGCCCCCGCCCACGGTGGCCTCCAGGGTGGGGCTGATGGCGGTGATGAGATAGGCGCAGCCGAGCCCCAGGGCGATGCCGAGGGCGCCGCCGATGAGGCCGTTCACGATCGCCTCGCCCATGACCTGCCGGGTCACCCGGCCGCTCTTCCAGCCGAGGGCCTTGAGGGTGCCGAACTCGCGCACCCGGCGGCTGACGGCGGAGGAGGTCAGCAGTCCGGCGACGAGGAAGGCCGCGACGAGCACCGCGATCGACAGCCACTTGCCCACGTCGGTCGCCAGGTCCGAGGCGGTGGACAGCGAGCCGGAGACCGTGGAGGCCAGGTCGGAGGAGGTGGTCACCGTCGTGCCGGAGATGTTCTTCTGGATCGCGGACTTGACGGAGTCGATCCTCTTGGAGTCGGCGGCCTGGACGTAGACCGTGGTGACCTCGTCCTTGGCGTCCGCGAGCGTCTGCGCCTGCTTCAGCGGGATGTAGACGTTGGCGGAGGAAGAGCCGCTGTCGGCGGTCGCGATGCCGATGACCTCGAACTTGGTGCCGGAGATCGTGAGCGTCTTGCCCACGGTCAGCTTCTTCTGCTTCGCGTAGGCGCTGTCGAGCACGGCCACCTCGGCGTTGCCCTGAGCGCTGGTGAAGCCCTTCCCCGAGGTGATCTTCGACGAGGTCATCGGGCCGAGGTCGAGGTGGCCGACGTCGGTGCCGTAGACGGTGAAGTTGTTGATGTCGAAGTCGGCGCCGCCGCCGCGCACCGTGCCCTGCGGCCCGCCGTTGCCCCCCTGGCCCCGCTGCCGGTTGCCGCTGTCCGGCGACTGCTGGAACTCCCCGCGCTGGAACTGGCCGTTGACCTTGATGACCACCAGGCTCAGCCCGCCGACCGCCTCCTTGACCCCGCTCTGCCCGGCGACCTGGTCGACGACCGAGGACTTCAGCGACTGGAAGCCCTGCACCATGACGCGGTCGCTGCTCTGTTCCTTCTCGTCGCCGCGTGCGTCGAACCGGAAGCGCGGCCGGTCCGCGGAGGACGAGTCGGGGTCGGCGGCCTTGGTGACGGTCATGTCGGTGCCCAGGCCGTACAGCGACTCCAGCACCTTGCCCTGGGCCTGCTGCATGCCGGCCGAGACCGAGTTGACGGTGATCACCAGGGCGATGCCCAGTGCGAGGCCCATCGCGATGACGAGCGCCGCCTTTCTGCGGCGTCGGAGTTCGCGCCGGAGATACGTGAAGAACATGCGATTCCTCGCCGGGTCGGGAAAACGGGAGGCGGGGGGAGGACCGTGCCTCCCGGCCCGCTGCCGTGACCGTAGGAACCAGCGGTGATGGGAGCCTGAGCGGCCGATGAGAGCCGCATGAGAAACCCCTCCGCCGGGGCCCCGCTGCCACTGCAGTACCTTGCCCTGGACCGGCCGTACGCCCCACGGGCCGGGCCTGCCGAGGATGTGCGGAGGGCCGGGACGGGGACGCGGGCCGGATCAGAGGGCCGGCGCCCGGCGGGGTCGTCCTGACGGGTCGTCGGTGGCCGAACGTGGCCGCACGAGGTGGGGAGACGCGCATATGACGGACGGAACGCCGTGGGGCGGCGGCGGTTGGGGCCCCGGTCACGGAACCGGCGGCACGGGAGGCGGCGGCTTCGGACCGCCGCCCCCGCCGGCGCCGCCGTACCCCCCGCAGCCCCAGGCCCACCAGGGAGCGCCCTGGTACCCGCCGCACTCCGGCTACCCGACTCCGCCGCCCCGCCGGCGCGGCCCGCTGCTGGCCGTGGCCGGGCTGGCCACCGCGGCCCTGGTCGCCGGCCTCCTCATATGGGCGCCCTGGGGCGGTGACGGCTCCGGCGACGGCAAGGGCCCGTCGGCGGCCGCGCCCAGGGACCCGGCCGCGGAGGCCGAGCGGATGCTGCGGGAGGCCGCGGAGACGATGAGCAACACCCAGGTCGTCGCCTACCGGGGCGACTTCGCCCTCGACAGCGGGGCGAGCACGCCCTTCGACCTGCAGACCACGCCCGGCGGCTGGGGCCGCGGCTCGCTGCAGGACCAGGGCGCCACGGTGCGGCTGCTGACCACCGACGACCACCGCCTGACCAGGGCGGGCAAGGCGTACTGGAAGGACCGCGGCTACGCGGGCGACCTCCTCGACCGGATCGGCGACCGCTGGATGGACTCCTCCGCCGACCTGCCCGAGATCGACGACCTGACGACCCCTCTGGATCCGTCCAACGTCTCCGACCTGCTGCGGGACGCCGCCGGCCGCGGCCGCCCGGAGGCCGTCGCGTCCTCCACCGTCGCCGGACGGCCCGTCAAGGTGCTGACCACGGCCAACGGCCGCTTCTGGATCAGCGACTCCGTCCCCCGCACCCTGCTGCGCCTCGCCGCCGACGACTCCCCCGCCGCCTCGGGCCCGCTGCCCCTTCCCGACGGCCTCGACACCACGGTCGGCGCGCTCACCGGCGCCGACCGGGAGACGTTCACGACCGCCTACGAGCGCGACCTCTCCGCCCTGAGGTCCGCCGTCGACCCGGCGGTCGACTTCAGCACCACGGGGAAGGCCCGCTTCTCCCCCTGCGGCAACAGCAGTTGCACGGCCCGGTTCACCCTCCAGAACTCGGTCTATGAAGGCCTGGGCGACGAGGAGGCCTCCGGCGAACCCGTCTACGCGGAGATCAGCATCGCCATCACCCTCGACGGCCGCAAGGTGAAGACCTGCACCTTCCAGCGGAAGATGAAGCCCTCCGGCACCGTGTCGCTCACCTGCACGGCCACCTACAGTGCCGCGACCACCAAGAACCACACCGTCCGCGGACTTCCCGACGCATGGGCGCGCGCGGTGCCGGACCCCGAACTCGCCCGGCTGCGCGCCGACTTCGCCAAGGGCGTCACGGACAGTCAGGCGGCCTGAAGCGGCGACGGGGCGGCTCCGCGCGGCCGGGGCCGACCGCACCGGAGGCCGGAGCACCGGAGGCCGGGGCACCGGACGCCGGTGGTCCGGCCCGGGACGGCGGCGGCCGGGGGCCGGTGGCGCAGCGGACACCTCAAGGACCGTCTTGAGAAGGACTGGCACCCCCCCCTGCCCCGACACATCACCTGATCAGGTGATGTGGGCCGAAGGTGCCGGGAGGGGGCGGTATGGTCGCCGCAGACGACACCGCATGCACGACGGCCCCGGCGGGGACGGCAATCCCGGCCGGGGCCTGACCAGTTAAGGAAGACACACTTCCCCATGGCTGACACTCAGTCTAGTGCGCCCTCGCGCGCCCGCGCCGGGACTCCGGCGGCCGGCGTGGTCCACGTGCGCCGCCGCCTCACGGCGAACTTCACGATCCTCTCCAACCGCCTCGCCCAGCGCCCCGGCAGCGCGGTCACGGTCGGCGTCGGCGCCTATCTCCTCTCCGTCCCGGACGGCGTTCCCGTCAGCATCGACGCGCTGCGCGCGCACTTCACCGAGAGCAGGGAGCGACTCGCCCGGGCGCTGAACGAGCTGGAGGCGGAGGGATTCCTGGAGCGCGTCGTGGTGCGCGAGGAGAACGGGCGGATCCGCACCCGGACCTATGTCCACGACGTGCCGCGGGCGGACGCGCCGGCGGCGCCGGACGGCCCCGCGCCCGCACCCACGCCGCCCGCGCCCGTCGTCCCGCCCCCGCCCGTCGTCCCGGCCGGAGCCTGCGAGGAAGCCCGCGGCACGGCCCCGGAGGCCGTACAGGACGGCGCGGCTCCCGGCGCGCACCCCCTCGGTGAGGACGCCCTCGGCGAGGCCGCCCTCGGCAAGGCCGCCGAGGCCGTCCTCGTCTCCCTCCGCGTACGCGACTCCCGCCTGCTGCTCTCCCGGCGCGACATCGCCCGGCTGTCCCCCGGTGTCGCCGCGTGGCTCCGCCTCGGTGCCGAGCCCCGGAGCATCGCCGAGGCCCTCGCCGCGGACCTGCCCCCGACCCTGACCCACCGTCCGGCCGGCCTGCTCGCCTACCGCCTGCGCACGGGGGAGCCGCCCGCCGCCGTGCCGCCACCCCGGGCGGCCGTCCCCTGGCAGGCCTGCGACTCCTGCGAACGCCCCTTCCGCGGGCACGCCCCGGCCACCTGCCGGGAGTGCCTGGCCTCAGCGGCATGACGCCGTCAGGCCCGGGCCCCGTCCCCCGCGCGGGAACACCCTTGCCGTGAGTCCACTCGAAGGCGTTCGCTGATGCCCCATGAGGTACACACAACTCGGCCGCACCGGCCTCAAGGTCAGCCGCATCGTCCTGGGCACGATGAACTTCGGCGGGCAGACGGACGAGGCCGCCGGCCACGCGATCATGGACACCGCACTGGACGCGGGGGTCAACTTCTTCGACACCGCGGACATCTACGGCGTCGCCGAGGAGAAGGGGCTGACGGAGAAGGTCATCGGGCGGTGGTTCGCGCAGGGCGGCGGCCGCCGCGACAAAGTGGTCCTGGCCACGAAGGTCTACGGGAACATGTCGGAGGACGGGAAGGCGTGGAACGAGGAGTCGTGGCCGAACCACGACCGGCTCAGCGCCCTCAACATCCGCAGGGCGGTCGAGGCCAGCCTGCGGCGGCTCGGCACGGACCACATCGACGTCTACCAGTTCCACCACATCGACCGGCGCACCCCGTTCGATGAGATCTGGCAGGCGGTCGACGTGCTGGTGCGCCAGGGCAAGATCCTCCACGCGGGGTCGTCGAACTTCCCCGGCTACAAGATCGCGCAGGCCAACGAGTCCGCCGCGAACCGCGGTTCGATGGGCCTGGTCAGCGAGCAGTGCCTGTACAACCTGGCGGAGCGCCGCGCCGAGCTGGACGTGATCCCGGCCGCGCGCGAGTACGGGCTCGGCGTGATCCCGTGGTCGCCGCTGCACCAGGGGCTGCTGGGCGGCGCGCTGCGCAAGGAACGGGAGGCCGTCGGGGCCCGCACCAAGGTGGGCCGGTCGGCGGCGGGGCTGGCCGACCCGGTCGTCCGGGCACGGGTGCAGGCCTACGAGGACCTGCTCGGCAAGCACGGTCTGGAGCCCGGGGAGGTCGCGCTGGCCTGGCTGCTGACCCGGCCCGGGGTCACCGGGCCGATCGTGGGGCCGCGCACACAGGAGCAGTTCGCCTCGGCGCTGCGGGCGGTGGAACTGGAGCTGGACGAGGAGCTGCTGGCGGGTCTCGACGAGATCTTCCCCGGGCCGGGCCCGGCCCCGGAGGCCTTCGCCTGGTGATCCGGTGCGGCGGCGGCCCGGTTCAGGCCGGTGCCGCCGCGAGCCGCTTCGTCATGACGCGCTCCGGCCGGCCGTCCGGCATGACCCCGCCGGGCCCTCCGTCGTCCTCGAAGCCGTTGCGCACGTAGAGGGCCGTCGCCACCGCGTTGCCCTCCGCGACGGCGAGGTGGAGCAGGGCGGCACCCGCCGTGCCCGCGGCCCACTCCTCGACGGCCCGGATCAGCAGGTCGGCGACGCCGCGGCCGCGGGCCTCGCCCGCCACCCACAGGGAGATCAGTTCGGCGCTGTCCGGCAGTTCGCCGGGGACGCCGCCGGCCATGCCGGCGGGCTTGCCGTCGACGAGGGCGACCAGGTTGTACGAGCCCGGCAGGGCGAGCCGGTCGCGCCAGCGTTCCTCGCGGTCGCCGTCGCCCTGCCAGTCGGCGAGCCGGGCTCCGAAGGCGTGCGGCGCGTCGGCGAGCGCGGCGAGCCGCATCTCGCGCCAGAGCGGCCAGTCGTCGGGGGTGAGCACGCGCAGTTCGATCACCCCCGCAGGGTGCCGCCGGGACGGACCCGGCGGCAACCCTGTTTCCCGCGGTCTCAGCGGGTGCCGAGCAGGTGGTCCATGGCGAGCTGGTCCAGCTGCTCGAAGGCGGACCCGCGGGTCGCCACGGCGTCGGCGTCGAACTCCTCGTAGGCACCGCGGTCGGCGAGCAGGCCGGCCAGGGTCTCGCCCTCGCCGAGGGTCGGCTGCGCCAGCTGGTCCAGGCGGGAGGCCTTCAGCGCCTCCTGCACGGCCGGGTCGGCGCGGAACGCGGCGGCGCGCTCCTTGAGGATGAGGTAGTTGCGCATGCCGCCGGCGGCGGACGCCCACACCCCGTCCATGTCCTCGGTCCGCGGGGGCTTGAAGTCGAAGTGGCGCGGGCCCTCGTAGCCGGCCGACTCCAGCAGGTCGACCAGCCAGAACGCGGAGCGCAGGTCGCCGGCGCCGAAGCGCAGGTCCTGGTCGTACTTGATGCCGGTCTGGCCGTTGAGGTCGATGTGGAAGAGCTTGCCGTGCCACAGCGCCTGGGCGATGCCGTGCGGGAAGTTCAGCCCGGCCATCTGCTCGTGGCCGACCTCGGGGTTGAGGCCGACGAGCTCGGGGTGGGCCAGCTCGTTGATGAACGCCAGCGCGTGACCGATGGTCGGCAGCAGGATGTCGCCGCGCGGCTCGTTCGGCTTGGGCTCGATGGCGAAGCGGATGTCGTAGCCCTGCTCGATGACGTACTCGCCGAGGAGGTCGAAGGCCTCCTTGAAGCGGTCGAGGGCGACCCGCACGTCCTTGGCGGCACCGGACTCGGCGCCCTCACGGCCGCCCCAGGCGACGTAGACCTTGGCGCCGAGCTCGGCGGCGAGGTCGATGTTGCGGATGGTCTTGCGGAGTGCGAAGCGACGCACCTCGCGGTCGTTGGCGGTGAAGCCGCCGTCCTTGAAGACCGGGTGCGTGAAGAGATTGGTGGTGGCCATCGGCACCTTCAGGCCGGTGGCGTCCAGGGCCTGGCGGAACCGCTTGATGTGGCCCTCGCGTGCGGTGTCGTCCGAGCCGAAGGGGATCAGGTCGTCGTCGTGGAAGGTGACGCCGTACGCACCGAGCTCGGCCAGTTTGTTGACGCTCTCGACGGGGTCGAGGGCGGGGCGGGTCGCGTCGCCGAAGGGGTCGCGGCCCTGCCAGCCGACGGTCCAGAGACCGAAGGTGAACTTGTCCTCGGGGGTGGGGGTGAAACTCATCGCGGCGGCTCCTATTCGTAAGACCACTGAACAAATTAATATGCCATCGCCGCTTTGTGAAGGGAGCCGCAGGATGGGTAACGGACCGATCGCACTGGGTGTGGACAGCTCCACCCAGTCGACCAAGGTGCTCGCCGTCGACGTGGAGACGGGTGAGGTACTGGCCAGAGGACAGGCCCGGCACACGGTCAGCGAGGGCGCGGGCCGCGAGACCGACCCCGAGGTGTGGTGGCGTGCGCTCGGCGCCGCCCTCGCCCAGATCGGGCCGTACGCGGAGCGCGCCGACGCCGTCTCCGTGGGCGGCCAGCAGCACGGCCTCGTCGTCCTCGACGCGGTCGGCCGGCCCCTGCGGCCGGCCCTGCTCTGGAACGACGTGCGGTCCGCGCCGCAGGCCGACGCCCTGGTGGAGCGGCACGGCGCCGCGCACTGGGCGCAGCGCTTCGGAAGCGTGCCCGGCACGAGCTTCACCGTGACCAAGTGGGCCTGGCTCACCGAGAACGAGCCCGAGACGGCCAAGGCCGCCGCGGCCGTCCGCCTCCCGCACGACTTCCTCACCGAGCGGCTGGGCGGCGTCGGCGTCACCGACCGGGGAGACGCCTCCGGCACCGGCTGGTGGGCCACGGACACCGAGACGTACGACGAGGCGCTGCTCGCCGAGATCGGCCTCGATCCGGCCCTGCTGCCCCGGGTCCTGGGCCCCGGCGAGGCCGCCGGCGTCACCCTGCCCGGGCTGCCGCTGCGCGAGGGCGTCCTGGTCGGCTCGGGCACCGGCGACAACGCCGCCGCCGCCCTCGGCCTGGGGCTCGTCCCCGGCCAGCCCGCGCTGAGCCTCGGCACCTCCGGCACCGTCTACACCCCCGCCACCACCCGGCCCACCGACCCCACCGGCATCGTGGCCGGCTTCGCGGGCGGGCACGGCGACTGGCTGCCTCTGGCCTGCACCCTCAACTGCACCCTCGCCGTCGACAAGATCGCGGGGCTGCTCTCCCTGGACCGCGAGGCGGTCGAGGCGGGCGGCAGCACGGTCGTGCTCCCGTTCCTCGACGGCGAGCGCACCCCGAACCTGCCGTACGCCTCCGGCCTGCTCACCGGGCTGCGGCACGACACCACCCCGGGGCAGATCCTCCAGGCCGCCTACGACGGCGCGGCGTACGCCCTGCTCACCGCCCTCGACCAGGTGCTCGCGGTCGACGGCACCGGCTCGGACGAGCCGCTGCTGCTCATCGGCGGCGGCGCCCGCGGCACCGCGTGGCGGGAGACCGTACGGCGCCTGTCGGGGCGGGCCGTGCGGATCCCCGTCGCGGAGGAGCTGGTCGCCCTGGGCGCGGCCGCGCAGGCCGCCGGACTGCTCACCGGGGAGACCCCGCAGGCCGTCGCCCGCCGCTGGGACACCACGGCCGGTCCCTCCTACGACCCCGTCCCGCGCGACGACGCCGCGCGGGACCGCCTCGCGACGGCGCTGGCCGACGCCTTCGACGTGCGGTGAGCCGCCCGCCCGCCCGGGGCCCGTCGCCCGTCCGGCGGGCCGGGCGTGCGAGGGTGGGGGCAGGACGTTGACCAGGACGGATGACGGACGAGAGCGGAAGGGGACCGGAGCGTGGCGGAACGGCCGGGGTCGCAGGCGGGGTTGCGGCGGCGGAATCTGGCGTTGGTGATGCGAGCCGTGGCGGACCACGGCGAGGTCTCCCGCGCGGCCGTCGCCGCCGAGGTCGGCCTGACCCGGGCCACCGTGTCGACCCTCGTCGACGAGCTGCTGGCGACCGGTCTGCTCGTGGAACTGGGCACCCAGCGCCCCGGCACGGTCGGCCGCCCCGGCACCGCCCTGGCGCTGAACGACACCGGCCCCGCGGGCCTCGGCGCGGAGGTCGGGGTGGACCACCTCGCCGCCGTCGCGGTCGACCTGCGCGGCACCGTGCGCGCCCGGGCCCGCGTCGAGGCCGACAACCGCGGCCGTCCGGCGCAGGAGGTGCTGCGCGAACTCGCGGTGCTCGTCGCCGAGGTGCGGCGGGAGGCGCGGGCCGCCGGCCTGGGTCCGGCCGGGCTTACGCTCGCCGTGCCGGGCCTGGTCGGCCGGGACCGGCAGGTCGTGATGCGGGCGCCGAACCTCGGCTGGGAGGACGTCGACGCCGCGGGCTGGTTCGAGCGTTCCGGGGGCGGCGGCCTCGCCGCCTCCCCCGTCCCGGTCACCGTCGAGAACGAGGCCAACCTCGGCGCCCTGGCCGAACTCTGGCTGGGCGGCCACGAGGGCGTCACCGACTTCGTGCACGTCTCGGCGGAGATCGGCATCGGCGCGGCACTGGTCGTCGACGGCCGGCTGTTCCGCGGGGCGCGCGGCTTCGCCGGGGAGCTCGGCCATGTGCCCGTGCACCCGACGGGCCCGCGCTGCTCCTGCGGGGCACGCGGCTGCCTGGAGCAGTACGCGGGCGAGGAGGCCGTGCTGCGTGCCGCGGGCATCGCCCCGGAGCGGCCGGACGCGCTCAAGGCCCTCCAGGCGGCCGCCTCACAGGGGGACCCGGCGGCGCTCAAGGCGCTGGCGGCCGCCGGAGCGGCCTTCGGGATCGCGCTGAGCGGCGCGGTGAACCTGCTGGACCCGCAGGCCGTCGTGCTGGGCGGCACGCTGGCCTCGCTGGCGCCGTGGCTGCGCTCGGCCGTCGAGCGCGAGCTGGGCCGCCGCGTGACGGACCGCCAGTGGCGGGCGGACGCCGTGCGGGTGTCCCGGCTGGGCCGCGAGGGCGTGCTGCTCGGCGCGGCGTACAGCGTGGTGCGCGCCGTCCTGGACGACCCCCAGGCGCTGCGCTCGCGGTAACCCCCCGGACAGCCCGGCGACACCCTCGCAACAGCCTCGCAACAGCTCGTCACGCAGCGCACGGAGCCGTCGCCCCCGGCCGTTACGCTGCGCTGCGCGGCGCGGCCGGGGGGCGGCGCCGGTCCGTGGCTCTTGAGGGGGACCCCTGTGTTCGTGCTGTCCATCCTGCTGCTCGTGGCGGCGGTCGTGCTGTTCTTCGTGGCCCGGGGCCAGAGCTCCGGCGGCTGGCGGCTGGGAGCGGCGCTCAGCGCCCTGGCGGGCGTGCTGGCCGGCGTCTTCGCCTGCGTCCACGTCGTCAGCGCCTACGAGGTCGGCGTCCCGGTGACCTTCGGCAAGGTCGGCTCGCCGCTGACCTCCGGCATCCACTTCAGGTCGCCGTTCACCGACGTCACGTCGTTCTCCACCCGCCCCGTCGACCTCGACCTGCACGACAAGGACGTGGTCGAGGTCCGCTCCTCGCAGGGCGGCGTGCTCTACGCCGACGTCACCGTCAAGTGGGCCGTGGTGCCCGCCAGGGCCGTCGAGCTCTACCGGCTGGCGGGCAACGAGGAGGCCATCCAGTCGCGGCTGGTGATGCCGGACAGCCGCGAGATCATCCGCAACGTCTTCGCCAAGCACACCAGCGAGGAGGGGTACGCCTCCGCCCGCGAGCGGATCGGCTCGGAGATCGACTCCCTGATCAAGCAGCGCCTCGCCCCGCGCGGCATCGACGTCGCCGCGGTGAACCTGCGCAACGTGCGGCCCTCCGAGCAGTTGCAGGAGCAGATCGACAAGAAGATCCAGCAGCAGCAGGCCACCGAGCGGGCCGTCGAGGCGGCCAGGACGGCCAAGGCGGAGGCGGAGCGCAAGCGGATCGAGGCGGAGGGCATCGCGAGCGCCAACCGGATCATCGCCAAGTCGCTGAGCGACAAGGTGCTCTACAACCAGTGCCTGGACGCCTACCGCGAGGCCGCGAAGTCCCACCCCGTGTACGCGGTGCCCTGCGGTACGAACGCGAACGGCTCCCCGGTCATCGTGGACGGCACGAAGAACTGACGGCCCGCCCGCGACAGGCGCCGAAGGCGCCGGGAACGCCGCAGGGGCCCGGAACCGCGAGGTTCCGGGCCCCTGCCGCCGTTCGGGGCGGGCGAGCGGTCTCAGACCGCGCTGCCGGCCTTCCAGGCGCTCCAGCTCATGTTCCAGCCGTTGAGGCCGTTCGCCGGGTCGACGGTCTTGTCCTTGGAGTTCTTCACGATCACGACGTCGCCGACGATCGAGTTGTTGTAGAACCAGTAGGCGTCGGTGGAGGTGTCCTTGGCGCCCTTGGTGTCGTTCAGGCCGACGCAGCCGTGGCTGGTGTTGACGTTGCCGAACACCGAGTCGGCACCCCAGTAGTTGCCGTGGATGAAGGTGCCGGACGTGGTCAGGCGGATGGCGTGCGGCACGTCCTTGATGTCGTACTCGCCCTTGCCGTCGTCGTCGGTGAAGCCGACGGTGGCGCCGTTCATCCGGGTCTGGGTGAACTTCTCCGACATCACCATCTGGCCGTTGTAGGTGGTGTTCTCGTCGGAGCCGGCGGAGATCGGGATGTTGCGGACGACCTTGCCGTCGCGGACGACCTTCATCCGGTGGGTCGAGGCGTCGACCGTGGAGACCTGGCTGCGGCCGATCTTGAAGCTGACGGTCTTCTCCTGGACGCCGTAGACGCCGTGGGCGCCCTCGACACCGTCCAGGTTCAGCTTCAGGGTGACGGTGGAGCCGGCCTGCCAGTAGGCCTGGGGGCGGAAGTCGAGCCGGGTGGAGTTGAACCAGTGGCCGACGACCTCCTGGCCGCTGCTGGAGCTGACCGTGATCGCCGACTGCACGGACTTCTTGTCCTCGATCGCCTTGGTGAAGTTGATCGAGACCGGCATGCCCACGCCGACGGTCTGGCCGTTCTCGGGCGTGTAGTAGCCGATGAAGCTGTGCTCGGGGCTGACGGTGGTGAAGGTGGAGTTCTCGGCGGCCTTGCGGCCCTTGCCGTCCTCAGCCTCGGCGGCGATCTTGTACTTCGTGGCGCGCTCCAGCGGGGCATTGGGCGCCCAGCTCGAACCGTCCGCGGAGATCGTGCCCTCGACGTCGGAGCCGTCGGCGACCGAGGTCATGCTGACGCTGGTCAGCTCGCCCTCGGCCACCTGCACCTTGGCGCCGGTGTTGATGCTGACGTTCTCGGCGCCTGTCTTGGGGGTGATCGATATTCGGGCGTCCGACGCGTCCTTGGCCGCCTGCTCGTCGACCGAGGCCTGCGACTTGGCGTTGTTGTCGGAACCGGCAGTGCCCGCCTTGTCTCCCCCGCAGGCGGTCAGAGTGATCGCCCCGACGGCGAGCAGCGCCAGAGCTGCCAGCCCGGCTCGCCGCTTGCGAGAGAGCTTCGTGTCGGTGGCTGTGCCGGTCTCGGCGCGCTTCACACAGATCTCCAATGTCGTCCGGTACGCGTTCCCCCGGCCCGCTTGCGTCGCGGGCCACGGCCCTCGATCGAGCCTCACTCGTACGTTCAGGAACTGCCAGGGTCTTTGGTCCGTTCCCCCACATCGGGAAGTGTGGGGAAGAACACGTGCGTGACGCACGTGACATGGGCGCGGTCAGCGGCCCGTGCGAAACCCCGGACCCGTGAGGGGCCCGGGGCAGGTGAGTCATGCACTGGCGAAGACGCGTTCAGCGCCCCCGCGGTTCCTCCTCGTCGATGTCGGCTTCCTCGTCGGCCTCGTCCGCCGCGTCGTCGGCCGCGTCGTCGGCCTCGTCGTCGGCCTCGTCGTCGTAGAGGTCCCACCCGTCGGAGTCGGGGTCGTACTCGGTGTGGGCGCAGGACCAGGACGCCTGCACCAGCTCGATCCCCGGCACGCTGGTGACCAGGTCGAAGGGATCGACCAGGTACGCCAGCGCCTCCGACTCGTCCTGCCGCACCGACGCCTCGGCGTGCTGCCGCTCGTCGTCCGGCATGTACTCGTCGCCGCCGATCTGGTCCAGCGCGGCGTCGGTCAGCTCGCCGGACCCGGTGATCTCCAGGACCAGCTCCACCTGGAGCCGCACATAGCGCGGCCCGCTCTCCCCGGTGGGGATGTCAGTAGTGCTCATGTGACGGAGCGTATGCGGGGGAACGGCCCCCGTTGCGCAGGCAGTCCGCTTCCGGCGCCGAAGGATACCCGCGGCGGTCCTCCGGGAACCCGTGGAAGCTCCGGTTCCGGGGTCGAACTTCCCTCCGCGGCGGTTGTCTCACTACCATCTGCTTTCACGGTCAAGTCGCCGCAACCGCTGGGGGATCCGTTGACCTCGCACCGTCCGCCCGCCTTCGTCGCCATCACGGCGGCAGCCGTCCTCGGCGCCCTGTACTTCGTGCCCAACGCGTCCGCCACTGCCGAGCACACGGCGAACACGGGCATGCAGTCGTCCGTTTCCACCGCCACCACCACCGGGTCGGGCACCGGTGGGGGGCAGCACCTCGCCGACACGGGAAGCGTGGACACCACGCCGTACCTGGTCGGCGGAACCGCCTTCCTCGGCCTGGGCGCGGCTCTCGTGATCAACGCGAGCCGCCGCGCCCGCGACGTGTACTAGGCCCCGTCAACCCCGTCCCGGCCCCAGGGCCGGGACGGGGCCGGGATCAGGCGAGCGGGCCGGTCACCGACTCGGCCGCCGCCACCAGGCCTCCGCCGCGCACGAAGTCGTACGCCGCCGCCAGGTCCGGGGACAGGAAGCGGTCCGGACCGGGGCCGCCCACTCCCGCCTCGCGTGCCGCCTTCAGCACCGCCTGGGTCGCCGGGGCGGCCACCAGCACCTCGCTGCCCTGCACGCGCAGCTCGACGGCGCGCGACGCCGCCATCAGCTCGACCGCGATGATCCGGGCCAGGTTGTCCACCGCCTGCCGCAGCTTGCGGGCCGCCGACCAGCCCATCGAGACGTGGTCCTCCTGCATCGCCGAGGACGGGATGGAGTCCACCGACGCGGGCACCGCGAGCCGCTTGTTCTCGCTGACCAGCGCGGCCTGCGTGTACTGGGCGATCATCAGGCCGGAGTCCACGCCCGGGTCGTCGGCCAGGAAGGCCGGCAGGCCGTGCGAACGGCTCTTGTCGAGCAGCCGGTCGGTGCGCCGCTCCGCTATCGAGCCGAGGTCGGCCGCGGCGATGGCCAGGAAGTCCAGGACGTAGGCGACGGGGGCGCCGTGGAAGTTGCCGTTGGACTCCACCCTGCCTCCCCCAGAGCCTTCGGCCTGGGAGGTACCCCCAGCGAACACGACCGGGTTGTCGACGGCGGAGACCAGCTCGCGGTCGGCCACCATCGTGGCGTGCGTGACGGTGTCCCGGCCGGCGCCGGCCACCTGCGGGGCGCAGCGGATCGAGTACGCGTCCTGCACCCGCGGCGCGTCGTCCTGGTGGTGCCCGGTGAGCCCGGAGCCGGCGAGCACACGGCGCATGTTCTCGGCGCTGGCCGCCTGGCCGGGGTGCGGGCGGATCGCGTGCAGCTCGGGTGCGAGCACCTTGTCGGTGCCCAGCAGCGCCTCCATCGAGAGCGCGGCAGTGACGTCGGCGGCGGTGAACAGCCGGCGCAGGTCCTCGATGGCCATGACGAGCATGCCGAGCATGCCGTCGGTGCCGTTGATGAGGGCCAGGCCCTCCTTCTCGCGCAGTTCGACGGGCTCGATGCCGTGCTCGGCCAGCAGCTCGGGGACGGGGCGCACGACACCGTCGGGGCCCTCGGCCTCGCCCTCGCCCATCAGCACCAGCGCGCAGTGCGACAGCGGCGCCAGGTCGCCCGAGCAGCCCAGGGAGCCGTACTCGTGGACGACCGGCGTGATGCTGGCGTTGAGCAGCGCGGCCATCGTCTCGGCGACGACGGGACGGACACCGGTACGACCGGAGGCCAGCGTCTTCAGCCGCAGGAACATCAGCGCGCGCACCACCTCGCGCTCCACCCGCGGGCCCATGCCGGCGGCGTGCGAGCGCACCAGGCTGCGCTGGAGCTGCGCGCGCAGCTCGGGGCTGATGTGCCGCACCGCGAGCGCGCCGAAGCCCGTCGACACGCCGTACACCGGCTCCGGCTTCGCCGCCAGGGCCTCCACGACTTCGCGCGCCGCGGCGATCCCGGCCAGCGCCTCCGCAGACAGCTCGACCCGCGCACCGCCGCGGGCCACCGCCAGCACGTCCTCCGCCGTGGCCCCGTGGGCCCCGATCACCACGTTATGCATACTCATATTCACGAACCCTACGGACTGAATCGCTACCTGTCACGTGCCGGACGGGCCTCTTCCGCGCCGCCCCGCCCCGCCCACCGGGCCCGGTCCCGCGGCCCGTTCCCCGGCCCGCGGTCCACGGCCGCGGGGCCGCCCCGCCGCTCAGTCCCGCCCCCGGAAGCGGCGCCGCTCCACGTCGTGGCCCGCGGGCTGGTCGGCGAGCCGCACCACCGGGTCCTCGGGCGCCCCGCGTCCGGCGACCACCGGCTCCACCGAGTGCAGGGCCTTCGCCCGGTACTGGGCCGCGTCCGCCAGCCGGAACAGCCGGCGCCCCGAGGTCACCACGCCGATCTCGGCGTCCGTGGACGCCACCCCGACCGCGACCCCGTCGCCCAGCCCCAGCCACTTGGTGCGCACGCACAGCTCCTCGGCGACCGCCACAACCTCCTCCGCCCGGTGACCGACCGACAGCAGGCAGAACTCGTCACCGCCCAGCCGCGCCACCAGGCTGCCCTCCAGGGCGGCCCCGCACAGCGACAGCACGGAGCCGAAGCCGACCAGCAGCCGGTCGCCGACCGCGTGCCCGAGCTGGTCGTTGACCCGCTTGAGCCCGTTGAGGTCGCAGACCACCAGACTCACCGGGGTCCCGTCGGCCCGGTGCCGCTCCACCGCCTCCTCCAGCCGCTGGTCGACCGCCCGCCGGTTGGCCAGCCCGGTCAGCGGGTCGCTGAAGGCCAGCCGGCGCACCTCGGCCAGCCGCTCGGTCTGGGCGATCCCGGCCGCGGTGAGCGTCGCGAGCACGGTCGCGAACTCGGCGTCGTCCCGGTCGAAGACCGGCCGCCCCGTCCCCCGGGCCACGTACAGCTCGCCCCAGGCGAGCCCGTGCAGCAGGATCGGGGCGACGACGCAGGAGGTGCGGCCGCGCCGCCGCAGCGTGGCCACCCGCTGGTGGCAGTAGGCGCCGCCGCGGCCCTCCGCGGGGCCCTCGGCGGTCTCGATCCAGGCGTGCGGCTCGCCGCCCTCGGTCCACTTGGCGTGCAGGAACTCCACGATCTCCGGGAAGTCCGCGACCGAGTACACCTCCTCCGCGGGCTGCGGCTCCTCGCCGGGCGCCAGGTCCCCGTCGTTGACCAGGACCCGCAGCCGTCCGCGGTCGCGCTCCCAGCGGGAGATCGCCGACATGGAACCGCCGAGCGCGACCCGCGCCGAGGACGCGGCGGCGACGGCCGCCTCCATGGGCGACTTCGCCGCCGCCACGGCCCGCGCGAGTTCGGCGACGGCGCGCAGTCGAGCGTCCCCGCCGGTGCCGTCCATGCGCCCGTCTCCTGTCGCAGCAGAACTTTTTACCAGTTTGCGACGTTCGCACGGCCCCGCACGTTACACACCGGCGGCACGGTCGATTTCCCGCTCAATCACTCACCCGGCCACACCGGGTCGCGCTTCTCGTTGAACGCCGCGACGCCCTCCGCGCGGTCCCCCGAGAAGGCGACCGTGCGCCAGGCGGCGTCCTCGACGTCCAGGCCGGTCCGCAGGTCCGTGCCCTGGCCCAGCCGCATCGCCCGCTTGGCCGCCCGCAGGCCCACCGGCGAGTTCGCGGCGATCCGCGCGGCCAGCGCGAGCGCCTCCATACGGTCCTGGCCCTCCTCCGCGAGCACGTCCACCAGGCCCAGCGCCAGCGCCTCCGCGGCGGGCACCCGGCGCCCGGTGAAGATCAGCTGCGCCGCCCGTGCCGCGCCCACCCGGCGCGGCAGCAGCTGCGTGCCGCCACCGCCGGGGATCACGCCCACCGTGACCTCCGGCAGTCCCACGACGGCCGTCGGGTCCGCGACGATCACGTCGCACGCCAGCGCCAGCTCGTAGCCGCCGCCGAGGGCGAAGCCGTGCACCGAGGCCACCGACGGCATCGCCAGCTCCAGCACGGCCGTGTACGCCGCGCGCGTGTACGGGCGCTGCCGCCCGAGGTCGGCGTCGGTGAAGGAGTTGCGCTCCTTGAGGTCGGCGCCCACGCAGAACGCCCGCTCGTGGGTCGAGGTGAGCACGACGCAGCTCACCGACCGGTCGCCGGACAGCGCCTCGCACGCCTCGGTGACCGCCCGGGCCATGTCCGTCGAGATGGCGTTCATCGCCTTGGGCCGGTCCAGCACCAGTTCCGCCACCCGCCCGGCGTCACCGTGCCTGCGTACCGCCACCCACTCGCCAAACCGCTGCTCGGCCATCGCGCCGCCACCTCCGGGTCGCCGTTAACGATCGTGAACGTCGACGGTCAGCGTAGTGGGCGCACCCGTCCTCGACGTCATGCTCCCCGGGTACGACGGGCGCTGGTGCCGGCCGGCCGCGACGCCGAGACCGCCGCTGCCCGCCGGGCTCGGCGTGGGCGCCGACGGCCATCTGGTCCGCCCGGGCCGGCGACCGCGCGCGGCGCTCTCCCGGGAGCGGCCGCCCGCCGGGCTCAGCCGCCCCGGCGGCTCAGCAGCCAGGGCTCGACCACGCCGAGACCGCGCACCGGCCGCCGCCACATGGGCTGCAGCCCGAAGCGGTACTTCTCCTCCGACCCGGCCGCGATCTCCGCCTCCGACTCGGGTGCCTCGCCCGCCGCGACGAGCGCCTGCGCCAGCTCGCCGTCGACGAGCACCGCGTCCCGGGGCGCTATCGAGGTCAGCCGGCTCGCCAGGTTCACCGTGGTGCCGAAGACGTCGCCCATGCGGGTCGTGACGGTGCCGAAGGCCATGCCGACGCGCAGCGCCGGCATCGTCTCGTCGCCGTTCATCGTCTCGATGAGCCGTATGCCGATCTCGGCGGCCGTGCCGGCGTCGTCCGCGACGAACAGCACTTCGTCGCCGAGGGTCTTGATGAGCCGCCCGCCGTGCGCGGCCACCTGGTCGGCGGCCGTGGTCTCGAACGCCTCGACCAGCTCCCCGAGTTCCTCCTCCTCCAGCCGGCGGGTGAGCCGGGTGAAGCCGACGAGGTCCGCGAAGCCGACCGCGAGCCGGCGGTCCACGGCCTCCTCGTCGTCGGAGCGGACGACCCGGCTGGTGGCCGCGGCGAGCTGCCGGCGCCACACGTACGTCAGGAACTCCTCCAGCTCCGGCAGCAGCAGCTCGACCAGCGGATAGGCCACCTCGCCCCGGGTCATGCCGGGTTCGGGCGGCTCGGTGAGCTCCTCCAGGAAGGAGTCGGTCTGCCACTCGGCCAGCCGGGCCGTGGTCTGACCGGTGGACCGGGCGACCTGGATCGCCGTGCTCTCGCTGATCAGCCCGGCCTCGACCATGCCGGCCAGGCGCCGCAGCGCCAGGACGTCGGCCTCGGTCAGCGCGCGAGCCTGGCCGATGTCGGCGAAGCCCATCGCGCGCCAGAACCGGGCGGCGAGGTCCATGGAGACGCCGGCGCTGCGAGCCGCCTGAAAGGGTGTGTAGTGCCGTCCGGAGCCGAGGATCAGGTGCTCCAGGCGGAGCGCGATCGGATCCTCCTCGACGGCGTCCGCGCGGGCGGATCCGCCCCGTTCCTCGGGCTCTTCGAGCTCCTCGGGTTCCGGCTGCCCGCCGTGCCGGCCGCCCGGCTCCTCGTGCGGCGGGAGGTCGCTCGCGTCGTCCACGGTCACCGCCCGCCCCCTCCTGAGTCCCTGCGCACCGGCCCTTCCGATCACCGCGTCGGAGGCTGCCGCCTCAACAATACGGCAGGTGTGTCCTGGCTCACTCTCCCGCCGGGCGTACGTGGACGACGTCGCCGGCGCCGACCGCCCGCTCGCCCTCGGCGGTCGCGACGACCAGCCTCCCGTCGTCGTCGACGGCCACCGCACGCCCGCTGACCTCGCCCCCACCCGGGAGTTCGGCACGCACGGTGCGGCCGAGTGTCACGCAGCCGGCGGCGTACGCCTGCTGCAGCCGGGAGGCGGTGGGGTCGCCGTCGGCGCGCAGCCACTCGCCGTACCAGTCGGCGAGCGAACGCAGCACCGCGCGCAGCAGCGGATCTCGGTCGGTGCCCTTGGCCCCGGCGAGCGCCAGCGAGCCCGCGGCCGGGACCGGCAGCTCCTCCTCGCGGAGCGTGACGTTGAGGCCGATGCCGATCACCACGGCGTCGTCGCCGACGCGCTCGGCGAGGATGCCGCCGGTCTTGCGTTCCTCGCCGTCGACGGTGACGAGCACGTCGTTGGGCCACTTCAGCCCGGTGTCGACGCCCGCCGTCCGCGCCACGGCGGTGGCCGTCGCCACGCCGGCCAGCAGCGGCAGCCAGCCCCAGCGCCGCGGCGGGACGGCGGTCGGCCGCAGCAGCACGGAGAAGAAGAGCCCGGAGCGGGCGGGGGCCTGCCACTGGCGGTCCAGGCGGCCGCGGCCCGCGGACTGCTCCTCGGCGACCAGAACGGCGCCCTCGGCGGTGCCCTCCCGGGCCCGGGCGCCCAGGTCGCTGTTGGTGGAGCCGGTGGAGCCCACCACGTCCAGGTCGGTCCACATGCTGTCGGGGGTGACGATCGCACGGCGCAGGGCGGCCGCGTTGAGCGGCGGTCGCTCCAGGTCGGACCAGCGGTTCGAGGTCATGTGTCCAGCCTAGGGTCTGCCCTGCGGATCGCCGCGGACGCGGCCCGTCCGGGTCCGGGACGACGCGGCGGCCGGGAAGGCGGACCCTGGGAGTGGAGTGTGGCCAACGCCGCACTGACCGGGCAGCATCCACGCGGTTACGCTACGAAAACAGTATTACTCGCGAGTCACGTCACACCCTCAGCACGACCCGACGAGAGCAGGAGAGCCGCCTCCCATGGCCGAGCCGGAGATCGACATCCACACCACTGCGGGCAAGCTGGCGGACCTGCGCCGCCGGATCGACGAGGCGACCCACGCCGGCTCGGCGCGTGCGGTGGAGAAACAGCACGCCAAGGGCAAGCTGACCGCGCGTGAGCGCATCGAACTACTGCTGGACGAGGGCTCCTTCGTCGAACTGGACGAGCTGGCCCGGCACCGCTCGACCAACTTCGGCCTGGAGCGGAACCGCCCCTACGGCGACGGCGTCGTCACCGGCCACGGCACCGTGGACGGCCGTCCGGTGGCCGTGTTCTCGCAGGACTTCACCGTGTTCGGCGGCGCGCTCGGCGAGGTCTTCGGCGAGAAGATCGTCAAGGTCATGGACTGGGCGCTGAAGACCGGCTGCCCGGTCATCGGCATCAACGACTCCGGGGGCGCGCGCATCCAGGAGGGCGTCACCTCACTCGGCCTGTACGGGGAGATCTTCCGGCGCAACACCCACGCCTCCGGCGTCATCCCGCAGATCTCCCTCGTCCTCGGCCCCTGCGCGGGCGGCGCGGTCTACTCCCCCGCCATCACCGACTTCGTGGTGATGGTCGACCAGACCTCGCACATGTTCATCACCGGCCCGGACGTCATCAAGACCGTCACCGGTGAGGACGTCGGCTTCGAGGAACTGGGCGGCGCCCGGTCGCACAACACCGTCTCCGGCAACGCGCACCACATGGCCGGTGACGAGAAGGACGCCATCGAGTACGTCAAGGCGCTGCTGTCCTACCTGCCGTCCAACAACCTCCAGGAGGCCCCCGCCTTCCCGCAGGAGGCGGAGTCCGAGGTGTCCGCGGAGGACCTGGAGCTCGACACCCTGATCCCGGACTCGGCGAACCAGCCGTACGACATGCACCAGGTCATCGAGCACGTCCTGGACGACGGCGAGTTCCTGGAGACCCAGGCGCTGTTCGCGCCCAACATCGTGACCGGCTTCGGCCGGATCGAGGGCCGCCCGGTCGGCGTCGTCGCCAACCAGCCGATGCAGTTCGCCGGCTGCCTGGACATCGACGCCAGCGAGAAGGCGGCGCGCTTCGTCCGCACCTGCGACAGCTTCAACGTCCCGGTCATCACCTTCGTCGACGTCCCCGGCTTCCTGCCCGGCACCGACCAGGAGTGGAACGGCATCATCCGGCGCGGCGCCAAGCTGATCTACGCGTACGCCGAGGCCACCGTCCCGCTGATCACCGTCATCACGCGCAAGGCCTTCGGCGGCGCCTACGACGTCATGGGCTCCAAGCACCTCGGTGCGGACCTCAACCTGGCCTGGCCGACCGCCCAGATCGCCGTCATGGGCGCCCAGGGCGCCGTCAACATCCTGCACCGCCGCACCCTGGCCGAGGCCGGCTCCCCCGAGGAGGCGGAGGCGCTGCGCGCCCAGCTGATGCGGGAGTACGAGGACACCCTGCTCAACCCGTACGTCGCCGCGGAGCGCGGCTACGTCGACGCGGTCGTCCTGCCGTCGGAGACCCGCATGCACCTGGTGAAGGCCCTGCGGACGCTGCGCAACAAGCGCGAGAGCCTGCCCCCCAAGAAGCACGGCAACATCCCCCTGTAAGGAGCGCGCCCAGCAATGGTGATCAAGGTCGAACGGGGCAACCCGACCCCCGAGGAGCTGGCGGCCGTCATAGCCCTCGTCCAGGCCCGGGCCGCGGCGGCCGCGGGGCCCGCCGACGGCCCGCGGGCAGCCGACGAGTGGGCCTCCCCGGCGCGCAACGTGCCCGGCCGGATGCCGCGCCCGGCGCCGGCGTCCTGGCGCAGCACCTACTGGCCGCACTGACCCCCGGCGGACGGAATTGGTCCGCTTGCCCGCCCGCGCCTGAGTACCCGTACTCAGGCGCGGGCGTTCTCCACGGCGCAACCTGGACGGCATGCTGTGGTCAGACCCGTCCGACGAACCCCCCGAGGAGATGCGGCAGGCGCAGGCGATGCTGCGCCGCGCGATGCTCGTGATCGCGGTCGCCGTCCCCCTGATCACCGCCCTGGTGGCCTGGCGCTGCTGACTACGATGACGGTCATGACCGACAGCAGCCGCAGCCCCCGCCCGCTCGTCCTCGCCTCCGCCTCGCCCGCGCGCCTGGGCCTGCTGAAGCAGGCCGGGCTCGACCCGCGGGTCGTCGTCAGCGGTGTCGACGAGGACGCGATCAGCGCCGGCAGCCCCGCCGAGCTCGCCCGGATACTGGCCGAGGCCAAGGCCTCCGCGGTCGCCGCGGGGCTCTCCGACGGCGAGGTCGTCATCGGCTGCGACTCCGTCCTGGACCTGGACGGAGTCGCACTGGGCAAGCCGGCCGACGCCGAGGACGCGACGTCCCGCTGGAAGTCCATGCGCGGCCGCTCCGGCGTGCTGCGGACCGGGCACTGCGTCATCGACCTCGCCACCGGCCGCCGCGTCTCGGAGACCGCCTCCACCACGGTGCGGTTCGGCACCCCGGACGACGCCGAGATCGCCGCCTACGTCGCTTCGGGCGAGCCGATGCACGTGGCCGGCGCCTTCACCCTCGACGGCCGCTCGGCGCCGTTCGTCGAGGGCATCGAGGGCGACCACGGCAACGTCATCGGCATCTCGCTGCCGCTGCTGCGCCGGCTCTTCGTTGGGCTGGACCTGCGCATCACCGACTTCTGGGTCTGATCGGCCGCCCGCTCGGACCGTCCAGCTCGGACCGTCCAGCTCGGACCGTCCAGCTCGGACCGTCCAGCTCGGACCGTCCAGCTCGGACCGGCCCGTTGTTCCGGGCCGGTCAGACGGCGGCGGGGGCGACGGGCGGCGGGGGCGTGCTTCCGCCGGGCTCGCCGTCCGGGCCGGAGGCCGAGGCGGGCGTCTCTCCCGCGTAGAGCACCAGGGCGAGCACGACGAACCCCAGGACCACCATCATCCCGACGAAGGCGGCCCAGCCCACCGGGGCGGCCAGCCCCGCCCCCAGGACCCCGTGGGTCACCGCGCACACGATGAGCAGGATCCGGCCGAAGCGGCCCGGGGACCGGTCGCGCCGCGCCATACGGACGAGCACGACCGCGCAGGCGATGAGGAAGAGCGCCATCAGCACGCCTGCCGCCCATGCGCCCACCGCCATCGCGCCCGGATCGAGCCCGGCCAGGGACATCTGCTGATGCCGTACGGCGATACCCATGATCCAGTTGACGAAGGCGAAGCCGAACGCCTCCAGGATCAGCAATACGGCCGCCGCCACGGCGACACTTCTGCGCACTGCGCGCCCCCTGTCCCAGACCCCTATTACCGGCGGTATTTCGCTGGCCGAACGCTACTAACGGGTAGGAGTTGCGGCAAGAGTCCGCGCGGCACCACCCGTATGGGGCGCCGGTCCGGCAAAGATTTACCCGGGCCTTCGTGGAGTTCCCACAAAAAAAGCGCCACGTCGGTCACGGTGGAGGACGGTGACCCGGCCCACACCCCAGGGCCGCAAGCACCGGGATAAATGGGGCTTTACCGTAGGAAGCCTAGGCATCCGGGTCCTGATTGGGGGCCCGTATCACCCTCCGTGTGGGCAAGCTCACCCCCAGGGGTGCCTCGGCACGAAGTGTCGCCAGTACCTAAACTCTGCTTGTTTCAAGGAGGGAGCCATCGTGCGCAAGGTGCTCATCGCCAACCGCGGTGAAATCGCAGTCCGCGTCGCCCGTGCCTGCCGGGATGCCGGGATCGCCAGCGTGGCCGTCTACGCGGAGCCGGACCGGGACGCGCTGCACGTGCGCGTGGCCGACGAGGCATACGCGCTGGGCGGTGACACCCCGGCCACCAGTTACCTGGACATCTCCAAGGTGCTGGCGGCCGCAGCCGAGTCCGGGGCCGACGCCGTCCACCCCGGCTACGGCTTCCTGTCGGAGAACGCCGACTTCGCCCAGGCCGTCCTGGACGCCGGGCTCACCTGGATCGGCCCCCCGCCGCAGGCCATCCGCGACCTCGGCGACAAGGTCGCCGCGCGGCACATCGCGCAGCGCGCCGGAGCCCCCCTCGTCGCCGGCACCCCGGACCCCGTCTCGGGCGCCGACGAGGTTGTCGCCTTCGCGCGGGAGAACGGCCTGCCGATCGCGATCAAGGCCGCCTTCGGCGGCGGCGGCCGCGGCCTGAAGGTCGCCCGCACCCTGGACGAGGTCCCCGAGCTGTACGAGTCGGCCGTCCGCGAGGCCGTCGCCGCCTTCGGCCGCGGCGAGTGCTTCGTCGAGCGCTACCTCGACAAGCCGCGGCACGTGGAGACCCAGTGCCTGGCGGACAGCCACGGCAACGTCGTGGTCGTCTCCACCCGTGACTGCTCGCTGCAGCGCCGGCACCAGAAGCTGGTGGAGGAGGCCCCCGCGCCGTTCCTGACCCCGGAGCAGAACGCCCAGCTCTACGCGGCGTCCAAGGCCATCCTCAAGGAGGCCGGCTACGTCGGCGCCGGCACCTGCGAGTTCCTGGTCGGCACGGACGGCACCATCTCCTTCCTCGAGGTGAACACCCGTCTGCAGGTCGAACACCCGGTCACCGAGGAGGTCACCGGCATCGACCTGGTCCGCGAGATGTTCCGCATCGCCGACGGCGAGGAACTCGGCTACGACGACCCGCCGCTGCGCGGCCACTCCTTCGAGTTCCGCATCAACGGCGAGGACCCGGGCCGGGGCTTCCTGCCCGCCCCCGGCACCGTCACCCGCTTCGACCCGCCGACCGGCCCCGGCGTCCGCCTGGACGCCGGCGTCGAGACCGGCAGCGTCATCGGCCCGGCGTGGGACTCCCTGCTCGCCAAGCTCGTCATCACCGGCGCCACCCGGCAGCAGGCCCTGCAGCGCGCGGCGCGCGCCCTGGCCGAGTTCCAGGTCGAGGGCATGGCCACCGCCATCCCGTTCCACCGCGCGGTGGTCGGCGACCCGGCGTTCGCTCCCGAGGTCAACGGCAAGACCGGTCCGTTCACCGTCCACACCCGGTGGATCGAGACCGAGTTCGTCAACGACATCAAGCCCTTCGCCGCCCCGGCCGACGCCGAGGACGACACCGAGCCCGGCCGCGAGACCGTGGTGGTCGAGGTCGGCGGCAAGCGGCTGGAGGTCTCCCTGCCCGCCTCGCTGGGCATGACCCTGGCCCGCACCGCCGCCGCCGGCGGTGCCCGCCCCAAGCGCCGCGCCACCAAGAAGGCCGGCTCCGCTGCCTCCGGCGACTCCCTGACCTCCCCGATGCAGGGCACGATCGTCAAGATCGCGGTCGAGGAGGGCCAGCACGTCGAAGAGGGCGACCTCGTGGTGGTGCTCGAGGCGATGAAGATGGAACAGCCCATCAACGCCCACCGCGCCGGCACCATCAAGGGGCTCACCGCCGACGTCGGTTCCTCCGTGTCCTCGGGCGCCCTCCTCTGCGAGATCAAGGACTGACGCCCGTCCGCGGACGGCGGCACGAACGCCGCGGGCCCCGGCCGATCACTCAGCCGGGGCCCGCGGCGTTCCGCCGTCACCGTCTAGCGTCGGCGCGGCGCCAGATCGGCGATCCGGGCGGCCTGCTGTTCCCCGGCCAGTTGGGCGGTGCGCAGCGGGGACATCCCCGACACGCCGCCGGCCGACTGGCCGGCGGCCCTGGCGCGCGGCTCACCGGGAGCCGAACCGCCCGGATAGTTGCCTGAGGGGTGCTGGTGGCGCCGGGGTCCCGGCACGGGCGGCATCTCCCGTCGCTGCCGCCCGTGGGTCATCCCGTTGTCCGCCCCGTCCGTCGACGCGACGGCGACCTGCACACCTCGGTCGGCCAGCGCCTGGAGCTCCGTGGCGGCGCGGTCGTCGCCCGCCGGTGGCTCGTCCGTGACCAGATGGGTGATCAGATCCGTGGGCACGGTCTGGAACATGGTGTCCGTGCCCAGCTTGGTGTGGTCGGCCAGGACCACGACCTCCGCCGCCGCCTGGACCAGGGCCCGGTCGACGCTGGCGGAGAGCATGTTGGACGTGGACAGCCCGCGTTCGGCGCTCAGCCCCGCCCCGGACAGGAAGGCCCGCGACACCCGCAGCCCCTGCAGGGACTGCTCGGCGCCGCTGCCCACCAGCGCGTAGTTGGAGCCTCGGAGCGTGCCACCGGTCATGACCACCTCGACCCGGTTCGCGTGCGCCAGGGCCTGCGCCACCAGCAGGGAGTTGGTGACGACGGTCAGCCCCGGCACCCGGGCGAGCCGGCGTGCCAGCTCCTGGGTGGTCGTGCCGGCGCCGACGACGATGGCCTCGCCCTCCTCGACGAGACCGGCGGCGAGATCGGCGATCGCCGTCTTCTCCGCGGTCGATAGATGGGATTTCTGCGGGAAGCCGGACTCCCTGGTGAAGCCTCCCGGCAGCACCGCACCGCCGTGCCGGCGGTCGAGCAGTCCTTCTGCCTCCAGCGCCCGCACGTCACGCCGTACGGTCACTTCCGAGGTCTGGACGACACGGGCGAGCTCACGGAGCGAAACCGCTCCGTTGGCACGCACCATTTCGAGGATCAGTTGGCGACGTTCTGCTGCGAACACGAAACTGACAGTAACGCCAATGACCTTCCGCTATCAGCAGTTTGCACCGATTAACAGAAGTTGTTCGCAGGGTCGGACGCCCCGTGCTATATAGGCGAAGGCTTCCGCTCCGGTGACGCGCCGGAGCCGGTGCCGAAGGCCCTGTCAGAGCTCTCCGGCCGCCTTTCGGGTCGCCAACTGCCGTGCCGCTTCGGCGATCGAACCCGACAGCGACGGATAGACCGTGTAGGTGTTCGCCATCTGTTCGACGGTCAGGTTGTTGTCGACCGCGATCGAAATGGGATGGATGAGTTCGCTGGCGCGCGGCGAGACGACCACGCCGCCGACCACGATGCCGGTGCCCGGACGGCAGAACAGCTTCACGAAGCCGTCCCTGATGCCCTGCATCTTGGCGCGCGGGTTGCGCAGCAGCGGGAGCTTGACGACCCGTGCGTCCATCAGGCCCGAGTCGACGTCCGCCTGGGTGTAGCCGACGGTCGCGATCTCGGGGTCGGTGAAGACGTTCGAGGAGACCGTCTTGAGGTTGAGCGGGCCGACCGTCTCGCCCAGGAAGTGGTACATCGCGATCCGGCCCTGCATGGCCGCGACCGAGGCGAGCGCGAAGACGCCCGTGACGTCACCGGCCGCGTACACGCCGGGCGCCGAGGTGCGGGAGACCTTGTCGGTCCAGATGTGCCCGGACTCCTTGAGCTTGACGCCCGCGCCCTCCAGGCCCATGGCGGAGGTGTTCGGTATCGCGCCGACGGCCATGAGGCAGTGGCTGCCGGTGATGACCCGGCCGTCGGAGAGGGTGACCTCGACGCGGTCGCCCACCCGCTTGACGGCCTCGGCGCGCGAGCGGGCCATGACGTTCATGCCGCGGCGGCGGAAGACGTCCTCCAGGACGGCGGCGGCGTCCGGGTCCTCGCCGGGCAGGACGCGGTCGCGGGAGGAGACCAGGGTCACCTTCGAGCCGAGCGCCTGGTACGCGCCGGCGAACTCGGCGCCCGTCACGCCGGAGCCGACCACGATGAGCTCCTCGGGGAGCTCGTCCAGGTCGTACACCTGCGTCCAGTTGAGGATCCGCTCGCCGTCCGGCTTCGCGTCGGGCAGCTCGCGGGGGCGGCCGCCGGTGGCGATCAGCACGGCGTCGGCGGTGAGGGTCTCGGAGGTGCCGTCGGCCGCCTCGACGACGACGGTGCGGGAGCCGTCGATCGCCTGCATGCCCTCCAGCCGGCCGCGGCCGCGCATCACCCGTGCGCCCGCACGGGTGACAGAGGCGGTGATGTCGTGGGACTGGGCGAGCGCCAGGCGCTTCACCCGCCGGTTGACCTTGCCGAGGTCGACGCCGACGACCCGGGCGGCCTGCTCGATGTGCGGTGTGTCGTCCGCCACGATGATGCCCAGTTCCTCGTACGACGAGTCGAAGGTGGTCATCACCTCGGCCGTCGCGATCAGGGTCTTCGACGGCACGCAGTCGGTGAGAACCGAGGCCCCGCCCAGGCCGTCGCAGTCGACGACGGTCACCTCCGCCCCCAGCTGGCTGGCCACCAGGGCCGCTTCGTATCCGCCGGGTCCGCCACCAATGATCACGATCCGATTCACGTACCCCATTGTCCCGCACGCGCCAAGTGATCACTTACGGGGGCGGTGTCCCGCTGTCGTACTCTCATGACCATGTCGCTCTACGCCGCCTACGCCGGCAACCTCGACGCCCGGCTGATGACGCGCCGCGCCCCGCACTCGCCCCTGCGCGGCACCGGCTGGCTCAGCGGCTGGCGCCTGACCTTCGGCGGCGAGCAGATGGGCTGGGAGGGCGCGCTCGCCACCCTGGTGGAGGATCCGCTGCACCAGGTCTTCGTCGGGCTGTACGACATCGCCCCGGTCGACGAGGAGCCGATGGACCGCTGGGAGGGTGTCCCGCTGGGCATCTACCGGCGCCACATGGTCCGGGCGCACACCCTCGACGGCGACCTGCCCGCGTGGATCTACGTCCTCAACGACTACGAGGGCGGTCTGCCGTCCGCGCGCTACCTCGGGGAGATCGCGGACGCGGCGGAGTCGGCGGGCGCTCCGCACGACTACGTCATGGAACTGCGCAAGCGCCCCTGCTGACCCGGCGGCAGCCCGGGCGGGGCGGCCTCCCCACGGCCCCCGGACCCCGTCAATCGGCGGATCCTCCGAAATTCCGCAGACCGTGACCTGGGACGTCTACGCGCGTAGGAGATAACCGGCTACTCTCATCGGCGTGAACTCTTCCGCAACTCCCCACGCCGCCCGCACCCCGCTCGGCGACCCGTACGCCGCCGCCACGGCCGCCGCCGCCCGCCTGCGCGAGCTGACCGGCGGCGAGACCCACGACGTCGCCCTGGTCATGGGCTCCGGCTGGGTGCCTGCCGCCGACGCCCTCGGCGAGGCCGATCACGAGTTCGCAGTGACCGAACTGCCGGGCTTCCCGCCGCCGGCCGTGGCCGGGCACTCCGGCAAGTTGCGCTCCGTGCGGATCGGAGACAAGCGGGCGCTGGTCTTCCTGGGCCGCAACCACTTCTACGAGGGCCACGGCGTCGCCACCGTCGCGCACGGCGTGCGCACCGCCGTCGCCGCCGGCTGCAAGACCGTCGTCCTGACCAACGGCTGCGGCGGGCTGCGCCCCACCTACCGCCCCGGCCAGGCGGTGCTGATCGGCGACCACATCAACATGACGGCCGCCTCGCCGATCGTCGGTGCCAACTTCGTCGACCTCACCGACCTGTACTCGCCGCGGCTGCGCGCCCTGTGCAAGGAGGTCGACCCCTCCCTGGAGGAGGGCGTCTACGTCCAGCTCCCCGGCCCGCACTACGAGACCCCGGCCGAGATCAACATGGTCCGGGTCATCGGCGGCGACCTCGTCGGCATGTCCACCGCGCTGGAGGCCATCGCGGCCCGCGAGGCGGGCGCCGAGGTGCTCGGCATCTCCCTGGTGACCAACCTCGCCGCCGGCATGACGGGCGAGCCGCTGAACCACGAGGAGGTCCTGGAGGCCGGCCGCGACTCCGCCGCGCGGATGGGCAGCCTGCTCGCCCAGGTGCTCGAGCGCATCTGACCGCCCCACGCCCCCGGGTGGGCGGACCGGCGCCCCCGCGCCGGCACACCGCGCGGGATCCCAGGGGTGCCCGCACCCTGGTTAGGGAAGGCGGCCTACGGGGAGGTAACCGGGCGGCGCTCGTCGCGGCGGCCCGCTCCGCCGCCGCCCGGCCGGACGGGATCCCGCCGCGCGGCCTCCCGCTGTGGCACCGGTCGCGGGCATGACGGGCCGAAGGCAGGCCCCAGGCCGACCCGCGCGCGGCGCGAGCGGCACCGAAGACCGAGACATCGCAGGAGCATCACGTGGCAAGCGCAAGCGAGAACGCGGAGCTGATCCCCCAGGCGCGCGCCTGGCTGGCCGAGGACCCCGACCCCGACACCCGTGCCGAGCTCGAGGCCCTGCTCGCGGCGGTCGAGTCGGGTGACACGGCGGCGGCCGGCGACCTCGCGGACCGGTTCGCCGGCACCCTGCAGTTCGGAACGGCGGGGCTGCGCGGGGAGGTCGGCGCGGGCCCGATGCGCATGAACCGCTCCGTGGTCATCCGGGCGGCCGCCGGTCTCGCCGCGTACCTCACGGCGCAGGGCAAGGGCGACGGGCTGGTCGTCGTGGGCCACGACGCCCGCCACAAGTCGCTGGACTTCGCCCGCGACACCGCCGCCGTCATGGTCGGCGCAGGCCTGCGGGCGGCCGTGCTGCCCGGACCGCTGCCGACGCCGGTGCTGGCCTTCGCGATCCGCCACCTCGGCGCCGTCGCGGGTGTCGCGGTGACCGCGAGCCACAACCCCCCGCGGGACAACGGCTACAAGGTCTACCTGGGCGACGGCTCGCAGATCGTCCCGCCCGCCGACGCGGGGATCGCCGACGAGATCGCCGCGATCGGGCCGCTGTCCGGCGTACCGCTGGCGGACGGCGGCTGGCAGGTCCTCGGCGAGGAGGTCGTCGAGGCCTACCTGGACCGCGCCGCCTCCGTCGTGGACCGGCACACACCGCGTGACCTCTCGGTCGTCTACACCCCGCTGCACGGGGTCGGCCGCGACGTGCTGACCGCCGCCTTCGAGCGCGCCGGGTTCGCCGCCCCGCACGTCGTCGCCGAACAGGGCGAGCCGGACCCGGACTTCCCGACCGTCGCCTTCCCCAACCCGGAGGAGCCGGGGGCGATGGACCTGGCCTTCGCCGCGGCCCGGGCGCTCGGCCCCGACGTCGACATCGTCATCGCCAACGACCCCGACGCCGACCGCTGCGCCGTGGCCGTGCCGGACCGCGCCGCCGGGGGCGGCTGGCGGATGCTGCGCGGCGACGAGGTCGGCGCGCTGCTCGCCACCCACCTGGTGCACCGCCGGGCCGACGGCACCTTCGCGGCGAGCATCGTCTCCTCCTCCCTGCTCTCCCGCATCGCGGCGCGCGCGGGGCTGCCCTACGCCGACACCTTGACCGGCTTCAAGTGGATCTCCCGGGTGGAGGGCCTGCGCTTCGGCTACGAGGAGGCGCTGGGCTACTGCGTCGACCCCGCGGGCGTGCGCGACAAGGACGGCGTCACCGCCGCCCTGGCCGTCGCGGAACTGACCGCCGAGCTCAAGGCCAAGGGCCGTACGCTCTCCGACCTGCTGGACGACATCGCCCTGGAGTACGGGCTGCACGCCACCGACCAGCTCTCGGTGCGGGTCGCCGACCTGTCGGTCATCGACGACGCGATGAGCCGGCTGCGGGAGCGGCCGCCCAGCTCGCTGGCCGGTCTCGCCGTCGTCACCGCCGAGGACCTCTCCAAGGGCAGTGCCGAACTGCCGCCCACCGACGGCCTGCGCTACCGGCTGGCCGGCTCTCCGGGCGCCGGTGTGGAGTCGGCCCGGGTGATCGTGCGCCCGAGCGGCACCGAGCCCAAGCTGAAGTGCTACCTGGAGGCGGTCCTTCCCGTGCCCGGCGCCGACCGGCTGGCCACCGTCCGCGCCCAGGCCGCCGAGGTGCTGGCGGCCGTCAAGGCCGACCTCGCGACCGCCGCCGGACTCCCCCGGGACGAGGCCCCGGCGCAGGCCTGACGCGCTGCTGACGACGCCGCCCCGGTCGTGCCCGGGCGGGCACGACCGGGGCGGCGTCGTTCGCGCCCTGTCTCGGGCTCAGCCGATGGCCATCAGGACGACCAGCACGACCGCCCCCGCCACCGCCGGGGCGATCACCTCGTACGCCCAGCGGACCGTGACCTCGCTCGGCGCGCCCTCCCGGGCGCCGTGCCGCTCCGCGAGCTCGCGCAGCTCGTCCACCACGCGGTCGGACCAGGCCCGGGTCGTGTCCGGCGCGCCGGGGCGGGCCCCCAGCGTCGCGCCCGGGTCGCCCGCGGCGGCGGCGCGCGTCCTGGCCCGCGCGGCCCGCTTGCGGGCGCGCATCGACACCGGGACGGCCCACAGCTGGTACTTCTTGCCCTCCACGAACAGCTCGGTCGAGTAGCCGGAGCGCAGTCCCTCCACGGCGCCCCAGGACGCGGTGACGGTACGGAAGGGGTTGCGGACCAGCAGACGGTCGTCCCCGGCCCGGACGACCGGGCGCAGGGTGAACGCGACGACCAGCGGCACGATCAGCAGCATCAGCGCGAGGGCCAGCCAGGGGGTGTTCCCCGTACCGCGGACGATCGCGTCGATGCCGAGCCACAGCGTGACGGCGAGCATGATCACGCCACCGGCGACACCGGCCGCCGAGCGGTAGGCGCGCTCGGCGTACTTCGGCTGCCCGGGGTCGGGCTGCGGTTCGGGGGCGGGGTTCTCGGAGCTCGTCATGAGATCAGATTGTGCCCGACCCCGGGCCCGCGCCCGGCGGGGCGGAGGTTGCGTTAGTGCATCGGCGTCGGCGCCGTCCGCTCGCCGCCTACTCGTACGCCTTGTCCTGCGTGGAGTCGTAGACGAGCTTGCCCGCCGCGTCGTAGCCCTTGATGTGCGGCAGGGAGTCCTCCGCCGCGGCCAGGACCCCGGTCGCGGCGAAGTAGCCGTGGTCGAGCGCGGCCTGCCGCGTGACGCCGCCCCAGGAGACGGTGACCTTGGCGACCCCGTGCTCGACCGTGCCGACGCTGCCCCAGCGGAAGGGGAAGTGGTACGGCAGCCCCGGGCCGGTGGCGCCGTCCTGCTTGTAGAGCCGGAAGGCGTTGTCGTCCGGCACGACGGGCCCGCGGCCCGGGGCGCCGGTGTCGCCCGAGCTGGTGCTCACACCCTGCGTCTCCCCGCCCTTGTCCGTGCAGATCAGCCGGACCGGCGTACCGCCGGGGGTGCCGACCGCCACCACCCGGATGCCGTCGCCGGGGGAGTTCATGTCGCCGGTGGCGTTCAGCGCGAGGATCACCCGGTAGTCCTCGGGCTTGCCGAGGTCGTGCCGGAAGGGGGAGTCGGCCGCCTGGTGCTTCGCGTCGAAGGACAGGCACCCCTCCAGCGCCTCGGCCGCGCGCTCCAACGTGATCCCGTCCGCCAGTTGCCCCGGCGTCACGGGGCCTTCGGGCCCGCTCGCCCGCACGGGGGCGGAGGGTTGCAGCTGGGTCGCGCTCGCCTGCGCGGACGGCAGGGCGCCATGGGCCGGCAGAACGGCCTGGCCGCCGTCGCCGGGCTGGTAGTGCATCGCGACGGCCGTGCCGGGCACCGCGACCAGTGCCGCCAGCCCGGCCCCCGCGGCGAACACCCGGCGCCTGCGGCTCGTCCTGCCCTGCCGCACGATCGTGGCGTAGGGCGCCTCGCTCGTGCCCAGCACGTCCGTCTGCTCCTCGAGGAGCTCGCGCAGCCGCGCCTCGAACTCCGTGTCGCCGTCCGTGGGGCCGTACCCCGTCGCGTCTCCCATGTCCCTCATCGGGCCCCTCCTTCTGCCTTCGTGTGCTTCGCCGTGCCCCACGGCCCGGTCCTCGTCCCCGCACCCGCACCCGCACCGGCCCCGACGGGCTCCGCGGCCATCACGGCGGTGCCCAGCCGGGCGCGCAGCTTGGCCAGGCCGCGGGCCGCCTGGCTCTTGACCGTCCCGGCCGAGCAGCCGAGCGCGTGGGCGACCTCGGTCTCCGACAGGTCGTCCCAGTACCGCAGCACGACCACGGCCCGCTGCCGCGCCGGCAGTTCGCCGAGCGCCGCCAGCAGCTCCTCGCGCTGCGCCACCCGCGCCGTGGGATCGGCGCCGGCGCCCTCGGGCGGTACGTCCGTGAGCCGTTCGGCCACGCGTTTCTTGCGGAACCGGTCCTTGTTACAGCTGATCAGGATCCGCCGCACATACGCGTCCGGATTGTCGCTGCGCTGCACCCGCCGCCACGACCGATAGGCCTTGGCCAGCGCGGTCTGCGCGAGGTCCTCGGCGTGATGCCCGTCACCTGTGAGCAGATAGGCGGTCCTGACCAGATGGGCCCATCTGGCACGGACGTAGCCTTGGAACTCCGCCTCGTCGTCTGGATTCATCGATGACCCCCTTCACCCACCAGACCACCGGTTCCGCCAATTCGGTTGCCGCACCCCCCGTAAGGGGACGGACGGATCCGCCCGGACCGGTGACATTCGCTACGCGCGTAGATATGCTGGGCTGGTGACCATGCCCACCACTGTTCCCGCTCACGGCCCCGACGCCGCGGCCCGGCTGGCGTCCATGGCCGGCGTCACGGCCTCCGACGCCGCGCTGCGCCGCTTCCTGCACGGGCTGCCCGGCGTCGACGCGGTCGGCCTCGAAGCCCGCGCCGCAAGCCTCGGCACCCGTTCGATCAAGACCACGGCGAAGGCGTACGCCATCGACCTGGCGATCTCGATGATCGACCTCACCACGCTCGAAGGCGCGGACACCCCGGGCAAGGTCCGGGCGCTGTCCGCCAAGGGCGTCAACCCGGACCCGACCGACCGCACGACCCCCAGGGTCGCCGCGATCTGCGTCTACCCGGACATGGTCGCGACCGCCAAGGAGGCCCTGGGCGACTCCGGCGTGCGCGTCGCGTCCGTCGCCACCGCCTTCCCGGCCGGCCGCGCCGCGCTGCCGGTCAAGCTCGCCGACACCGCCGACGCGGTGGCCGCGGGCGCCGACGAAGTGGACATGGTCATCGACCGCGGCGCCTTCCTGGCCGGCCGCTACCTGAAGGTCTTCGAGGAGATCAAGGCGGTCAAGGAGGCCTGCCGCCGCCCCGACGGCAGCTCCGCCCACCTCAAGGTCATCTTCGAGAACGGCGAACTGGCGACGTACGACAACATCCGCCGCGCCTCCTGGCTCGGCATGCTCGCCGGCGCCGACTTCATCAAGACCTCGACCGGCAAGGTGGCGGTCAACGCCACCCCCGCCAACACCCTGCTGATGCTCGAGGCCGTGCGCGACTTCCGCGCCACCACGGGCGTCCAGGTCGGGGTGAAGCCCGCCGGCGGCATCCGCACCTCCAAGGACGCCATCAAGTTCCTGGTCCTCGTCAACGAGACCGTGGGCGACGACTGGCTGAGCAACGAGTGGTTCCGTTTCGGCGCGTCCAGCCTGCTGAACGATCTGCTCATGCAGCGCCAGAAGCTGAGCACCGGCCGCTACTCCGGTCCCGACTACGTGACGGTGGACTGAGAACTCCGATGACACAGAACAAGAAGAACCAGCAGCCCCAGCCGGCCGCGCAGCCGAAGCCGGGCTCCGCCTTCGCGTACGCCCCGGCGCCGGAGTCCCGCTCCGTCGTCGACATCGCCCCCTCCTACGGCCTGTTCATCGACGGCGAGTTCACCGACGCCGCCGACGGCCGGGTCTTCAAGACCGTCAGCCCCTCCTCCGAGGAGGTCCTCTCCGAGGTCGCCCAGGCCGGCGAGGCGGACGTGGACCGGGCCGTCAGGGCCGCCCGCAAGGCCTTCGGGTTGTGGTCGGCGCTGCCCGGCTCCGAGCGGGCCAAGTACCTCTTCCGCATCGCCCGGATCGTCCAGGAGCGCTCGCGCGAACTGGCCGTCCTGGAGACGCTGGACAACGGCAAGCCGATCAGGGAGACCCGCGACGCCGACCTCCCGCTGGTCGCGGCGCACTTCTTCTACTACGCCGGCTGGGCCGACAAGCTCGCGCACGCCGGCTTCGGCCCGGCCCCCCGCCCGCTGGGCGTGGCCGGCCAGGTCATCCCGTGGAACTTCCCGCTGCTGATGCTGGCGTGGAAGATCGCCCCGGCGCTGGCCACCGGCAACACGGTCGTCCTCAAGCCGGCCGAGACCACCCCGCTGTCGGCGCTGTTCTTCGCCGACATCTGCCGCCAGGCGGGCCTGCCCAAGGGCGTCGTCAACATCCTCCCCGGCTACGGGGACGCCGGCGCCGCGCTGGTCGCGCACGAGGGCGTCGACAAGGTCGCCTTCACCGGCTCCACCGCCGTCGGCAAGCAGATCGCCCGCACCGTCGCCGGCGGCAGGAAGAAGCTCACCCTGGAGCTGGGCGGCAAGGGCGCCAACATCGTCTTCGACGACGCGCCGATCGACCAGGCCGTCGAGGGCATCGTCAACGGCATCTTCTTCAACCAGGGCCAGGTCTGCTGCGCGGGTTCCCGGCTGCTGGTCCAGGAGTCCGTCGCGGACGAGGTGCTGGACGCGCTCAAGCGCCGGCTGTCGACGCTGCGCGTCGGCGACCCGCTGGACAAGAACACCGACATCGGCGCCATCAACTCCGCCGAGCAGCTGGCCCGGATCACCGCGCTCGCCGAGGCCGGCGAGGCCGAGGGCGCCGAGCGCTGGTCGCCGGCGTGCGAACTGCCCTCCGCGGGCTACTGGTTCGCGCCGACGCTCTTCACCGGGGTCACGCAGGCGCACCGCATCGCCCGCGAGGAGATCTTCGGCCCGGTGCTCTCGGTGCTGACCTTCCGCACCCCGGCCGAGGCCGTGGAGAAGGCCAACAACACCCCGTACGGCCTGTCGGCGGGGATCTGGACGGAGAAGGGCTCGCGCATCCTGTCGGTCGCGAACCAGCTCCGCGCCGGTGTGGTGTGGGCCAACACGTTCAACAAGTTCGACCCGACCTCGCCCTTCGGCGGCTACAAGGAGTCGGGCTTCGGCCGCGAGGGCGGTCGCCACGGTCTGGAGGCGTACCTCGATGTCTGAGAAGTCCGAGAAGGCCGAGGCAGTGCGGCTGTCCGTCTTCAAGACCTACAAGCTGTTCGTCGGGGGCAAGTTCCCCCGCAGCGAGAGCGGGCGGGTGTACGAGGTGACCGACGCCAAGGGCAAGTGGCTCGCCAACGCCCCGCAGTCCTCCCGCAAGGACGCCCGTGACGCGGTGTCCGCAGCCCGCAAGGCCTTCGCCGGCTGGTCGGGCGCGACCGCGTACAACCGGGGGCAGATCCTCTACCGCATCGCGGAGATGCTGGAGGGCCGCCGGGAGCAGTTCGTCCGCGAGGTCGGCGAGGCCGAGGGGCTGTCGAAGTCCAAGGCGGCGGCCGTGGTGGACGCCGCGATCGACCGCTGGGTCTGGTACGCGGGCTGGACCGACAAGATCGCCCAGGTCGTGGGCGGCGCCAACCCGGTGGCCGGGCCGTACTTCAACCTGTCGAGCCCGGAGCCGACCGGGGTCGTCGCGGTCGTCGCGCCGCAGGAATCCTCCTTCCTGGGCCTGGTCTCGGTGGTCGCCCCGGTGATCGCCACCGGCAACACCGCGGTCGTCGTGGCCGGCGAGCGGGTCCCGCTGCCCGCGCTGTCGCTGGGCGAGGTGCTGGCCACCTCCGACCTGCCGGGCGGGGTCGTCAACATCCTGTCGGGACGCACCTCCGAGGTCGCGCCGACGCTCGCCGCGCACATGGACGTCAACGCCCTGGACCTGGCGGGCACGGTGGACGACGCGGCGCTCGCGAAGGAGCTGGAGATCGCGGCCGCGGACAACCTCAAGCGCGTGCTCCGTCCACAGGCTGTGGACTGGGCCGCCGAGCCCGGCACGGACCGCATGACGGCCTTCCTGGAGACCAAGACCGTCTGGCACCCCGCGGGGGCCGGGGCGGCCTCGGGCTCCGCGTACTGATCCCGTCCCCCGGCGGCCCGTCCCGCCGCCGGGGGCCGGCAGCGCCCGCACGACCCGGCGGCGGGCCCCCGCGACCGATGTGTCCCCGCGGGGGCCCGCCGCCGTACGCGTTCCGGCGCCGCGTCAGCCGCCCTGCAGGGTCCTGACCGTGTCGCCGAGCAGCGGCAGGTCGGAGACCGTGCGGCTGTTGGCGACCGGCTTGGTGACGTCCGCGGTGGAGACCGGCTTGAAGTCGGCGACCTGCGAACCCACCGAGTTGTCCAGCGGGTTGACGCTGGTCTGCGCGAACGGGTTCACCGGCACGTGGTTCACCGTGCCGATCAGGGCCGACGTCGCGGCCCGGCCGGCCTTGGCGGCCGTGGCCGCCCCTTCGCTCTGGACGTCCGCGTGCGCCGCCCCCGCCGAGGCGACGGCCGCGGCGGACGACACCGCGAGGACGGCGGCGCGGAGAAGAGTGCGGGAGAACTGCGGCATGAGGATCCACCTGCCTGGTCGCCGGCCCGCTCACGGGACCGGTCCCGGAACGGCGTTGACCGCCGTCCCCGTACGCGACAATGACGTCACTCACCGTAGTTGGTTGAACATCACGTATCCAAAGCATGTCCCGGCGGGTCACTCCAAAGACGGAATGCCTCACACTGGTGTCCCGTGAGCTCTCGCCCTCCCGCCGCCCGCGTGATCCTGCTGACCGGTCCCTCCGGGTCCGGCAAGTCCTCCCTCGCCGCCCGCACCGGCCTGCCGGTCCTGCGGCTGGACGACTTCTACAAGGAGGGTGACGACCCGTCCCTCCCGATGCTGCCGAGCGGCGTGGGGGCCGACTGGGACTCCCCGCTGTCCTGGAACACCGACGCGGCCCTCGCCGCCGTCGCCGAGCTGTGCGCCACGGGCCGGACCGCCGTCCCGGTGTACGAGCTCTCCACCAGTTCCGTCACCGGACGGGCGGAGCTGGACATCGACGGGGCGCCGCTCTTCATCGCCGAGGGCATCTTCGCCGCCGACATCGTCGCGCGCTGCGCCGAACTCGGCCTGCTCGCCGACGCGCTGTGCCTGAGCCGCGGCGCGGTCACCACCGCGCGCCGCCGCTTCGTCCGCGACCTGCGCGAGGGGCGGAAGTCGCTGCCCTTCCTGCTGCGCCGCGGCTGGAACCTGATGCGCGCCGAGCGGGACATCGTCGCCCGGCACGCGGAGCTCGGGGCGCATGTGTGCGACCGGGACGAGGCACTGGAACGGATCGGTCGCGCAACTTTTCCTTCGATCGCCGTCCGAGTCTGAACGAAACGGCGCGCGGGTCCGTAAGGACATGCGTGAGGGAGCGGTGCGCACAGACCCCCCGCTGCGCGCGACCGCTCCCTCTTGCCTCCCCCGGTTCCCCCGTTCCCCCCGTGGGCCCCCCGTTTCCCCGTTCCCCCCGGCGTCAGGCCACCAGCTCGCCGAACGCCGCCTCCTCGTCGACGCCCGCGCTGAGCGTCTGGTCCTCGCGCAGCCGGCGCAGGGAGCGCCAGATGCTGCTCTTCACCGTGCCGACGCTGATGCCGAGGATCTCGGCGATCTCCGGGTCGGTGCGGCCCTCGTAGTAACGGAGCACCAGCATCGTGCGCTGCGGCTCCGGGAGTTTGGCCAGTGCCTGCCACAGCACGGCCCGCAGTTCGGTGCCGCGCATCGCGTCCGTCTCGCCCGCCGTCTCCGGCAGCTCCTCGGTCGGGTACTCGTTGAGCTTGCGGCGGCGCCAGGCGCTGATGTGCAGGTTGGTCATGGTCCGGCGCAGGTAGCCGCCGACCGCGGCCTTGTCGCTGATCCGGTCCCAGGCCCGGTAGGTGGAGAACAGCGCGCTCTGCAGCAGGTCCTCCGCCTCGTAGCGGTCCCCCGTCAGGTGGTAGGCGGTCGCGTACAGGGAGGCCCGGCGCTCCTGGACGTAGGCGGTGAAGTCCGCGTCCGCCGTGAAGCACCGCTCCCCCGGGATCTCCCGGGCCCCCGTGGCCTCCCCGTAGGCGACACCCCCGTGCCCCCCGTCTCCCCCGTGACCCCCTTCGATCGCCGTGATGTACGGCGGCCGGTTGCGGACCACCTGACGCCCGGTGCCACGAGCGCACCCCCGCCCGCCCGTGGCACCGGACTTCTCGACGCCCCGGCCCGCGGTGTGCAGGCGCGGCTGAAGGACTGCGGTGGTCGTCGTGCTGTGCAGTGCGTTCATTTCGCGCCCCCCGTGGGTGGAGCCGGTCTGGTCTTCATACCTGTCCGGCGAGGGCCGCCCGGTGGCGTCCCCGTCGATGGGCAATAGCCTGCCGCGTCAGTTTCATGGCGTTGTCCGCCGAGTGTCACAGCCCCGTCACAGACCACGGCGGTACCTTCCACGGGTCCTCTTGGGAGAGAATGCGAGCGTGCCTTTCCTGTTGCTGATCGAGGACGACGACGCCATCCGAGCGAGCCTCGAACTCGCCCTGTCGCGCCAGGGCCACCGTGTGGTGGCCGCGGCGACGGGCGAGGACGGGCTGAAGCTGCTGCGCGAGCAGCGGCCGGACCTGATCGTGCTGGACGTGATGCTCCCGGGCATCGACGGCTTCGAGGTGTGCCGGCGCATCCGTCGCACCGACCAGCTGCCGATCATCCTGCTGACCGCGCGCAGCGACGACATCGACGTCGTCGTGGGCCTGGAGTCGGGGGCGGACGACTACGTCGTCAAGCCCATCCAGCCGCGTGTGCTGGACGCCCGCATCCGCGCCGTGCTGCGCCGCGGCGAGCGGGACAGCACCGACGCGGCCGCCTTCGGCAGCATCGTCATCGACCGCTCGGCGATGACCGTCACGAAGAACGGCGAGGACCTGCAGCTCACGCCGACCGAGCTGCGCCTGCTGCTGGAGCTGAGCCGCCGCCCCGGTCAGGCCCTGTCCCGGCAGCAGTTGCTGCGCCTGGTGTGGGAGCACGACTACCTCGGCGACTCGCGTCTGGTGGACGCCTGCGTGCAACGGCTGCGCGCCAAGATCGAGGACGTGCCCTCGTCGCCGACCCTGATCCGTACCGTCCGGGGTGTCGGGTACCGCCTGGACGCGCCGGCGTGAATCCACCGCACGACGAGTACCCGGCCGCCGACGACGGGACGGACCGGCGGCTGAGCGGCTGGAGGTCACGGCTGATGCGGCTCACCAGCCTGCGGCTGCGCCTGGTCGCCGTCTTCGCCGCCGTGGCGCTGGCGGCCGCCGTCTCCGCCTCCGGCATCGCGTACTGGCTCAACCGCGACGCGGTGCTGACGCGCGCCCAGAACGCCGCCCTCAACGACTTCCGCGCCTCGATGACCCGCAACGCGGGCTCCCTGCCGCGGTACCCGTCCTGCGACAAACTGGCCGACGCCGCGCGCAGCATCGGCGCCAGCACCCAGAACTACCAGGTGCTGCTGATCGGCACCGGCCCGGACGGCGAGCGCTGCGCGACCAAGTCGCTGAGCGACGGCTTCTCGCTGGACGCCGTCCCCTCGACGCTGCGCAAGGCCGTCAGCAAGCGCAACCCCAAGACGGGCGACCCCGCCGAGTACCACCTGTACTGGCAGCGGGTCACGCGCAACGGCCAGCCGTACCTGGTCGGCGGGGCCAAGGTGATCGGCGGCGGGCCGACCGGCTACATGTTCAAGTCGCTGGAGGCCGAGCGCAAGGACCTCAACTCGCTGGCCTGGTCGCTCGGTATCGCCACCGCCCTCGCCCTGATCGGCGCGGCCCTGCTCGCCCAGGCCGCGGCCTCCACCGTGCTGCGGCCCGTGGCCCGCCTCGGGGACGCCGCCAGGAGGCTCGGCGAGGGCAAGCTCGACACCCGGCTGCGGGTCACCGGCACCGACGAACTCGCCGAGTTGTCGCGGACGTTCAACCGCACCGCGGAACGGCTGGAGATGCGGGTCGACGAGCTGAGCCAGCGCGAGGCGGCCAGCCGCCGCTTCGTCGCCGACATGTCGCACGAGCTGCGCACCCCGCTGACCGCGATCACCGCCGTGACCGAGGTGCTGGAGGACGAGGCGGACTCCCTCGACCCGATGATCGCCCCGGCGGTACGGCTGGTGGTGAGCGAGACCAAGCGGCTGGGCGAGCTGGTGGAGAACCTGATGGAGGTCACCCGCTTCGACGCGGGCACCGCGCGGCTGGTCATGGACGACGTCGACGTCTCCGACCTGGTCACCGCCTGCATCGACGCCCGCGCCTGGCTCGACGCGGTGGAACTGGACGCGCCGCGCGGCATCATCGCGCTGCTCGACCCGCGCCGCATGGACGTGATCCTCGCCAATCTGATCGGCAACGCCCTCAAGCACGGCGGCTCGCCGGTCCGGGTCAAGGTCAGGCAGGACGGGGACGAACTCGTCGTCGAGGTCGCCGACAACGGCCCCGGCATCCCGGAGGACGTGCTGCCGCACGTCTTCGACCGGTTCTTCAAGGCGGACGCCTCCCGGGCCCGTTCCGAGGGGAGCGGCCTGGGCCTGTCCATCGCCCTGGAGAACGCGCACATCCACGGCGGAGAGATCGCCGCGGCCAACGCCCCTGGCGGCGGAGCGGTGTTCACGCTGCGGCTGCCGATGCGCACCGGGGCGGGCCAGGCGGCGGAGACCGAGGAAGGAAACGAGGGCACGTGACGCAGCCGTCCGGGGGCGCCGCCCCGCACGCCCCGGGTCTGCCGTCCGCGGGCGCCGCCCGTCGCCGGCGCGGCCCGCTCCTCGCCCTGCTCGGCGTGGTCCTGCTGGCCGGCTGCGGCATCCGCACCACCTCGGTGCCGGTGGACGCCGGACCGGCGCCTTCCCGCGTCTCCTGCGCGGTGCCGGACGAGGAGGCGAGCGCCTCCGCGACGGCCTCCGCCTCGCCCCGGGGGCTGACCGCCCGGGTGTACCTGGTGTGCAGCGCCCAGGTGGCCGGGGTGAACCGCTCCGTGCGGACGGAGGGCCTGGACCAGCTGGGGGTTGCCGTGCTGCTCCTGCGCGAACTGCAGCGCAAGCCGCGCGGCGGCGAGTCGTCGGCCGGCTTCACCACGGCCGTGCAGGGCGACCTGGCGGTGGAGGGACCGCGCCGCGACGACCCCCGCGAATCGCTCCGGATCAGCGCGCCGCTGAGCGACCTGCCGCCGTTCGCGCTCGCCCAGCTGGTGTGCACCTACGCCGGTACGGGCGCGGCCGCCGGCAGCGGCGGGGTGCTCCTGGGCGGCTCCGACGACACCCCGGTGCGCCGCTTCACCTGCACCGGGGACCTGCGCACCGACCCCGAGGCGGCGGAGACCGCTGGAACCGCCGTGAAGTGACAGACGTCCTTCCAGGCGTGCGGCGCGACGGCTCTCTCCCGAAAGTGCGCGCGGTGGGCCTGGTACTCGCCGCGGTGCATCTGGCTCTGGTCGGGTGGCTGATGCTGCGTCCGCAGTACGTGCCCTGGGTGGACGCCCCCAATCTCCGTCCGTTCGCCACCATCCGCTCCGACCTCGCCATGGGGCCCGCGGAGGCGGCCGGCCGGATCGCCTCGGGGATGGCGCTGCTGGCCCCGCTGGGCGTGCTGCTGCCGATGGCCGGCGGCCGGGTGCGGGCCTCGGTGACGGGGTCGTTCGCCCGCACGGTCTTCGCGGGCCTGATGATCTCGCTCGCCCTGGAGTTAATGCAGACCGGAGTGCCGGGGCAGATCTTCGACGTGGACGCCCTGCTGCTCAACACGGCCGGGGTCGCGCTGGCACACCTCGCCGTGGTGCCCGCGGCACGCGCGTGGGTGCACCGCCGCAGCGTCCGCCGGCAGGCCCGGCTGACCGGGACTCAGGGGCGGACCCCGAGGATTCCCAGGGTCGGGATCGCACCGTAGAGCGATGATTCGCGGTGTTATGCGCTCGTACGGTGATGTCATCGGCCGGAGAGACCGGCCTCGACTCCCGAAGGAGCACCCGCCATGTCCGCACTGGTCCGCCCGCGTCACGGCCGGATGATCGCCGGGGTCTGCGCCGGGCTCGCAGACCGGTTCGGCACCTCCGCCACCACGATGCGCGTGATCTTCCTGCTGTCGTGCCTGCTGCCCGGGCCGCAGTTCCTGCTCTACCTCGCGCTGTGGCTGCTGCTGCCGAACGAGGGGAGCACGAAGGCCGCGGTGTGACGCCACGGCCCGAGAAGCACCGACGGGCCGCACCCCCGAGGGGGTGCGGCCCGTCCGCCGTTCGTCCGGGCGGCGCTCAGCCGCCGATCGGCAGGCCCTGCAGCGGGAGCTGGCCCAGCGGCAGCTGGCCGCCGACCGGGAGGCCGCCGAGCAGCGTGCTCACGCCCTGCGGGGCGTTCTGCACACCGGGGACGAGGTTGGTCGACTTCGGCAGGCCGCTGGTGACGGCACCGACCGGGACCGACTTCGCCACGTTGGCGACCGGCACGGAGGCCGGCAGGGCCGAGGCGTCCGGCAGGCCCAGGTTGGTGTCCGTCGGAGCGGCGGAGGCGACGCCCGCGGCGGCCCCGACGAAGGCCACGCCCAGCGCGGCGGCACCGAGAGTCTTGACGGTTCCGGTCTTCATGGTTGCGATCCTCGTGATGGGGGATGGTGCGTCCGCCGCGGCACACACGGATGGTGTTCGCGGGATTTCGCAACGTAGCGACGGAACGCGGGGCGGTGCAAGCACCGCGAACGGCCGCCCCGGGCCCGGGCCGGCCCGCCGCCGCACGGCGGGACGGCCCCGGCCTCATCCCCCTTCCGGCGAGGAATCGCTGGCCACGGCGGTGGCGGCGGCCGTCTGACGGAACAGCCACTCGGCCTTCAGCTCCGAGTATCCGGGCTTGATCACGTCATTGATCATCGCGAGACGTTCATCGAAAGGGATGAAGGCGGACTTCATCGCGTTGACCGTGAACCACTGCATGTCGTCGAGCGTGTAGCCGAACGCGGCCACCAGCTCGGCGAACTCGCGGCTCATGCTCGTACCGCTCATCAGGCGGTTGTCGGTGTTCACCGTGACCCGGAAGTGCAGCCGGCGCAGCAGTCCGATGGGGTGCTCCGCGTACGAGGCGGCCGCGCCGGTCTGCAGGTTGGAGGTGGGGCACATCTCCAGGGGGATGCGCTTGTCGCGCACATAGTTGGCCAGCCGCCCGAGGGAGACCGTGCCGTCCCGCGCGACCTCGATGTCGTCGATGATGCGCACGCCGTGGCCGAGCCGGTCGGCGCCGCACCACTGCAGGGCCTGCCAGATGGAGGGCAGGCCGAAGGCCTCGCCGGCGTGGATGGTGAAGTGGAAGTTCTCCCGCTGGAGGTACTCGAAGGCGTCGAGGTGGCGGGTGGGCGGGAAGCCGGCCTCGGCGCCCGCGATGTCGAAGCCGACGACGCCCCGGTCGCGGTACCGGATGGCCAGTTCGGCGATCTCCTGCGAGCGGGCGGCGTGCCGCATCGCGGTGAGCAGGGCGCCCACCCGGATCCGGCCGCCCGCCTCGCGGGCCCGCCGTTCGCCTTCCCGGAAGCCCTCGTTGACGGCCTCCACGACCTCGTCGAGGGAGAGCCCGTGCTCGACGTGGAGTTCCGGGGCGTAGCGCACCTCGGCGTAGACGACGCCGTCCGCGGCGAGGTCCTCGGCGCACTCGGCGGCGACCCGGGTGAGCGCCTCGCGGGTCTGCATGACGCCGACCGTGTGCGAGAAGGTCTCCAGGTAGCGCTCCAGCGAGCCGGAGTCGGCGGCCTCGCGGAACCAGGTGCCGAGCTTGTCCGGGTCGGTCTCCGGCAGGCCGTCGTAGCCCGACGCGCGGGCCAGGTCGACGACGGTCCCGGGGCGGACGCCGCCGTCGAGGTGGTCGTGGAGCAGCACCTTGGGTGCACGGCGGATCTGCTCGGGCGTGGGGGTGGCCCCCGCAGCGCCCGCGGGGAAGGGGAGCGTGCTTGAGCTCGTCATTTCCGAAACATACCCCCTACGCGCGTAGAACTCTTGGATGATGCCGAATATTGACCTCCTGGCCAGGTCGTGCACACCTTCCCGTCTGCCATGGTTACGCCATGGCTTCGCAAGCTTTACCGGTGCGTGGTGCGCGGTTGGGAAAGAGAGTGACACCGGGTCTGAACCCGGCGGCCCGGCGGGATACGGACGAGGAGGCGGTCCGTGCCGCCGTGCTGCTGCTGCCCGGCGGCCGTGCGCTGAGCACCCGTCGGCGCTCCCCCGTGGCGGCCGCGGCGATGGTGCCGCTGGCACGTCGGCTCATGCGGACGGCGGGCCGCGGCGGGGGCCTGGCCGTGCACGTCGTGCACTACCGCTTCCGCGGCTGGAACGGCGGTCACGCCCACCCGGCCGAGGACGCGCAGTGGGCGGTCGACGAGGTCGTCCGCCGCTACGGTGACGTACCGGTGTCGCTGGTCGGCATGGACATGGGCGGCCGCGCCGCGCTGCGGGCCGCGGGCCACCCGGCCGTCAACTCCGCGGTCGCCATAGCCCCGTGGCTGCCGGACGCGCCCGAGCCCGATCCGGTGAAGCAGCTGATAGGCCGCCATGTCCTGATCGTGCACGGCACGAACGACGGCTCCACCCACCCCGATCTCTCCTACCGGCTGGCCGAGCGGGTGAAGAAGGTCAACCGGGACGTGTGCCGGTTCGAGGTGCACACCGACGGCCACCTGCTCCACGACCACCGGGCCGAAGTCGCCTCGCTGACGTCCGACTTCGTCCTCGGCACCCTGCTGGGGCGGTCGTTCGCCCGCCCCGTCGCCGACGCGCTGGCCGCCCCTCCTCCGCTCGGCCTGCGCATGCCCCTGGCCTCCGGTTTCGGCCGGTCGCCCCAACTGCGCTGAGCCGCCCGGCGACCACGGGACTCACGGCCGCCCGCCCACCCTCCGTTCGACGAACTCGGCGACCCGGGTGAACCCGGCCGGCTCGTCCCCGGGCAGGGCGGCGACGCCGGGACCGGCCAGGAGGGCCGACGCGGCCAGGCGGAACATCAGGGCGCGCAGGAGCATCTGTGCGCCCTCGGCGCCGGGAACGGCCGAGTCCACCAGGTGGTGCGGGGCGCCGTGGTGGAGGAGGCCGTCGACCGCCACGATCGCGTCGGCGTACGCGGCGGGTCGCCAGTACGGGGAGAAGTCGATGACCGCGGGATCCCGGCCGGCCGCGAAGAGGACGTTCCCCGTCAGGTCGCCGTGGATGAGCCCGGCCCGCGCGTCGACCGGTGCGCGGAGCCGCTCCAACCGGGCGGCCAGCCGCCGGGCGTCCGCCGGCATCCGCGCCGTCGCCTCTCCCCAGGCGAGGCGATCGGCCACCGCCCACGGATGCCGCCGCGCGTCCAGGTGAGCGGGACGCGGCACATCGTGCAGGGCCTCGTGGAAAGCCCTTCCCGCGGCCAGCAGGGCGGGCCATCTCCCGGCGGGGCCCGGCTCCCCCGTCAGGAACTCGGTCGCCGCCCAGCCTTCGTAGACATGAGCGCCGTCCGCGGAACGCAGGAACCGCGGCACCCGGAAACCTCGGCGTCCCTGCAGACGTTCCATCAGGCCCGCGGCCCATTCGGTCTCCGCCGCGTCGGCGCCCGGTTTCAGCACCGCGTCGCCCACCCGGACGCTGTGCCCCTGTCCTCCTTCGAGCGGCTCGGGCCGGCCGGACAGCCCGAAGGCCTCCAGGACACGTGGCGGCGGCAGGACCGCGTCGGTCGCTCGGGGCATGCCCCGTATCCTCCGGGACCGGCGGCACCCGGCGCATCCGGGTTACGGACCGGCCGGCGCCGTCAGTCGGGGAGGAGCTGCCCGCGCCTGCCGAGCAGGAACTTCTTGAACGCCGCGACCGGGGCCGTGTCGGCGTGCCCGCCGAGCCAGGCCACCCCGATCTCCCGGACCGCGCGCGGGGCGGTGACGGTCAGCTCCACGACACCGGGGCGCGGCACGAGCGGGGGCGGCAACAGGGCCACCCCCAGACCGGCGGCGACCAGCCCGCGCAGGGTCTCGGCCTCCTCGCCCTCGAAGCCCACCCGGGGGGTGAAACCCGCCTCCGCGCACAGGGCGTCGGTGATGCGCCGCAGCCCGTATCCCGCTTCCAGGCTGACGAACAGCTCCCCGGACGCCTCCGCCAGGCGCACCCGGCGGCGGGAGGCGAGCCGGTGGTCGGCGGGGACGACCAGCCGCAGCCGCTGCTCGTCCAGGCGCCGGACGACCAGGTCGGGCGCGTCCGGGACCGGCGAGGTCAGGCACAGGTCCAGCTGGCCCGCACGCAGCCCGGCGAGCATCGCCTCGCCGTAGTTCTGCACGAGCTGGAAGCGGATCCGCGGGTGGTCGGCGCGGAAGGCCCGCAGCAGGGCCGGTACGGTCTCCGGGCCGAGCGTGTGGAGGAAGCCGAAGGCGACCCGTCCGGACAGCGGGTCGGCGTCGGCGCGCACGGACTCGGCCGAGCGCTCCACCTCGCCCAGCGCCCGCTCCACGGAGGCGAGGAAGCCGCGCCCCGCGGGGGTGAGCGAGACCGTACGGCCCTGGCGGGCGAAGAGCGTGACGCCCAGGTCGAGTTCGAGCCGGACCATGGCACGGCTGAGCGTGGACTGGGGCACCCCCAGCTCGCGCGCCGCGCGGGTGACGTGCTCGTGCCGCGCCACGGCGGCGAACTGGGCGAGCCGGGGTGCCAGCACCGTCGCCCAGGACGTGCTGTCCAGCTCCGCCCGCATGTCTGTTGCGTCACGGGACGGCGACAGCGATCCGGCTAACCTCGCTTCATGCGCCATGGGAACGATTATGACCACTGTGTGCATTGGACGCATGAAACGGGCCCGGCCTAGCGTGAAGGCATGTCTCCCGCCGATACAGGGGCGTCCACCGTGACACGGCCGGGCGCCGCCCCCTCCGCCCCCTCAGCCGCCACACTGCGACCGGGTGAGCCCGGCTACCGCCGCGCCATCCTGGCCCTGTTCGCCGCGGGTCTCGCCACCTTCGCCCTCCTCTACTCCACGCAGGCCCTGCTGCCGGTGCTGTCCACGGGGCTGTCCCTCAGCCCGGCCCAGGCCAGCCTCACCGTCTCGGCCACCACCGCCGCGCTGGCGCTGGCCCTGCTGCCGGTGAGCGCGCTGAGCGAGAAGTACGGGCGCACGGCCGTGATGACGGCGTCAGTCTTCAGTGCCTCGGCACTGGCCCTGGTCATCCCGTTCGCGCCGGACCTGACCACCCTGGTCGTGCTGCGCGCCGCGCAGGGCGTGGCCCTCGCAGGGCTCCCGGCGACCGCGATGGCGTACCTCGGCGAGGAGATCCACCCCAAGGCGGTGGCCTCCGCGATCGGGCTCTACGTCGCGGGCAACAGCATCGGCGGCATGAGCTCCCGGGTCCTGACCGGCGCCGTGGCGCAGGCCTTCGGCTGGCGCGCCTCGCTGTTCGCCGCCGGCGCGATGGCGGTGCTGTGCGCCGTCGCCTTCCGCCTGCTGATCCCCGCCGCCCGCAACTTCCGTCCCGGCCCGGTCAGTCCCGTCGCCCTGTGGCGCACGGTCACCGGTCATCTGGGCACCCCGCTGCTGCGCCGGCTCTACCTGATCGGGCTGCTGTTCATGGCGGTCTTCGGCGCCGTCTACAACGTGCTGGGCTACCGGCTCGCCGCCGAGCCCTTCGGCCTGTCGCAGACCGCGATCGGGCTCATCTTCCTGGTCTACCTGGTCGGCACCGGCGCCTCCGCCGCCTCCGGCGTCCTGCACGGCCGCCTCGGGCGGCGCGGCGCCCTGTACGTCGCCGCGGTGCTGGCCGCCGGCGGGCTGCTGCTCACCCTGGCGGACTCCCTCGCCGCCGTGCTGACCGGCCTGGTCCTCATCACGGCCGGCTTCTTCACCGGCCACTCCATCGCCTCCGGGGCGGTCAGCCGCACCGCCACCACCGGCCGCGCCCAGGCCTCCGCGCTCTATCTGACCGCGTACTACATCGGCAACAGCGTCGGCGGCACCCTCGGCGCCTCCGCCTTCCACTCCGCCGGCTGGGACGGCACGGTCGCCCTGTGCCTGGCCGCCGTCCTGGGCGTCGCGGGGATCACCCTGCACGCCACCCGGCGCGCGGTCGCGGACCGGCGGCTCACCGTCCCGGCCCGGCGGACGGCCCGGCGGACGGCCTGACGGACGGCCTCACGGACGGCCTCACGGAGCGGAACGCGAACGGGACCGGTGGAAGTCCACCGGTCCCGTTCCGTGTCGCGGGCGAAGGCCCCGCTCAGGCGATGCGGTCCAGCACGATCGGGTCCGCCGTGAACGCCGTGCCCGCCGGGGAGATCTCGACGCCGCCGGCGAGGGCCTCCAGCGCCCAGCCGAACTTCTCCGGGGTGTCGGTGTGCAGGGTGAGCAGCGGCTGGCCCTGGGTGACCGCGGCACCCGGCTTGGCGTGCAGCTCGACGCCCGCGCCGGCCTGCACCGGGTCCTCCTTGCGCGCCCGGCCCGCGCCGAGGCGCCAGGCGGCGACACCCACGGCGTAGGCGTCAAGACCGGTGAGGACACCGGAACGCTCGGCGGTGACGACGTGCCGCTCGCGCGCGACGGGCAGCTCCGCGTCCGGGTCGCCGCCCTGGGCGGAGATCATGCGGCGCCACACGTCCATGGCGGAGCCGTCGGCGAGCGCCTTGGCCGGGTCGGCGTCCTTCAGGCCCGCCGCGTCGAGCATCTCGCGCGCCAGGGCGAGGGTCAGCTCGACCACGTCGGCCGGGCCGCCGCCCGCCAGCACCTCGACGGACTCCCGGACCTCCAGCGCGTTGCCCGCGGTCAGGCCGAGCGGGGTGGACATGCCGGTGAGCAGCGCCACCGTCCGCACACCGTGGTCGGTGCCCAGCCCCACCATCGTGGAGGCCAGTTCCCGCGCCTGCTCCAGGTTCTTCATGAAGGCACCGGAGCCGACCTTGACGTCCAGGACGAGCGAGCCCGTGCCCTCGGCGATCTTCTTGGACATGATCGAGGAGGCGATCAGCGGGATCGCCTCGACGGTGCCGGTGACGTCGCGCAGCGCGTACAGCTTCTTGTCGGCGGGGGCGAGGCCGTCGCCCGCGGCGCATATGACGGCGCCGCTGTCGCCCAGGACCCGCAGCATCTCGTCGTTCGACAGCAGGGCCCGCCAGCCCGGGATGGACTCCAGCTTGTCCAGGGTGCCCCCGGTGTGGCCGAGGCCGCGGCCGGACAGCTGGGGGACGGCCGCGCCGCAGGCCGCGACCAGGGGCGCGAGCGGCAGCGTGATCTTGTCGCCGACGCCACCGGTGGAGTGCTTGTCAGCGGTCGGACGGGGCAGCGCGGAGAAGTCCATGCGCTCGCCGCTGGCGATCATCGCGGCCGTCCAGCGCGCGATCTCGGCCCGGTCCATGCCGTTGAGCAGGATCGCCATCGCGAGCGCGGACATCTGCTCGTCGGCGACCTCACCCCTGGTGTAGGCGTCGATGACCCAGTCGATCTGGTCGTCGCCGAGGCGGCCGCCGTCGCGCTTGGTGCGGATGACGGAAATCGCGTCCATGATTCACGTACCTTCTTAGCGATTGATCAGGTCGTCCGGGCCGAACGCGTCGGGGAGGACGTCGCGCATCGTGCGGATGCCGTCGGACATCTCCACCAGCAGTTCGGGGCCGCCGTGCTCCCACAGCAGCTGACGGCAGCGACCGCACGGCATCAGCTGGTCGCCCTTGCGGTCGACGCAGGTGAAGGCGACGAGCCGGCCGCCCCCGGTGGCGTGCAGGGTCGACACCAGGCCGCACTCGGCGCACAGGCCGAGGCCGTAGCTGGCGTTCTCCACGTTGCACGCCGAGATGACCCGCCCGTCGTCCACCAGCGCGGCCGCGCCGACGGGGAATTGCGAGTACGGGACGTAGGCCCGGGACATGGCGTCCCGGGCCTGCGCCCGCAGGCCTTCCCAGTCGACGTCGTCGACGCCGACCCGGCCCGCGGTGTCGCTCACTTGCCCTGACCCTTCCGGTACCTCATACCGTCAGCCTTGGGCATCCGCAGACGTTGTGCCGACAGGGAGAGCACCAGCAGGGTGACGACGTACGGGGTCGCACCCACGAACTCGCTGGGCACCTCGTCGGTGAGCAGGTACCAGGCCAGCACCAGCGCGCCGACGACGAGGCTGACACCACCCTGCCAGAAGCTCCGCTTCCACAGCTTCCAGGCCGCCAGCAGCACCAGCAGGACCACCAGGAGCAGCAGCAGCGCGTGCACCGTCGGACCGCCGTTGCGCAGCTGCAGCGCGTCGGAGTAGCCGAAGAGGCCGGCGCCGGTGGCCAGGCCGCCGACGCGCCAGTTACCGAAGATCATCGCGGCGAGGCCGATGTAGCCGCGGCCGCCGGTCTGGCCCTCGAGGTAGATGTGCGTGGGCACCATCGCCAGGAAGGCGCCGCCGAGGCCGGCGAGACCGCCGGAGGCGATCACGGCGATGTACTTGTACAGGTACACGTTGACGCCGAGCGACTCGGCCGCGACCGGGTTCTCGCCGCAGGAGCGCAGCCGCAGGCCGAACGGGCTGCGCCACAGCAGGAAGAAGCTGCCGACGAAGAGCACCACCGCGACGAGCGTCAGCGCGGACACGTCGGTGACCAGGCCGCCGAGGACGCCGGCGAGGTCGGAGACGAAGAACCAGCCGTGCTTCTCGATGCTCGACAGCCCGTCGGACAGCCCCGGGACGTCGAAGGACGGCAGGGGGTCGACCGGCGGGGACTGCTTGGGGTTGCCGCCCTTGGTGGCCGCGTCGCCGGTGGAGAACCACAGCTTGGCGAGGTACTGGGTGGCACCGAGCGCCAGGATGTTGATGGCCACACCGGAGATGATGTGGTCGACGCCGAAGGTGACGGTGGCGATCGCGTGGATCAGGCCGCCGAGCGCACCGCCGACGACGCCGGCGAGGACGCCGACCCACGGGTTGGTCTGCCAGCCGGCCCAGGCACCGAAGAAGGTGCCGAGGATCATCATGCCCTCGAGGCCGATGTTGACCACGCCGGACCGCTCGGACCACAGGCCGGCCAGACCGGCCAGGCCGATCGGCACGGCGAGGCCGAGCGCCGCGGTGATCTGGCCCTGCGCGGTGAGCTGGTCCTGGCCGGTGATGATCCGCACCACCGACACCAGCGCGATCGCGGCGGCGATGATCAGCAGGATCACCGGGAAGGAGAGGCGGCCCTTGCGGCCCTTGGCCCCTGCGGCCTTGGGAGCCGCGGGCGGCGGGGTCTGGGTCGTCGTGGCGGTCACGCCGTCACCTCCTTCTTGGTGCGGGCCTGGGCGGCGAGCTCCTCGCCGACCTTCTGCTGCTGGCGCTTGAGGCCGTAGCGGCGGACCACCTCGTAGGCGATGACGACGCTCAGGACGATGACGCCCTGCATCACGCCGACGATCTCCTTGTCGTAGCCCTCGAACTCCAGGCGGCCCGAGCCGCGCTCCAGGAAGCCCCACAGCAGCGCGGCCAGCGCGACGCCGACCGGGTTGTTGCGGCCGAGCAGGGCCACCGAGATGCCGGTGAAGCCGATGCCGGCCGGGAAGAGGTCGGCGCCGTAGGCGTGGGTGTCGTTCAGCAGCAGCGGCAGGCCGGTGAGACCGGCCAGGCCGCCGGAGATCAGCATGCTGGTGACCACCATGCGCTTGACGCTGACGCCGCTGGCGGTGGCGGCGCTCTCGGACAGGCCGACGCTGCGCAGGTCGAAGCCGAAGCGGGTGCGGCCCAGCACGAACCAGTAGCCGACGCCGATGATCACGGCGAGCACGACGAAGCCGTAGATCTGGCCGATGTCCTCGCCCATGTCGAAGTTGAACAGATGGCCGGAGGAGGGCAGCGGCGTGGTCGACACCGAGGTGCCCGCCGTGTCGAGGTGGCCGAGCCGGCCGTCCTTGAGCAGGTAGCCGACGATGGACAGGGCGATCGCGTTCAGCATGATCGTCGCGATGACCTCGCTGACCCCGCGCGAGGTCTTCAGCACACCCGCGATACCGGCCCACATGGCGCCGACGGTCATGGCGACCACGATGATCAGCGGGATCTGCAGGAAGCCCGGCAGCGACACCGCGCCGCCGACGGCCGCGGCGAAGAAGGCGCCCAGGCGGTACTGGCCCTCGACGCCGATGTTGAACAGGTTCATGCGGAAGCCGACGGCGACCGCGATGCCCGCGATGTAGTACGTGGTCGCCTTGTTGATGATCTCGACCTGGCTGTCGCTCTTGAAGCCGTAGTCGAACATCGTCCCGAAGGCGCCGAACGGCTCCTTGCCCGTGGCGAGCAGCACCAGCGCCGTGATCACGAACGCGGCCACGAGCGCCAGCACGGGGGCGGCGATGCCGAGGAGCACCCGCTCCTTGTCGATCTTCTTCATCGGTCCTCTCCCCCGTGGCCGGTGTCGCCGTCCTCGTGCTCGAGATGGCCGGCGGCCGCGCCGGTCATCGCGGAGCCCAGCTCCTCCGGGGTGATGGTGGCGGGGTCGGCGTCGGCGACCAGGCGGCCGCGGTACATGACGCGCAGGGTGTCGGACAGGCCGATCAGCTCGTCCAGGTCGGCGGAGATCAGCAGCACGGCCAGGCCCTCACGCCGGGCCTCGCGGATCTGGTCCCAGATCTGGGCCTGGGCACCGACGTCCACGCCCCGGGTGGGGTGCGCGGCGATCAGCAGCTTGGGCCGGTGGCTCATCTCGCGGCCGACGATCAGCTTCTGCTGGTTGCCGCCGGACAGGGACGCGGCGGTCACCTCGATGCCGGGGGTGCGGACGTCGTACTCGCGCACGATCCGCTCGGTGTCGCGGCGGGCCGCGGCCGGGTCGAGGAAGCCGCCCTTGCTGTTGGGCGACTCGGTGACGTGGCCCAGGATGCGGTTCTCCCAGAGCGGGGCCTCCAGCAGCAGGCCGTGCCGGTGCCGGTCCTCGGGGATGTAGCCGATGCCGCCCTCGCGGCGCCTGCGCGTCGGCATCTGGGTGATCTCGTCGCCGTCGAGGCCGATCCGGCCCGCGTCGGGCGGCAGGATGCCCATGATCGCCTCGACCAGTTCCGCCTGGCCGTTGCCCTCGACACCCGCGATGCCGAGGACCTCGCCCTTGTGGATGGTGAAGGAGATCCGGTCCAGGACGACGCGTTCGATGCCCTCCAGGTCGGTCTCCGACAGGTGCAGACCGTCGACGGTGAGCATCGGGGCGTCGGTGACCGTCGACTCGCGGGTCTCGGGGGACGGCAGCTCGCTGCCGACCATCAGCTCCGCGAGCTGCTTGGGGGTCGTGGTCGCCGGGTCGGCGGAACCGACCGTGGTGCCCCGCCGGATGACGGTGATCGCGTCGGCGACGGAGAGCACCTCGCCCAGCTTGTGGGAGATGAAGATGACCGTCAGGCCCTCGGCCTTGAGCTCGCGCAGGTTGTCGAAGAGCGCGTCGACCTCCTGCGGTACGAGGACCGCGGTCGGCTCGTCGAGGATCAGCGTACGGGCGCCGCGGAAGAGGACCTTCAGGATCTCGACGCGCTGACGGTCGGCGACACCGAGGTCCTCCACCAGGACGTCCGGGCGCACCCCGAGGCCGTAGGCGTCCGAGATCTCCTTGATCTTCGCCCGGGCCCTGCCGCCGATGCCGTACAGCTTCTCGCTGCCGAGGACGACGTTCTCGAGGACGGTGAGGTTGTCGGCGAGCATGAAGTGCTGGTGCACCATGCCGATGCCGCGGGCGATGGCGTCGCCCGGGTCGTGGAAGGTCACCCGCTCGCCGTCGACGGTGATGGTGCCCTCGTCCGGCTTCTGCATGCCGTAGAGGATCTTCATCAGCGTCGACTTGCCGGCGCCGTTCTCGCCCACGAGGGCGTGCACCGTGCCACGGCGAACCGTGATGTCGATGTCGTGGTTGGCCACGACGCCTGGGAATCGCTTGGTGATGCCGCGGAGCTCCACGGCATTCTGGCTGGGGGGGCTGGACGCGTCGATGGCGCACTCTCCTCGCGGAAAAGAGCGGGGTGGGCGGGGTGTGGCGAACGTATCGCGAGGAGGGGCCTCTACACGCGTAGCGTTGCCAGATCCATAAGGGGATGAGTCACAACGGATACCGCGTGCGCGACACCCGGCTGAACGCAGGCGCGAGGCCCGGGAAGGGGGGAGCCTGGGCTGTCCCCTCCCGAGCCTCGCGCCCGGCGCTCATGAGAGACCGGACGTCACTTGACGGTCGTCTTGACCTTGATGTCGCCGCTCACGATCTTGGTCTTGGCCTCGTCCAGCTGGGACTTGATGTCGTCGATGAAGCCACCGCTGGTGGACAGGCCGACACCGTCCTTGGCCAGGTCGTAGGCGTTGGTGCCGGTCAGCGGGGTACCGTCCTTGACCGACTTGACCGCCTCGTAGACCGCGACGTTCACGTTCTTCAGCGCGGAGGTCAGGATCGAGTCCTTGTACTTGGCCAGACCCGGCTGCTCGTGCTGGTCGGAGTCGACACCGATCGCCCAGGCGCCGGACTTGCCGGCGACGGCCTCGATGGCGCCGTTGCCGGAGGAGCCGGCGGCCGAGTAGATCACGTCGATGCCGTTGTCCAGCATGCCCTGCGCGGCGGCCTTGCCCTTGGCGGGGTCGGAGAAGCCGGAGATGTCCGAGCCGGGGGTCAGGTACTGGGTGGTGACCTTGACCTTCGGGTTGGTCTCCGCCACGCCCTGGCGGAAACCGGCCTCGAACTTGTTGATCAGCGGGATGTCCACGCCACCGATGAAGCCGACCTTGTTGTCCTTGGTCTTCAGGGCGGCGGCGACACCGGCGAGGTAGGAGCTCTGCTCCTCGGTGAAGACGATGCTGTCGACGTTCTTGGCGTCGACGACCGAGTCGACGATCGCGAAGGTCGTCTTGGGGTACTTCTTGGCCGCGGCCGTGATGGAGTCGGCGTACGCGAAGCCGACACCGATGACCGGGTTGTAACCCGCGTCGGCCAGGTCCTCCAGGCGCTGCTCGCGGTCGGCCTCGGTGTCCGAGGTCTTGGCGGTCAGCTCCTTCACCTCGACACCGAAGTCGGCCTTCGCCTTGTCCAGGCCCGCGGCGGCGGAGTCGTTGAACGAGTGGTCACCACGGCCACCCACGTCGTAGGCGACGCCGACCTTCAGCTTGCTGCTGTCGCTGCCGCCGCTGGTGGTGTCACTGTCCTTGGAGCTGCTGCCGCAAGCGGTCGCAGTGAGCGCGAGAGCCGCGGAGGCTATACCCGCGGCGGCGATCTTGGTTACCCGGCGCAAGAGGGTACCCCTTCAACTCTGAGCGCCCCGTCCGGCGCTGGCTTAACCGGAGCTTAACGCGCGTAGATGTCAGGTAAAGGGGGGTTGGCCGCCCGTTATCGGATCGTCGCATTTCGGCCAGGTGACCCGGCCGTGTCGGCCGGGTCACCCACCGTCATGCCAGCAGCGCAGCGGAGGTGAAGAGCTCCACGCCGACCTTGATCGCGCCCTCGTCGACGTCGAAGTCACCTTGATGCAGATCACGCTTTGACGTGTCCCCAACGGGCCGTACGCCCAACCTCGCCAGCGCGCCCGGAACCTGCTCCAGGTACCAGGAGAAGTCCTCGCCGCCGAGGCTCTGCTCCGTGTCCTCGACCGTGTGCGCGCCGTAACGGGCCGTCATGGCGTCGCGCAGCAGCTCGGTCGAGTCCGCCTCGTTCACCACCGGCGGCACCCCGCGGTGGTAGGTCAGCTCCCACTTCGCCCGGTACATCGCGGCCACCTGGTCGATCACCTCGTGGACCAGGTCGGGGGCCTCGTGCCAGGCGTTCAGGTCCAGGCAGCGGACCGTGCCCTCCAGCTCGGCGTGCTGCGGGATGACGTTGGCGGCGTGGCCGGCCTCGATGCGGCCCCACACGATGCTCATCCCGGCACGGGGGTCGATCCGGCGGGCCAGCACGGCCGGCAGCTCGGTGGCCATCTTGGCGGCGGCCGTGACCAGGTCGGTGGTGAGGTGGGGGCGGGCCGTGTGGCCGCCCGCGCCGTCCAGGGAGAGCTCCAGCCGGTCCACGGCGGAGGTGATCGGCCCCTGCCGCAGCCCGATCCGCCCGACCTCGACCTTCGGGTCGCAGTGCAGGGCCAGGATCCGGCCCACGCCGTCCAGCGCCTTCGCCTTGATGGCGTCCAGCGCGCCGCCCGGCATGACCTCCTCGGCCGGCTGGAACACCAGCCGCACCGGACGCCTCAGCTTGCCCTCGCGCTCCAGCGCCGCCAGTACCAGGCCGGCGCCGAGCACCACCGTGGTGTGCACGTCGTGGCCGCAGGCGTGCGCCCGGCCGGGCACGGTCGAGCGGTACTCCACGCGCTTGGTGTCCGGGATCGGGAGCGCGTCCAGATCCGCGCGCAGCGCCAGCCGCGGACGCTCGGGGTCGGTGGCGCCGATGTCGCACAGCAGCCCGGTGCCGCCGGGCATCACACGGGGCTTGAGACCGGCCTGCTCCAGGCGCGCCTTGACCGCGGCGGTGGTACGGAACTCCTGCCGGCCCAGCTCGGGGTTCATGTGCAGGTCCCGCCGGAACGCCACGAGTTCGGCCCGCAGCCGCTCGGGCACCACCCCCAGCAGCGCACCTTCGGGTGCGGCGGGAACCACGGGCGCCACTGGCACGGGATTTTCGGAGGGTTCGGAGGCTGAGTCGTTCACCTCCGACAGGCTAGACCGCATCTGTACTCCTGATCGCTGGATCGCCGTAATTTCATGCCGCGCGAGGAAGAAAAACTCCCCCGTTCGGCGCGTACCCCGCCCCGTACAGGGGTAAGAACCTGGTTTATCCCTCGCCACTCCATAGTGGCCCAACGATCGCCCGGCCGCGAGGCAACGCTCTGTGAGCGGCCCGGAACGGCCCTGGCGGGAAGCGCCGAGGGCGGCGGACCCCCTTGGCCGGGGCGGTTCAGACCAGGGCGACGGGGGCGTCGGAGGCGGACAGCTCCGGGGAGGGGCGGCGCGGGCCCAGGAGGCGCGCGTAGAGGTCGACGAGCGGCTCGGCCTGCTTCTGCCAGGACCACTCGCGCAGCACGTCCCCGCGTTCGTACGCCTTGCGGTAGCGGCGCGGGTTGGTGAGCACGGCGCCGACGGCCCGGACGAAGTCGGCGGTGTCCCCGCAGCGGAAGACCTCGCCGTTGCCGATCTCCAGGGTCGGGCGGGCCAGCACGCGGACGTCGCTGACCACCACGGGCAGCCGGGCGTGCGCGTACTCGAAGTAGCGGGCCGGGAGCGCGACCTGCCGGTCGGGGAGCCGGTGCACGGGCAGCACGCCGATGTCCGCCGAGGACAGGAAGCGCGGGATCTCGGCGGGCGGCACGTACGGCAGCACGTGCAGCCGGCGGGCCACGCCCAACTCGGCCGCGCGGCCGGCGAGGGTGCCGATCCAGGCGTCCTCGGGGTCGGGCACGATCAGTGCGGCGTGCAGGTCGTAGAGCCTGGGCAGCGCGTCGACGACGGTGAGCAGGCCGCGGGCGGGGCCGGCGGAGCCGCTGTGGACCAGCAGCGGGACCTCGGGGGCGAGGCGGCAGCGGTCGCGGACCCCGGACGGCGGCGGGGAGGGCAGCGGCTCGTACGGCGGGGTGTTGCGGGCCACCGCGGGGCGCGTGGGCAGCCCGTGGCGCTCGCGGAGGCGGTCGGCGTAGGTGTCGGCGACGGTGACGACGCCGTCGGTGAGCGGCGCGTAGCTGCGCTCGTGGGCGTCGCGGGCGACGGCGGCGCGGCGGGAGGGCTCGGCCTCGGCGGTGGTGTCCCAGACCACCTCCACCCGGTGGCCGCTTCCCTCGGCGCGCATCGCGGCCCGCACGGCGGTGCCCAGGGTGCGGTGGCCCAGGGCGTGCACGAGGTGCGGGCGCAGTTCGTCGAGGACCGGGCCGTAGGCGATCTCCAGGTCGAGCAGGAGCGGGTCGAGCCGGCGCCAGCAGCGCTTGCCGAGCAGCAGCCGGGTCGCGGTGGCGGCGGCGCTCTCGAGGGCTCCGCCGGGGACGGAGCGGCGGCGGACCGCGGCGCGGTACTGCGCCGAGCGCAGCGCCGTCCAGGCCCGGCACAGCACGTGCCGGAACCGGCTGCCCGCGTGCAGGAGGCGGGCTCCGGCCTTCACCGGTAAAGGGCGGTGGATCACGTCCAGCTCGGCGCCGCGGGAGGCCAGCAGGGCCGCGTGGGCGGCGAGCAGCGCGTTGCGGAAGGCGTGCGCATCGGCGCTGCGGTAGGCGAGGACGTGCCGCGCGCCCGGACGGGGGCGCTGCAGCCGCCTGCGGTGGAGCGTCTCGGCGACGGTGACGCGGAGCAGCCGCACGCCGGCGGGCGCGGTGCAGGTCGCGCCGGCGGGCCCCTCGGCGGCACGGCCGATGAGCGTGACCTCGTACCCGGCGGCGACCGCCGCCGCCGCCACACGGTGCGCCCGGGAGTCACCGTCGAGCGCGCTGTCCGCGAGGACCGCGATGCGCGGCGCGGACCTCGGTGCCGTTGCCATGGATCAAGACAACCGGGTTCGGGTGACCGCTCGGTGAAGTGGATCTTGCGGAGAGCGGAACGCCACCGGCCGCCGGTCCGCGCGCTCTTGCGCGCCCCCGCACTTCAACACGCCCCGGCGCGGCCGGTTTTCTCCTTTGCCGCGCCTTTCGGGAGCTCGTCACCGGCCACCAGACTGGTGTGACGAGGGGAAATGGGGTGGGGCGTGTGACATCGCGATACCCGGGCGCCGGGAACACGGGGGCCACCGGGGACACGGAGGCGTACGGCGCGGACGACGGGGGCACGGCCGCGGTGCCGCCGCGGGGGGCGTCCGCGGTGCCGTACGGGGCCGAGGAGGACTGGAGCGCGTCGACCCGGTACATGTGCGCGGGGGCGCGCCTGGACGAGAGCTTCGCGCGCCGGGTGGTGCACGAGCTGCGGCACGAGCGCTACCGGGCCTGCGCCCCGTCCTACGGCGTCGACCTCGACCGCGTCGGCGCCCACGCCGAGCAGACCTTGCGCGACCTGCGCAAACGGGATCTGGCCGTCGGCGCCGCCTTCGTCCTGTCGCTGCTGGTCTCCCCGGTGGCCACGCTCGCCTACTGGTTCGCCATCTCCTTCCTTCCCGGGGGCGGCGCGCAGACGGGCCCGGCGGTGCCGAGGCGGCGCCGGCCCCGGGAGGGGCAGCGCGACCCGGCCGTCATGGTGGTGCTGCGGGCCCTGGCGGTGCAGCTCGCCGTCCTGCTGGCGGCCTCCTGGCTGAGTGCGCTGGTGCCGTTCTGGCCGAGCGCCGGACCGGTGGTGACCTTCCTGCTGACGCTGGTGCTGCTGGTCGGCTGGCCGTGGCTGCTCACCTGGGAGCAGCGCAACGCGGCGTGGAGGGCCATCCGCGAGCAGCTGACCCGTGAGGCCTTCCGCTCCTCCGCGCAGGAGCCGCCCCGCGATCCGGGGGCGGCGGGGCTGCCGCAGTCCTCCGTGGGCGGTGACGCGAACCTGGTCGTCTACAGCGGCTACCGGCCCTTCGTGGGGGCGGGTGACGAGGTCACCTCGTGGTCCTTCGCGATGCGGCTCACCCCGGAGGGCCAGGAACCGGGCTCCGGGCAGGAGCCTCCCGCGGTGCCCTTCGACACGGCCGGGCTGGTCCGCCGGCTGGCCGACGACCTCATGGGGCGGCGTGCCGAGGGCTTCGGCTACGAGGACGTCACCGTGGAGGCGGCCGGCGGGCGGGTCACCGTCTCCCTGCGCGGGGGGAACGAGCGGGCCATCGCCTCGCTGGGGAAGCCCGCGGTCCTGGTCTTCCGGCCGGTGGTGCTGGTGGAGCCGTCCGGCGGCGGCGCGTCCGCGCCACCGTCCGGGCCCGGAGACCGTTCCGGCCCGGTGCCCGGCGGCGCGGAGTACGCGGCCCTGGACTGCTCGGTGCCCTCCCATCGGGTCGACCACCAGCAGGGCGGCACACGGTGGGCCGTGGCCTGCGCCGAGCGGGCCGAGAGCGGCGCCTGGGCGAAGTATCTGCTCGGCCCGGCCGCCCTGAGCGGCACCGAGATCAGTGACGCGGAAGCCGTGCTGGACACACGGAGCACCACCGGGTGGCAGATCCGGCTGACCTTCGACAGCGGCGGCGCGCGGAAGTTCGCCGACCTCACCGGGCGCCTCGCCGCGCAGCTGAGCCCGGCGAACCAGTGCGCGATGGTGCTGGACGGCACGGTGCTCTCGGCACCGCTGGTCAACTCGGCCATCACCGGCGGCACCGCCGTGATCACCGGCACCTACACCCGCAGCTCCGCCGGCCGGCTGGCCGCCCAGTTGAGCGGCGGCAGCCTGCCGACGGAGATGCGGGTCACCTCCGTGACGCACTGAGCCCCGGCCGGCCCGGCCGGCGGGCCGGCCTCAGTCGGCCGCGGCCGTGCCCGAGGCCACCGAGGCCAGACCGTGCAGGTCGCGGGCGCTGCCCGTGATCCCGGACAGGAAGCTCTGGGCCCGCGGCGAGGCCCGGTCGGTCAGCCACTCCGGATCGACGTCGCAGACAGTGATCCGGACACCGGTGCCCTCCAGGGCGAGCGGCAGGGTGTGCACGACCGTGGAGGGGAAGCTCAGGACCGTGTGGCCGATCGGGCCGCGGCGGGCGATCAGTTCCAGCGGCAGGTCGGGCCGCACGATCTGCAGTCCGGTCTCCGCGGTCAGCCGGTGGAGTTTGTCGGCGCTCTCCCGGCGGTGCGCGAAGTAGCGGGTGGCGCCGTGCGCCCTGGTCAGGGCGGCGACGGCGGTCAGATAGCGCTCGGGGTCGACCACCCCGGTCTCCACCAGGGAGGTGCCGACGATGTCGGTGCCGGCGCTGATGGTGGGCGGGCCGAACCGCGCCCGGGTCCAGGCGAAGCGGTTCGCCCGCAGCACCATCCCGGGGGGAGGTGAGGCGGGCATCGAGCTGAACAGCTCGACGCGCCGCCCGGCGCCTGGGGTGAGGCGGCGCCGGGCGGCAGAGGCGAAGACGCCGAAGGCCGCGTCCGCCGGCGACAGCCGGCGGCCGCTGCGGTGCCACCGGACGAGCCGGGCACCCTTGGCGAGGAGTTCGGTGAACTCCATGGTCGCCGTGCCGTCGTCCACGACGGTGATCTCCTTCGTCCGGCTCAGCGGCAGGAGCACCTGCACCAGCCGGGAGAAGGGATCACCGAGGACGACCCGTCCCGCGGCCCGCAGGGCCGGGGTCAGTTCGGCGGCGGTGCGCAGCAGCGAGCCCCGGGAGGAGCGGGCCTCGCACCAGCGCACGGTGATGCCCTCGTCCATCGCCAGTTCCGCCATGCGGCGGAGCTGACCTCGCGTCATGGGGTCACGCGGAGCGAGGGCGACGATGGTGAGCGGCCGCCCGGGCGTCACCGGGCCCGGGACGGCCTTCGCCGTCCCGGGCCGCGGTGTGGGCACCGCGGGCGGGTGAACATGCGCCCACTCCAGCACGTTGAGCAGCTGAACGGGGCTCTCTACGAGTGCCAGAGTGCCGCTGTCGCCCATGGATCAGGCCGACACCGTCTCGGGCTCGGCGGCGGCCGCGGCCTGGGCCGCCTCCTGCTCGGCGATGACGCCGGGCACGCGCCGCAGCTTCTTCATCGGGCCGAGCTCGCCCTCGTAGACCTTCTTGACACCGTCGCCGAGCGCCTGCTCGATGATGCGGATGTCGCGGACCAGGCGGTCCAGACCCTGCGGCTCGACGGAAGCGGCCTGGTCCGAGCCCCAGTTGGCACGGTCGAGGGTGATGTGGCGCTCGACGAAGACGGCGCCCAGGGCGACGGCCGCGAGGGTGGTCTGCAGGCCGATCTCGTGACCGGAGTAGCCGACCGGCACGTTCGGGAACTCGCTCTGCAGGGTGTTGATCATCCGCAGGTTGAGCTCCTCGTGCTTCGCCGGGTAGGTCGACGTGGCGTGGCACAGGATGATGTTCTCGCTGCCGAGCACCTCCACCGCGTGGCGGATCTGCTTCGGGGTCGACATGCCGGTCGAGAGGATGACCGTCTTGCCGGTGGCGCGCAGGGCGCGCAGCAGCTCGTCGTCGGTGAGCGAGGCCGAGGCGACCTTGTGGACCCGGACGTTCTCGAACTTCTCCAGGAACTCGACCGAGGGGACGTCCCACGGGGAGGCGAACCAGTCGATGCCCTTCTTGGTGCAGTACTCGTCGATCGCGCGGTACTCGTCCTCACCGAACTCCACCTTGTGGCGGTAGTCGATGTAGGTCATCCGGCCCCAGGGGGTGTCCCGCTCGATGTCCCACTGGTCGCGCGGAGTGCAGATCTCCGGGGTGCGCTTCTGGAACTTCACACCGTCGGCGCCGGCCTCCACGGCCGCGTCGATCAGGGCGAAGGCGTCCTCGAGGGAGCCGTTGTGGTTGATGCCGATCTCGCCGGTGACGTAGACGGGCTGGCCGGGGCCGACCAGGCGGTCGCCGATCGGACGAAGGCGGGCGTTGGTGGTGGTCACTGGGAGAGTTCCCTTCGGGAAAGAGAGGGGCCGAGGATCCACGAGGCGATCTCGCGGATGGCTCCGCGTCCTCCGGGCGTTGCGGTGACGGAGCGGGCGGCGTCCTTGACGATGTCGTGCGCGTTGGCGACGGCCGTGGGCCAGCCGACGAGCGCGAAGCAGCCGAGGTCGTTGACGTCGTTGCCGACGTACAGGACCCGCTCGGGGGCGATTCCTTGCTCCTCGCACCACTGCTTGAGTGCGAGGTCCTTGCGGTCGATGCCGTGGAGCACGGGGACCTTGAGCTTGCGGGCCCGCGCGGCGACGACCGGGTTGGTCTCCGTGGACAGGATCAGGACGGGCAGTCCGTTGTCGCGCAGGGCGGCGATCCCGAGCCCGTCACCGCGGTGCACGGTGACGGCCTCGCGTCCATCGGAGTCGACCAGCACCGTGTCGTCGGTCTGGGTGCCGTCGAAGTCGAGTACGACCGCGTCGACGTCGTCGCGGGTCGGGCGCGCCGGCGCCTCGGTGCCGCTCTCCGTCGCGGTGTCGAGCAGCGGGGCCAGGGCGCGGGCGCGGGCCAGGTCGTCCGGCTCGTCGACCTCCAGGACCTTGGCGGGGTCGGTGCGCACCAGCGCGGTGTGGCCGAAGAAACGGTGCTTCGCCTCGCGGAAGCCCGGGACGCGCATCGCGTAGGCGGCGCCGGTCTCCAGCAGGTCCTGCGGCCGGTCCTGGCGGCGCGGGCGGTGGGCCTTGTCGTGGTTGACGCCGTAGCCGCCGGTCGCGGCGGCCACCGTCGTACGGGACCGGCCGCCCTCGGCGGCCTCGCCGGCGGCCGCGGCGGCGGCACCGATCTGGTCGGCGGCGTCGCGCCAGATGAAGCCGTGGAAGGGGGCCACGGTCACGGCCGTGTCCGCGCCGTCCTCCACGACCGCGGCGGCCACGCCGTTGACGTCCTCGGTGGTGATGAACGGGCTGGTGCACTGGACGAGCAGCACCACGTCCGCGCCGCGTCCGGTCATCGCCTCGTGCGCGTCCATCGCGTGCAGGACCGCGGCCTCGCTGGTCGCGGTGTCCCCGGCGATGGCGGCCGGGCGCAGGACGACCTCGGCGCCGGCGGTGCGGGCCGCGTCGGCGATGGCGGGATCGTCGGTGGAGACCACGACGTCGGTGACGAGCCCGGCCTCGCGGCAGGCCTGCACGGCGCGGGCGACCAGCGGCACACCCCCGACCGTGGCGAGGTTCTTGCCGGGTACGCCCTTCGAGCCGCCGCGGGCGGGAATGACGGCCAACACCGTTGGCATGGTGGCTCCTTGCGACTTGGTGGGCGGGTTCACAGCTGACCCCACCTGCGGATCACGGGCGCGACGCGCTGCACGCCCTGGCGGTACGCGGCGCGCGCGGAGTTGCGCGCGAGGTCGCGCACGGTCCGGCGCAGGGCGCTGGGCTCGGTCGGCTCGGTCACGGCGCCGGGCAGGGGCTCGCCCTTCGGGTCGAGGCCGTGGCGGGCGAGCACTGCGGGCAGGTAACCGGGCGCGGTGACGGTCGTGTAGTACGGCGCCAGTGGCGGGAGCCCGGGGGCGGCGGCCAGTTCGGTGACGCGCTCGCGCACGGTGCGGAAGGGGTCGCCGCCGGAGGCGATGCCCTGGGCGCGGGCCCAGTCGGGGTGCACCCTCGGCACCTCGCCGGAGTCGATCTGGTCCCAGGAGGCGTAGGCCCCGGAGCCGAGGAAGTGGTGGTTCCCCAGCGCCTCACGGATCCCCAGGTCGGTGAGGACGGCCGTGGGGATGCCGCGGTGCATGGACTCCAGCGCCGCCGTCGAACTCACCGTGACCAGCAGGTCGGTGCGGTCCAGGACCTCGCCCATGTGCCCGTAGACGAGCTGGAGGTTCTTCGGCGGGTCCAGCTTGGACACCAGCTTCTGGTACGGCTGTTCCTCGATGTGCGTGGTGTGCTCACCGGGCTTGCTGCGCAGCTTGACCAGGACCTCGCGCTCCGGGTGGAAGCGGGCGTGGTCCACCGCGCGGCGCAGCAGGTACGTGCGGTCCTTGCGGCTGTCCGGCACGGAGGGCTGGACGGCGAAGACCACGGTGAACGGCCGGTCCCCGGAGGGCTCGTAGGGCTTGCCCTCCAGGAAGGGCAGGGCGGTCTCGACGACGGTCCCGGCGTCGGCGCCGACTCCCCCGTAGACCTCGCGGAAGCGCTGCGCGTCGTGGGCGCTGTTGGCGAGCACCGCGTCGGCGCCGGCCCGCAGCAGGAGCCCGTCCGCGAGCTTCTCGTAGACGACCCCGACGTACCCGGTGACGACGACCGGACGGCGGGGGGCGCCCTGCCAGGCGCGGCCGAGTCCGTGCAGCATGGCCTGGACGGTGCCGCCGACGCAGGAGAGCACGACGATGTCCGCGGTGTCGCGGGAGGTCCCGGCCAGGAACTGTGCCGCGGTGACCTCGCGCATCGAGTCCGCGGGGATGCCGACCTCGGCGAGCTGGCGCTCGGTCGGGGTCGCCCGGCCACGGAGCAGGCGGGCGTCGAGCCGCGCCTCCGGGGCGATGCGGCGCGCCGTCAGCGCACCCCATTTCCATCGGGTGTCCGAGTCGGCGAGGACGGTGACCCTGATCGGGTCGGCGGTACTTGCTGGCACGCCGCAGACGCTAGGAATGCATTCCGAGCGGGCCTCCAACGCAACGCCAACGGACGGTTAACAACGCGCCGCCGAATGAAGAAGCGGCCGCCGGGGGCGACGGATTCACGGTTCCGCCATCTTCCGTTCATCCCGGGGTGGGGGAGGAGACAGAGCAGGGGACGAGACGGCCCATAGGGTGCACGACGTGGTCAAGCTCTCCGTCATCGTCCCGTTCTACAACGTGCAGGCGTTCGCTCCTGACATGTTGAGGAGCCTCCGCGCGAATGCCCGCGCGGATTTCGAGTTCATTCTTGTGAACGACTGCGCAACGGATGACACCCCCGGAATCCTCGAGCGCGCGCTGCCCGACCTGCCCGGGGCGATACTCGTCTCCCACGAGAGGAACGGCGGACTCGCCACCGCCCGCAACACCGGCATCGACGCCGCCCGGGGCGAGTACCTGACCTTCCTCGACGGTGACGACTGGCTGGCCGAGGGCTATCTGCCCCGCCTGCTGGAGGCGATCGAGACCCTCGGCACGGACTTCGTGCGCACCGACCACGTCGTCTCGCACGGGCGCAGGCGCACGGTCGCCCGGGTGCCGCACGGCCGCCGCGGGGTGGCCCTCGACCCGCGCGAGGCGATCCTGCCCGCCGACCGCACGACCTCGGTGGACTACCCGTACGCCTGGGCCGGCATCTACCACCGGCGGCTGGCCGACGCGGGGCTGCTGCACTTCCCCGACGGGCTGCGCACGGCCGAGGACCGGCCGTGGATCTGGCGGCTGCACCGCGAGGCGAAGTCCTTCGCGGTGGTCGGCCTGCTGGGCGTCTTCTACCGGCGCGGTGTGGCCACCTCGCTCACGCAGATCGGCGACGTCCGGCAGCTGGACTTCATCCGCTCCTTCGACCAGGTCCTCGCCGAGACCGCGGCGGACCCCGACGCGGACCGCCTCCTCCCCAAGGCCGTGCGCACCTACTGCGCGGTGATCGCCCACCACCTGGGCGCCATGGGCCGCTACGAGCCCCAGGTCGCGCGCAGGCTGAAGGCGATGAGCGGGGCCGCCCTGAAGCAGATGCCGCAGGAGATCCTGAACGAGGTGCTGGACTCGATGGACATGAAGCGCAGCCTGCTGCTGCGCCGGACGCGCAGGCGTCTTCGCGTCGCCGGGGCGGTGTCCGCCTGATGTCCCGTACCCAGGTGTTCCTGGCGTCGACGCTGTTCGGCGCCGCCACGGTGGCCGCCGCGCTGGACGCCGGACTGTTCGCCCCGGCCGACCGCAGGCTGCTGCTGGTCAGCAACAACGCCCCCGTACCCGAGATCTCGCCGGCGCTGGACAAGGCACCGGGCTTCGGTGCGCTGCGCGGCCGCTTCGACCGGGTGCTCTCGTGGAACGACACGATCGCCCCGCTCCACCCGTCGGGCTGGTCGCCGCGGCCCGAGGACGTACCGCTGTGGGAGCGCCATCTGCGGCGGCTGTGGGGCCTCGGCGACGACGAGGTCGAGCTGGTCGTCGAGTCGCTGCACGTCGAGCCGGCCCTGGCGCTGGTGAACGTCTTCCCGGGCGCGCCCGTCGAGGTGTACGCCGACGGTCTGATGGTCTACGGCCCGACCCGGGACCGGCTGGACCCACTGGTCACGACCCGGGTCGACCGGGTGCTGCACCTGGACCTGGTCCCCGGGCTGCGGCCGCTGCTGCTGTCGGAGCACGACGTCCCGGCCGGGCTCGTCCCCGCGGACGCCTTCACCGCGGTCCTCGCTCAGATCGCGGAGCACGACGCGGCCCCGGCCGCGGCCCCGCTCCCCGAGGGCGCCGCCCTGCTGCTCGGCCAGTACCTGTCGGCGCTGGACATCCTCACCGCCGCCGAGGAGGAGGAACTGCACGTCGCCATGGTGCGCGGCGCGGTCGCGGCGGGGCACCGGACGGTGGTCTTCAAGCCGCACCCGACGGCGCCGGCGCACTGGTCGCGGCGGCTGGAGCGGGAGGCGGAGGCGCTGGGCGCCGAGCTGACCGTTGCCGGGGCGTCGGAGCCGGCCGAGGTGCTGTTCCTGCGGGTCCGCCCGCGGCTGGTCGCCGGCTGCTTCTCCACCGCGCTGTTCACCGCGTCCGTCCTGTACGGGCTGCCGGTCGCGCGCGTCGGCACCGCACTGGTGCTGGAGCGGCTGTCGCCGTACCCGAACAGCAACCGCGTGCCCGTCACGATCGCAGACCGTCTCCTGCCGGACCTGGAGGACCGGCAGGCGACGCAGGCCTGGCGGCCGCCGACGGCGGAGCAGGTCGCACGCGACCTGACGCCCCTGGTGCGTGCCGTGGGCTACTGCATGCAGCCCCAGGCGTACGCGCGCCTGCGTGACGACGCGGTCCGCTATCTGACGGACAACCTGGACGGCGGCACCTGGCGCTACTTCAGGCGGCGTCGGCTGGCGTCACTGGCACTGCCGGGAGCGGTGCCCTCCCGGCTGGCCTTCCTGCCGGACAACCCGGCCGTGCGCAGGGTCGCGCGGCGCATCAAGCACGTCGCGTCCCGCCGCTGACCCCGGCGTTCGGGGCCGGAGCGACGAGGGCCGGCGCGGAGTGCCGCGCCGGCCCCTCGGCGTCCCGAAACCGCTAGTGACGACCGCCTGGGTGACTACCGCGCGCCGTCCGGGGCGAGGGTCCGCTCGATGCCCGCGACGAGGATCCGCAGCCCGGTCTCGAAGCGCGCGTCGTAGTGGTCGAACCTCTCCCGGCACCCCTACGGCGAGGGCTTGTTCGTGATCCGCCCCGACGGCTACGTCGGCCTCGCCACGCGCGAGCCGGAGCGCGTCACCGCCCGGCTCGCCCGCTTCGCCGGGTGACTCAGAACGCGTCCGAGGGGACGTACGTCCCCCACACCTCGCGGAGCGCGCCGCAGACCTCGCCCACCGTCGCGCGGGCACGGAGGGCGTCCCTCATCGGGTACAGGACGTCCTCCGTGCCCTCGGCGGCCTTGCGCAGCGCGGACAGCGCGGCGTCCACGGCACGTCCGTCGCGCCCGGCCCGCAGCGCGGCCAGCCGTTCCACCTGCGCGGCCTCGATCGCGGGGTCGACGCGCAGCGGCTCGTACGGCTCCTCCGCCTCCAGCTGGAAGCGGTTGACGCCGACGACCACCCGTTCCCCGGAGTCGGTCTCCCGGGCGATCCGGTACGCGTTGCGCTCGATCTCGGCCTTCTGGAAGCCGTGTTCGATCGCGCTCACCGCCCCGCCGAACTCCTCCACCCTGGCCATCAGATCCAGGGCGGCGGCCTCGATGCCGTCGGTCATCGACTCCACGACGTAGGACCCGGCGAAGGGGTCCACGGTCGCCGTCACGTCGGTCTCGTACGCCAGGACCTGCTGGGTGCGCAGCGCGAGCCGGGCGGACTTCTCCGTGGGGAGCGCGATCGCCTCGTCGAAGGAGTTGGTGTGCAGCGACTGCGTGCCGCCCAGCACCGCCGCCAGCCCCTGGACGGCGACCCGCACCAGGTTCACCTCGGGCTGCTGCGCGGTGAGCTGCACGCCCGCGGTCTGGGTGTGGAAGCGCAGCATCTGCGACCTGGGGTTCCGCGCCCCGAACTCCTCGCGCATCACGCGGGCCCAGATGCGGCGGGCGGCACGGAACTTGGCGACCTCCTCCAGGAGGGTCGTGCGCGAGACGAAGAAGAAGGACAGCCGCGGCGCGAAGTCGTCGACGTCCATGCCCGCGGCGAGTGCGGTCCTGACGTACTCGATGCCGTCGGCGAGGGTGAAGGCGATCTCCTGCGCGGGCGAGGCGCCGGCCTCGGCCATGTGGTAGCCGGAGATGGAGATGGTGTTCCACCGCGGGATCTCCGCCCGGCAGTAGCGGAAGAGGTCCGACACCAGCCGCAGCGAGGGCTTGGGCGGGAAGATGTAGGTGCCGCGGGCGATGTACTCCTTGAGCACGTCGTTCTGGATCGTGCCGGTGAGCCGGTCCGCGGGCACCCCCTGCTCCTCGCCGACCAGCTGGTACATCAGGAGCAGCAGGGCGGCGGGCGCGTTGATCGTCATCGAGGTGGAGACCCGGTCGAGCGGGATGCCGTCGAACAGCACCCGCATGTCCTCGACCGAGTCGACGGCCACACCGACCTTGCCGACCTCGCCGTGGGCGAGGGGGGCGTCGCTGTCGTGGCCCATCTGCGTCGGCAGGTCGAAGGCGACGGACAGGCCCGTGGTGCCGTGGGCGATCAGCTGCCGGTAGCGGGCGTTGGACTCGGCGGCGGTGCCGAAGCCCGCGTACTGGCGCATCGTCCAGGGCCGGGTGGTGTACATCGTCGGGTGGACACCGCGCGTGTAGGGGTAGCCGCCCGGCTCACCGAGCCGTGCGCCCGGGTCCCAGCCGTCCAGGGCGTCGGGGCCGTAGACGGGCTCGATCGGCAGACCGGATTCGGACTCGCGTGCCATGCGTCATGCCTCCAGCGACTCGGCCCCCTTTCTCAGTGTGCGGTGAACCGTGACCTGGCCCGTGCAACTACATGCCGGGGAAGTCAGTCAAAGGGGGTACCGACTCATCTCCAGGGGGACGCAGTGGCACTCATATCCGTTACAGGATCACGCGCGGCCGCCGCGGCCGCCGCGCTGCTCACCGGGGCCCTCCTCGCGGGCTGCACGGCCCAGGCGAGCGAGCCCACGGCCAGGGCCTCCGCGGCCCCGGACACCTCGGCCTCCGCGGCGAGCCCCTCCGCGAGCCCGAGCCAGAGCACCGCGCCCGCCACCGGCTCCCCGTCGCCGGCGGCCTCGCCGTCCGCCACGAAGAAGCCGAAGGCCGACCGCACCCCCCGGCCGGTCGTCGTCATCGCGCGCGGCAGCAGCAGCGCACGCGTGCGCGAGCTGCAGGCCCGGCTCAAGCAGCTCGGCCTCTTCGGCCGCAACCCCACCGGCTACTACGGCGACGTCACCGCCTCCGCGGTGCGCGCCTTCCAGTCCCGCCACAAGCTGCCCGCCTCGGGCACCGTCACCGACAGGACCTGGGCGAAGCTGCGCTCGGTCACCCGGCAGCCCACGCATGACGCCATGTACCCGCCGACCGCCAACCCGGTCGCGAAGCTCGACCCGCGCTGCATGACGGGCCGCGTGCTGTGCGTCAGCAAGACCAGCCGCACCCTGGCCTGGGTCGTGAACGGCAGGGTCGTCTCGGCGATGGACGTCCGCTTCGGCTCGCAGTACACGCCCACCCGCGAGGGCACCTTCAGCGTCTTCGCCAAGAGCCGGCACCACGTGTCGACGATCTACCACACCCCCATGCCGTACGCGATGTTCTTCAGCGGCGGCCAGGCGGTGCACTACTCCTCCGACTTCGCCGCCCGCGGCTACGCGGGGGCCTCGCACGGCTGCGTCAACGTCCGCGACCTCGGCAGGATCTCGGCGCTCTTCGACCAGGTGCGGGTCGGCGACAAGGTCGTCGTCTACTGGTGAGCCCGGGCCAGGAGCCCGTCCAGCGCCCGCCCGAAGAGCAGCCGGCCGGCCCACGCGGTGGGCCGGTCGAACGCCGCCGGCAGCGGGCGCACCCGCAGGTCCTCGCGCCACACCACGCGCGAGCCCCCGTCCTCGCTCGGCCACACCTCGATCTCGGCCCAGCCGAGCACGGTCCGGCCGCGCTTCTCCAGCCGGCACCGCCCGGGGCGGCCCGCGTCCGGCGGCTCCCAGCGCACGATCTCCATGGGGTCGTCGACGGACGCCCGCCCCAGGCCGGTCCGCGCCGTGAACGACCGCTCCCCCGTGACGACGGTGGTGGTGAGCGGGACCAGCGCGGCGTGGCGTTCCCAGTCGGTGACCCGGCGCCAGGCCTCGGCGGCGGGGAGCGGGGAGTGCCGCTCGATCCGGAAGATCACGTCGTCGACCCTACGCCGCCGTCCCTGCCGCGCACGTGAGGACGCGGGCGGAGCGGGGGGAAAGCGCTCCGCCCACGTCCCTCGTTGGGGGCCCGATACGGGGAGACCGGGCGACCCCTCGACCGATGACCAGTCGGTCTACTGGTTAAAGCGCCCGGGGGGCCGAAAGTGTCACACCCCGGAGGCAGCCGGGAGATGTCACCCGCGGCCGGGACGCGGTCCCGGCCGGCCCCCGGAAGGGACGGGGCGGGGGCCCGGGACGGCACGGGGCGCCGGCGCGCTCCCGTTGGTGCCGCGCGGGCCGTGGTCCCCGCTGCGGTGATGTCCACCGGAACGGTTCTCCGGACGGCCGCGGCCGTCCTGCGAGTCGTCGTCGCCCTGCTCGCTCCCCTTCCCGGCCTTGCCGGCCTTCCCCCCGTGTCCGGGGTTGCTGCCGAGCACCCCGGCGCAGTAGGCGCGGATCTGGTGCCGGCCGCCGCCCGCCGCCTTGCGCAGCTGCTTGTAGGCCTCTTCGTCCGCACTCTTGCGGTGCCGTTCCGCCGCCGCGTACGCACGGCACAGCACCTTGTGGTCCACGGCCGGCGGTGAGGGCGCCGTCCCGGCGGGCCCGCCGGGAAGGACGGTGCCGTGGGTGCCGCCCGCGCCGCCCGCCGGGCGGTCGCGGCCCGGGCCGGAGCCGGGGGTGGCCGGGGCCGGCGGGGCGGTACGGCCGGGGGACGCCGAACCGCTGTCCGGGGCCGCCGTGGCCGCGCCCTGGGTGTGGACCGCTGCCGGGTCCGGCACGCCGTGGCCGAGCAGGGCGGGCAGCGCGCCGGCGGCGGCCGCCACGCCCACCCCCGCCACCGCGGCGGTCGCGATCAACGTCCCCGTCAGCGATCTGGAGTGACGGGCCGTCCAGCTCCGTCCGCGCCGGGACACCGCGCCCGCGCCCGCACCGGGCGACCAGTCGTCGGCCGTGCCGGCGCGGACGCCCGTGGAGCCCGCGGTGAGCGCGTCGTCGTCGCGCGCGGCGCGGAAGGCGGCGACGGCCGCCTCCTCGCGTTCGGGGTCGACGGTCGCGGGAGCCGCGGCGGCGGCCAGCAGCCCGGCCAGGGCGGCGGCCCGCTCGTCGCGCCAGGTCCGCTCCGCGGGATCGTCACCGTGGGCACCCCGCAGCAACCGCTCGGCGGTGGCGTCGTCCAGCCAGTCGTGTCCTCGGTTATCGCTCATCTCATGTCCTCAAGCGTTCGGGACGCCGAAAACGTCACACTCGACGACCCGCCGTCGGAATCCAGCAGTTCGGCGAGACGGCGCAGGCCTCGACTGGTGGCCATGCGCATCGCACCGGGCCTCTTGCCGACGACCTCGGCCGCCGACCGGGAGTCCAGGCCCATCACCACGCGCAGCAGCACGGCCTCGGCCTGGTCCTGGGGAAGGGCGGCGATGGCCGCCAGCGCGGCACCGGTGCCCACCGCGGCGACCGCCTCCTCCGCCGTGTCCGACACGGCGGGCCGGTCGAGCAGTTCGTCCACCCCGGCGGCGGCGAGCGGCCGGCGGCCGACCGCCCGCAGGTGGTCCAGCGCGCGGTTGCGGGCGACCCGGGCCGTCCAGCCGCGCACCGCGTCGCCGTCACCGCGGAAGCCCGGCAGATCGCGCGCTATCTGCAACCACGCCTCCGACGCCACGTCCTCGGCGTCCACCGCGCCGACCAGGGAGCGTACGTACTGCAACAGTTGCGGCTGCACCGCTCGGTACACGAACCGGAAGCCGTCCTCGTCCCCCTCTTGCGCCGCGCGTACCGCGGTCGCCAAATCCACGTTCGAGCCTCCCCCACGGAATCGCGCACCATACTGCCCCATCGTCGGCGCCCGCAGGGCCCTCGGGGGCGGCTACCCGCCGGTCACCACGGGTCAGGACAGCAGCCGGGCGAGCCGCTTGAGGCCGCGGTACGCCGCCGTGCGGACCGCTCCCGCCCGCTTGCCCAGCACCCGGGCGGCGGACGCCGCGTCGAGCCCGACGACGACGCGCAGCAGGACCGCCTCCGCCTGGTCGGGCGGCAGCGAGGCGATCAGGGAGAGCGCGCGTTCGGTGGCGAGCGCCTCCAGCGCGCGGTCGGCGGTGTCCTCGGCCGCGGGGAGGTCCAGCAGTTCGGCGTCGAGCGGGCTGACGCGGGGCCTGGCGTCCTGGCGCCGCAGATGATCCAGGGCCCGGTGCCGGGCTATGGTCGCCGCCCAGCCACGGAACCCCGCCCCGTCCCCGCGGAAGCGGCCGAGGTCGCGGGCGATTTCGAGCCAGGCCTCGGAGGTGACGTCCTCCGCGTCGTCGCCGACGAGGCCGCGCACATAACCGAACAGCAGCGGCTGGAGAAGCCGGTAGACCACCGCGAAGGCGTCCTCGTCCCCGCCCTGGGCGCGCCCCACCGCTGCCCCGAGCTCCATGTCGCGGTCGGTCCGCGGATCGTGGCGCCCCCCGTTGCTGGCCACACCGTCCCCTCGGCTCGCCGGCATCCCGCACAGCGTGGATTCGCACTGAATCGTCACACCTGTCGGGCCGCCCTGGCGATGGGTGTGACATTTTCGGCCTCGTAGACGCTTTAACAATCAGAAGCGGCCGAAGACGCTCCTGTGGGGGGAGGCGGACTTCGGCCGCTTCACCTAAATGCGCCCCGCGCGGCGGCTCAGCCCGCCCTGTCGGCGAGGGCGGTGAAGTCCTGCCAGCTCAGAACGGGCCGGCCGGGGTCCCAGAGCTTCTGGGTGAGCGCGCGCAGCGGCATCCGGATGCCGGCCGCGACCTCGTCCTCGGTCTGGGCGTCCGCCCGGTCGCACCAGACGGCCAGCCGCGCGCCGACGATGCGGTCGGGTCCCGCGAACTCCGCGGGCACGGCGGCGTCCCGGTAGACGACGGCCGGGGTCCACTCCTCGTAGATGCGCCGTCCGCTGGGGTACGGGAAGTTCTCCGGTGCGCCGAGGACGTAGTAGAGGTACCAGGAGTTGAGGTTGAGCAGCTGCCTGCCCTGGCGCAGGTAGTCCTCGGGCAGCCGGCCGCGCAGTTTGTTGCTGGACCAGTAGGCCACCACCCGGTCGGGGTCCGCGGTGACCCGGGCGCCGTCGGAGAAGCCGTCGTTCCAGGCCTCGACCCGTTTGCCGAGCGACCGCAGCGTGGCGGCGCGGTCGTTGAGCCAGCCGGCCGCCGCGTCGGCCACGCCCGCGTCCGGGCCGTACCGCTCGCGCGCGTACGCGGTGATCTGCGGGAAGGACGCCTCCGGGTCGTCCGCCACGAGCGGCCCGTACTCGTCCCCGCCGATGTGCCAGTACGTGCCGGGGAAGAGCGGCGCGTACTCCTCGATCAGGTCGTCGACGACGTCCGCCGCGCCGGGCCGGGAGATGTCGAGCGCCCCGCGCACGGGCGTGCCGTCCGCGGAGCGCAGCTGGAGGTCCGGGTGGGCGTCGAGCACCGCGCCCATGTGGCCGGGGCTGTCGATCTCGGGGACGACGGTGATGTGCCGCCGCGCGGCGAGGTCGACCACGGCGCGGATGTCCTCCTTGGACAGGTGCCGGGCCGAGACGATCTCGGGGTGGCTGTCGCTCTGCACGCGGAAGCCCTGGTCGTCACTGAGGTGGAGGTGGAGCTGGTTGTACTTCAGGTCCCCCAGCTCGCGGACCCTGGCCTCCAGCCACCCACGGGTGAAGTACTTGCGGCCGATGTCGATCATCAGCCCGCGCTCCTGGCGGTCCGGGCGGTCCTCGACGGTGCCGGCCGGCACCCGTCCGGTCGAGCGGATCGCCTGCAGCAGGGTGCGGGTGCCGTAGAAGACCCCGGCGTCGGTGCCGGCGCGTACTGTCACCCCGTCGGCCGACGTTGTCATCTCGTACGACTCCGGCCCCGAATTACTCCGTTTGAGTGAAAGTGAGATGTCCCCCGGCCTCGCCGGCCCGCCGGCGTACGGCCGTCGGAGCTCCTCCGCGAGCAGCCGCGCCTCGTCCTCCACAGTGCTCCCGGCGGGCGCCACCACCCGCGAGCCGGGTCCCGGCACGAAGGCGGCGGTGCCGGCGTCGGGGACGAAGGAACGGACGGCGGGGATCGACGGGAACCCGGCGGACCTGCCCGCATCCCCCGCCCGCGGGGCGCCGGCGGCGGTGGTCCCCGCGGGTGCGGCGAGTGCCGGACCGGCCCCGAGCACAGCGGTCAGTACGGCCGTCGCCGCGCACGTCGAGGCACGTTTCGTCCGCTTCTGCCACATGATCCAAATTTATGCCCGTTATGGGAATCTCGCCGTGCGGACCAGGGGAAGACGTGCACTTTCGTTCCCGTACGAGTGAAATTCGTGCATCCGTCGGACAGGGCCGAACATAGGCCGATACGGTGGTCGTCACTCGTCGTCCCACTGTGGTTCACGCCGCGCAGCCGCCCAGCGGTTCCCCCCACCGCCACCGTTCCCTCCCAGGAGCCCACCGCTGTCCAGCGACACTCCCGCCGTCCCGCCGCGGGCACCGGCGCACCTGCCCGCGCAGTCGCGCGGCCGGGTGACCCGGCCGTCCCCGGCGGCCCGCCCCGGCCTCCCCCACGGCCTGCGGCGGCTCAACGACGCCTCGCCCGGGGCGGCCGAGTCCGTCCTGCTGACCTGCTGCGGCAGCGTGCGCTGGGCCCGCCGGGTCGCCGCACACCGTCCCTATCCCGACCTGGACGCGCTGCTGGCCGCCGCCGACGAGGCCGCCTACGACCTCACACCCGCCGACCTCGCCGAGGCCCTCGCGGCCGAGGCGTCGGGCGCCCCGCCGGACGCCGCCCCCACCCGCGGCAGCCTCGCCGCGCACACGGCGCTGCGCGCCGCGCAGGCCGCGTACGAGGCGCGCTTCGGCCACGTCTTCGTGCTGTCCCTCTCCGGGGTGCACCCCGGAGAGTCCCTCGACCGGATGCTGGCGTCACTCCGTCAGCGGCTCGCCAACGACCCGGACGAGGAGCGGGTCACGGCCGCCGAGGAACTGCGCCGGGTGACCCGGTCCCGCCTGACGCGACTGGCCCTCGGGGACGCATCCGGCGGGCCCGGGGTTCCCGGCCGATACACCCACACGTGCGGGATCGATCACACCTGAAGGACCCGGCAGGACGTAGCCGACAAGCCGTCGCTACGATGGCCAGGGCCGGTGGACCGTACCCGGCCGGGCCGACCGACCAACGAAGCCGGCAGGCCCCACATCCGCTCCCGGAGGGTTTTTTCCGTGCCGGCTGGAACGTTGTACCGCGGCCGGGAAGGCATGTGGTCATGGGTGGCTCATCGAGTCACCGGTGTCCTCATCTTCTTCTTCCTGTTCGTCCACGTCCTCGACACCGCACTCGTGCGCGTCTCCCCCGAGGACTACGACAAGGTCGTCAACACCTACAAACAGCCCATCGTCAGCCTGCTCGAGTACGGGCTGGTCGCGGCTGTCCTCTTCCACGCTCTGAACGGCCTGCGCGTCATCGCCGTCGACTTCTGGTCCAAGGGCCCGAAGTACCAGAAGCAGATGCTGTGGACGGTCGTCGGAATCTGGGTCGTGCTGATGATCGGGGCCATCTACCCCGTCCTCGGCCACGCCGCACGAGTGCTGTTCGGGAGCTGAGCGAAGCCATGTCCGCAACCGACCACGTGGAGCTCAGCTCCTCCAGCGCCGCCTACGGCCCCGACAACCCGGCCCCGGTCATCGAGCCGCCGCGCGCCCGGACCAAGCGCACCCCGCGCAGCACCCGGACCAACTTCGAGATGTACGGCTGGCTCTTCATGCGCCTGTCCGGCATCGTCCTGGTCGTCCTGGTCATCGGTCACCTGCTGATCCAGCTGGTCCTCGACGGGGGCGTGACCAAGGTCGGCTTCGCCTTCGTCGCCGGCCGCTGGGCCTCGCCGTTCTGGCAGACCTGGGACCTGATCATGCTGTGGCTGGCGATGCTGCACGGCGGCAACGGCCTGCGCACCGTGATCAACGACTACGCGGAGCGGGACAACACCCGGTTCTGGCTGAAGATGCTGCTCTACACCGCGACCGCGTTCACCATCATCCTCGGCACGCTGGTGATCTTCACCTTCGACCCGAACATCCGCTAGCCAGGGCTGGACAGGGAAGCGACCCCTCATGCAGATCCACAAGTACGACACCATCATCGTCGGCGCGGGCGGCGCCGGCATGCGCGCCGCCATCGAGGCGACGAAGCGCAGCCGCACCGCCGTGCTGACGAAGCTCTACCCCACCCGCTCCCACACCGGCGCCGCCCAGGGCGGCATGGCGGCGGCCCTCGCGAACGTCGAGGACGACAACTGGGAGTGGCACACCTTCGACACGATCAAGGGCGGTGACTACCTGGTCGACCAGGACGCCGCCGAGATCCTGGCGAAGGAGGCCATCGACGCGGTCCTCGACCTCGAGAAGATGGGCCTGCCCTTCAACCGCACCCCCGAGGGCCGGATCGACCAGCGCCGCTTCGGCGGCCACTCGCGCAACCACGGCGAGGCCCCGGTCCGCCGCGCCTGCTACGCGGCCGACCGCACCGGCCACATGATCCTCCAGACGCTGTACCAGAACTGCGTCAAGGAGGGTGTGGAGTTCTTCAACGAGTTCTACGTCCTCGACCAGATCATCGTCGAGGAGGACGGCGTCAAGAAGTCCGCCGGCGTCGTCGCGTACGAGCTGGCCACCGGCGAGATCCACGTCTTCCAGGCGAAGGCCGTGGTGTACGCCTCCGGCGGCACCGGCAAGTTCTTCAAGGTCACCTCCAACGCGCACACCCTCACCGGTGACGGCCAGGCCGCCGTCTACCGCCGCGGTCTGCCGCTGGAGGACATGGAGTTCTTCCAGTTCCACCCGACCGGCATCTGGCGCATGGGCATCCTGCTGACGGAGGGCGCCCGCGGTGAGGGCGGCATCCTCCGCAACAAGGACGGCGAGCGCTTCATGGAGAAGTACGCGCCGGTCATGAAGGACCTCGCCTCGCGTGACGTCGTCTCCCGGGCGATCTACACCGAGATCCGCGAGGGCCGCGGCTGCGGGCCCGAGGGCGACCACGTCTACCTCGACCTGACGCACCTGCCGCCGGAGCAGCTCGACGCCAAGCTCCCCGACATCACCGAGTTCGCGCGGACCTACCTCGGCATCGAGCCCTACACGGACCCGATCCCGATCCAGCCGACCGCGCACTACGCCATGGGCGGCATCCCCACCAACGTCGAGGGTGAGGTCCTGTCGGACAACACCACCGTCGTCCCGGGCCTGTACGCCGCCGGCGAGGTCGCCTGCGTCTCCGTGCACGGCGCCAACCGCCTCGGCACCAACTCGCTGCTGGACATCAACGTCTTCGGCCGCCGGGCCGGCATCGCCGCCGCCGAGTACTCGGCGGACCACGACTACATCGAGCTCCCCGAGGCCCCGGCGCAGTTCGTGGTCGACCAGGTCGAGCGGCTCCGCGCCTCCACCGGCAACGAGCGGGTCGCGCAGCTGCGCAAGGAGCTGCAGGAGACCATGGACGCCAACGTCATGGTGTTCCGCACCGAGCAGACCATCAAGACCGCCGTCGAGAAGATCGGCGAGCTGCGCGCGCGGTACCGGAACGTGTCGGTCCAGGACAAGGGCAAGCGGTTCAACACCGACCTGCTCGAGGCCATCGAGCTCGGCAACCTGCTCGACCTGGCCGAGGTCATGGCGGTCTCGGCCCTGGCCCGCAAGGAGTCCCGCGGCGGCCACTACCGCGAGGACTACCCGAACCGCGACGACGTCAACTTCATGCGGCACACGATGGCGTACCGCGAAGTGGGTGCCGACGGCGCCGAGTCGATCCGTCTCGACTACAAGCCGGTAGTGCAGACCCGCTACCAGCCGATGGAGCGTAAGTACTGATGAGCACCGCGACCCTCGACAAGGTCGAGGCCGAGGCCCAGGCCTCGCCCTACATCACGGTCACCTTCCGGATCCGCCGGTTCAACCCGGAGATCTCGGACGAGGCCACCTGGCAGGACTTCGAGCTGGAGATCGACCCCAAGGAGCGGGTCCTCGACGGTCTCCACAAGATCAAGTGGGACATGGACGGAACGCTGACGTTCCGTCGCTCCTGCGCCCACGGCATCTGCGGCTCCGACGCCATGCGCATCAACGGCCGCAACCGGCTGGCCTGCAAGACCCTGATCAAGGACATCAACCCGGACAAGCCCATCACCGTCGAGCCCATCAAGGGCCTGACGGTGCTGAAGGACCTGGTCGTCGACATGGACCCGTTCTTCCAGGCCTACCGGGACGTGATGCCCTTCCTGATCACCAAGGGCAACGAGCCGACGCGCGAGCGCCTGCAGTCCGCCGAGGACCGCGCGCGCTTCGACGACACCACCAAGTGCATCCTGTGCGCCGCGTGCACGTCGTCCTGCCCGGTCTTCTGGAACGACGGCCAGTACTTCGGCCCGGCGGCCATCGTCAACGCCCACCGCTTCATCTTCGACTCGCGTGACGAGGGTGGCGAGCAGCGGCTCGAGGTGCTGAACGACAAGGACGGCGTGTGGCGCTGCCGCACCACGTTCAACTGCACCGACGCGTGCCCGCGTGGCATCGAGGTCACCAAGGCCATCCAGGAGGTGAAGCGCGCGCTCATCACGCGTCGCTTCTGATCCCCTCCGCCGAGGCCCTCGGGCGTTCACGGGGTCAGCGCACGCCGGATCTGCCTGCGGGTGACCGTGTGGTCGACGCGCCCGTCGAGTCTGCGCAGCTCGTCCCGGCCGGCCCCGCCGTCCAGCCGGGCCAGGGCCCGTATGCCTGCCGCGGCGACGACGGTCTTGACCGGGGGGCGCTCGACCAGGGCCCCCAGGACGCGGACGGTCTCCGGGTGGAGAGGCACGATGGGGGACGACAGCAGCCAGGCCAGTCCGCGGACGGCGGTGACGTTCCAGGGGTCGTGGGCGCCCGCCTCGGCGCTGCCGCCGTGGGTGGCCAGGGCAAGCCAGGGGGTGGCGGTGCGGCGTACGGTCTCGGAGCCGACGCCGTCGATGACCGCGGCGGCCGCCCGGTCCCAGCGGGCGCCGGGGCGCGGCCCCGCGGCGCGCAGATGCGGGATCAGCCGCCGCCAGGGGACGCCGAGTTCCGGCAGTTCGGCCAGGACGCGGTCGGACCAGGGCTCACCGGGGTTGAGGGGCGGCTCGGGGAGGCGGTCCAGCAGGAGTCCCGCCCAGCCGAGACCGTGGTGCGCGCACCGGCGGATCATCCCCACGACCTCCGCCGACAGAGGACGTCCCGCGTCGAGCAGCGCCTCGGCGACGACGGGCATCTCGTCGCCGCAGTTGAACCAGTACGACCGGCGGGCGATGCCCTCCAGCATGTCGTGCCAGCCGCCGCACCACGCGTCGTGCACGAAGCCCCGGGACACCGCGGCCAGCAGCACCATGACCCGCTCGTACCGGTCGGGCGTGGAGCCGGGCGTGTCGGCACGATCGACGAGCAGCCTCGCGAGGGCCACACGTCGTTCGCGGGGCATCGCCCTCAGCCGGGACACCGCCGCGTGGCCCTCGCAGTCGGCGGCCGACAGCAGGTGCCCTGCCAGCTCGGTCACGTCCCCCTTCGCCGCGAGCCGGGCGATGAGGGCGATCCGGCCCGGGTCCTCCCAGGGCGAGCAACCCGGGGTCCGCGCGCGCTTCACAGTCGGCTCACGATCGTCGGGTCGGTGATCTCCGTGTCGCGGGCGAGAAGCAGCGCCTTGGCGAGGATCACCGGCAGCATGGGGTCGCCCTCGAAGGGCAGGGGCCCGGGGACCGCACCGGCGGTCGCGGGCGGGACGACGCACAGATGGCGGTCGTCCGGGGACATCAGGACGTTGCCGGAGCCCAGATGGATCCGGTACGTGTGCCGGTCGCCGCGGACGCGCAGGAAGCGGCCCTCCACCGCGCAGCGGCCGGCGATGGCCAGACGCGGCACGAGCCGGGACACCACCTCGCGGCGGGTCGCGGCGCAGGGGGTCAGCTCGCCGGAGACATAGGACGCCCAGTAGGCGCGGAAGCGGCCGTCGGGGCCGCCGTCCTGCCAGGTGGGGTCGTTCCCTATGCCGGCGGCGCCGACGAACAGGTCGACGTCGCGCAGGACTTCGCTGAGGACGAGCGGCGGGACGTCGGCGGGCCGGAGCCGGCCGGCCCGGCTGCCGGAGGCGGGGGCGTCCAGCGGGAGGAAGCGCACCTGGTCCGTGCCGATGAGCGCGGGGCCGCCGGGGCAGTCGCCGCCCTCGTCCCCGTCGACGCCCTGGATCCGCAGCTCCGCACGCAGCCCCCACTGCGGGAGTTCGCGCGTGGCGTGCGGGAGGGCGTCCTCGCCGGGCGGGCTCGGGCGGTACCGCCAGCCGCGGGCGGCGGCCAGCGCTGCGAACGGGTGCTGCCTCAGGACGTGCGGGGTGGCGAAAAGGCGTGCGGCGTCGGCGGGGCCGTACACCTCGCGGTGGGCCTGCCGGAAGGGCTGTGTGACGCCGTGCCGTTCCAGCCACTCCCGCCAAGCCGTGATCTCCGCACGCTCGCGCCCCAGCGGGTGCCACAGCGCCACGGCCCGGCCGCCGGCTACGGGGACCGGCTCACCGTCGAGGGCGCGCAGCCCGCCCTCGGCCCAGCCGCAGGCCACCCCGTCGACCGTCCACAGCAGGCGCCGCGCGAGGGTGCCGAGCAGCGGGTGGTCGGCAAGTCCCCGACGCCAGTGCGCGTACGGCAGGGCGCGCCGCTCCGGGAACTGCCGGTCCAGCCGGCCGGCCTGCGCCGCCAGGGTCCGGTCGATGTCCCTGACGGCCGTCCGGAGCCGCGTCAACTCCCCCGCGTGGTCGCGCCGCACGGCGGCCGGGGCGCCCTTCAGGGCCTTGCCCGTCGCGTTCCGCCAGCCCAGCACGGCCCGCCCGTCCCGGATCCCCAGCTCCGCGGTGACCCCGCCCAGCCGCTGCGCCACCCCGAGCCCGTACCCGGGCACCGCCGGCCCCTCGACGTCCCCCCACGCGATCACGCTCACCGTCCACCCCCATGCGGCGACCCCACGTCCCCCATCTCCGCCGAGCGTAGGACCGCCCTCTGACAACGCGCCGCGCTTCCCCCGTTCGGCGCAGGCGCCCCGGATGCGCTGGGCCGACCGGCGTCCTCGGCGGTGGCCCCGGTTCGATTGCGGGGGGTCGCAGCTTGTACCGTCCCCCCATGGCCGCGACACCCCCCACACCGCCGCGACGTGCCGTCCTCGGGCTCGGCGTGGCTGCCGCGCTGCTTCCCGCCGGGAAGGCGGTCGCGGCCGCCAGATCCGTGGTCGGGGGCGAGCGGCTGGGACGGCACGGCGTGCAGGTGGCCGCGGGGGCGCCGAGGCTGCCGGAGACGAACTCCCTGTCGTGGATCGTGGCGGACGCCGACTCCGGTGAGGTGCTGGCGTCGTACAACGCGCACCGGCGGCTGCCGCCGGCGAGCACGCTGAAGATGCTCTTCGCGGACACCCTGCTGACCCGCTTCGACCGCCGCAAGCGGCATCAGGTGACGCACGCGGACCTGGCGGACATAGGAGCCGGGAGCAGTCTGGTCGGGATCGAGGCCGGCATCACCTACACGGTCGAGCAGCTCTGGCTCGGGGTGTTCCTGCGGTCGGGGAACGACGCGGTGCACGTGCTGTGCTCGATGAACGGCGGCATGGAGAAGACCGTCCGGGACATGCGGGCGCGGGCGCGGGAACTGCAGGCGAACGACACGCACGTGGTGAGCCCGGACGGCTACGACACGCCCGGTCAGCTGTCCTCGGCGTACGACCTGACGCTCTTCGCCCGGGCGGGGCTGCGCAACCCGGACTTCCGTCACTACTGCCGCACGCAGGTCGCGCGCTTCCCCGGGGAGAAGGGCGAGACCTTCGAGATCCAGAACACCAACCGACTGCTCGGCGAGTACGACGGCATGATCGGGGTGAAGAACGGCTACACCACCAACGCCGGGAACACCTTCACCGGCGCGGCGGAGCGCGACGGTCGGACGCTGCTGGTGACCGTGATGCACCCCGAGTCGGGGTACGACGAGGTGTACCAGGAGGCGGCCGACCTGCTGGACTGGGGCTTCGACGCGGCGGGCCGCGTCGAGCCGGTCGGGGAACTGGTGCCGACGCTGAGCCAGATGCGCGCGATGGCCGGCGGCCCGCCCGCCGACGGCCCCGGCCCACGGCCCGCGGCGGCGGCCGACGGGTCCGGGGGGTCCTCGTGGATCGGCCCGGCGGTGGAGACCGTCCTGGTGGCGGCCGTCGCGGCGTTCGTCCTGGCGATCAGGCGCCGCCCGCTGCCGCAGCGTGCGGCGGCGGGCCGGGGCGACGCCCGGCCGCGCGGGCGCGGCTCGAGCCGCGCCCGCTGAGACCGCCGCCCCGCGGCCGGGGTACGCGACCTGGTACGCGGCTCACCCGGCGAAGGTCCCGTAGGCGGCGACGACCAGCGCCAGCAACCCGGTGAGCGCCGCCACGGCGGGCAGCGGCCAGCGGGAACGCTCCAGCGCCTCGATGCGGTCCTCGTGCTCGCCCAGCACCTTGTCGGTCTGGTCGGCGCGTTGCAGGAGCAGGGCGAGATCACCCCGCGTGGTGGCGAAGCCGACGTCGACGGAGCGGCGCAGGCGCTCGAGTTCGATGGCGAACTCGAGGGTGTCCTCCTGATGCGTGGTCATCCGCGCCACCGCCTCGGCCAGGAGGGCAGCGGCGGCGCGACGACGGCGAGGGCGACGCCGCTCTGGACGAGGGTGCGTACGGTACGGCGGTCGGCGTCGGTCATGTGGTCTCCTTCCTCTTCGGGACGTGCGGTGGTCCCAACGGTGCGGCCGGGGACGCCGTCCGCGACGGCGCAGCCGGGCATGCGCTGCGCGTCTTCGCGGTGCCGGCGGTCGGCCGCCGTCCAGCACGAAGCGGCGGTCCGTCACCCGGTCCCGGGCACAGCTCCGCCGCTGCATCCATCGTGATTGATTGCGCTCGCGCGCGCAACTTGAATGGCCCAGCCGTGGCCGGATCCGTCGCCCGACCGTGCCGCCCGAGGATTGGCCGCACCCGAAAGTGGTGAACACGTGTTTGAAGGACGTCTGGATCCGGCGACGCTCGACCGCCGCTCGGCACCAGGGGGCAACGGGGAGGGAGTGCCGTGCCAGGCACGGAGGACAAGCACGAACCGGTGGGGCACCGGGCGCGGGAGCGCACGCGGGAACGCGTACAGGAACACGCAGGGGAACAGGCCCGGCCGTCCGCTCCGCCCGCCGCGCGGACGCTGACGGAGGAGGAGGCCCGAGGGCTCATCGAGGAGATCGTCCAGGCGTGCCTGCCCGAGGGTCTGGTGGCCGTCACCCGCTCCCACCTGGAGGAAATCACTCTGCGCGCCTACGCCCACGGCTGGCAGGACGCGATGAGCCAGTACGGGGAGGAAGCGGAGACGGAGCAGGAGGACGACGTCGCCCGCCCCGGGCCGGGGGATTTTCCGCGGCTCGTGGGCCCGGCACGCGACCCGGCGCCCGCCCCGAAGGGGTCCGCGCCCGCACCCCGGCCGCGACGCCCGCGCCGCCCGCCCCGAGGTCTGCCCGGGGCGGACATGACCTGACGCCGGCCGTTCCCCGGACACGACGCCGCCCCGCGTACCTCCTCGGGTGCGCGGGGCGGTGCATGGAGCTGTCGTCGCGTCAGGCGCGCCACGTGGGCGCTTTTCGGCCACGCGCCATCCTTTCGGCGGCGAACACGTCCTCCAGCCGGTACAGGCTCGCCCGGCCGCTGCGTCCGGCCGCCGCCAGGTGCCCGTGCTGCACCCACTTCCGGATCGTGGCCGGGGCGACCCCCGTCTCCCGTGCGGCGGACTCACCGTTGATCAGGGTCGGGCCGGGGTGCCGCGGGCTCGTCACAGGGCCTCCCGGTCCACGAGGCCGGCGATCGCCGCCGGATCCAGGGGCAGTTGCCCCCATGCGGTCTCGGTCCAGGCATGACGGTGCGCGGGGTCGTGCGAACAGCCGCAGTCCTCGTCCGTGCAGCGGCACCCGGGGTTCACGCAGAGCACCGCCCTCCGGGCGGGAAGGGCCCGCAGCGAGACCGAGTCGCACCAGGGGCAGCGCCCCTCCACCCGGACCAGGACCTCGGTCTCCCCCAGCGCCGAACCGCAGCGGCGGGCCATGCGGCGGCATTCGTCCAGGACGTGCGCGGCCAGGACGGGGTGCTCGGCGACCCGGTCGAGCAGGCCCGCGATCCGGCCCAGCCGCTCGGGCACCGGGGCGCGGCGGGCACGGCCGAGGCCGAGCCTGTCCCGGACGGCCTCCTCCAGTTCGACGACGCCGTCGGTGATGTCCCGGAGGGCGTCGGACACATGGAGCCGCAGCGGAGCGGCGCCCCCGCCGAGCACCCACTCGCGGTCGGCCCGGTCCTCCCGGTCGCGTTCCGCGAGCAGGCGCAGCGCCTGCGGCGTGAGCGGGTCCCGGGACGCGGCGGAGGAGCCGGGGCTGCCGGGAGCCAGTTCGCGGACGAGCTCGGGGAACTGGCGCCGGAGGACGTCGAGCCACCGGGCGGCCCGGGCGGTGTGCTCGGTGGCGCTGTTGCGGGGCACGTGACGGTTCCTTTCGTCGCGGACGGCGGTCCCGGGGCTCACGCGGACAGGCCGGGCGCCGGCGCCGCCGCGACCACCCGGCCGTTGCGCCACGGGCGGCCCGCGCGGACGCCGTCGAAGCAGCGGCGCCCGGGGCCGGCGGCCTCCTCGCACACCGCGCGGATCGGGCACCGGCCGCAGGCGTGCAGCGCCGGCAGTGCCCGCGGGGCGTTCCGGGCGAAGACGACGGAGGGCGGCGGACCGGCACAGGCGGGCGCTCGCGGGGGCTGGGGTTCGTACGGGGAACGTAAGGACACGGCGGTCGGACCCTCCGACGGTTGACGGTGCTGAATTCGAACACATTTTCGCATGTTGCGAACGCGCACGCAACAGATGTGTTCCCGGCGCAGGCCTGGGGCATGTGATTCAGGAATATGCCTGACCCTCCCGCCCCCTCCGGACCAGGGGCGGCCCGAACACGGGATCTTCACCGATGCGGCCGTGCGACGGTGCATTGCGTGCGCGCACGCTGGTTATCGTGAAGAGGAGAGGGAGGAGCCCCACAGGTGCCGAGCGATGCCGACCACATCGAAGAGTTCGCCGACTGGATCGAAGGCCTCATGCGCGGCCGGGGGTACGACATCGACAGCCCTCGCGGGGGCGGCAAGTCGAAGCTCGCGGACGACGCCGGGGTGCACCGCGCGGCCATCACACGCCTGCTGCAGCGGCAGAGCATGCCGGATCTGGAGACGATGCGCGGGCTGGCCCGCGCGCTCGGCATCCCCGTGCGCGACGTGCTCGTCCGGTCGGGCAAGCTGACCGAGGACGATCTTCCCCGGCCGGACGCCCACGCTCCGGGCACCGCCCCCGCCGGACCCCGGATGACCGCCGCGCAGGCGGCGGACGCCCTGGGCATCCCCGAGCACCTGAAGGCGGCGTTCATCCAGGTGACGGAGCAGTTCACGCGTCCCGACCGCGCCGCGGACCTGGGAGCGGGAGACCGCGCGACGGGCTGAGCGTCAGTTGCGGGCGACCCAGACCTGGTTGAGCTGCTCCTGGTAGTAGAACGAGGTCAGCCCGAACGCGGGCGCCAGCAGCAGTCCCTTGAGACCGGAGACCGTGTCGTGGAGGCCCGCGCGGCGCTGGGCGCGGGCGATGCGGCAGCCGGTGTTGTAGAGCGAGACGACGGCGGGCACGAGCAGCAGCGCGCCGAGGCTGACGGCGAGCACGGCGAGGGCGGGCCGGACCTTGATGCCTGGGTCGAACTCCCGCAGTTCCTTGTTGGCCCGGTAGTACCAGACGAGCCAGTACACGCCGAAGGTCAGCGGCCCCAGCAGCCAGACGGCCTCGGGGCGGCGCATGTCGCCGGACGGCGTGGCGAGCCCCACGCCCCCGGAGACGGGGAAACCCGGGAAGGGCCCCCGCGGGTAGGGGAGGGTCCGGTAGCGGTCCTCGTTGAACATGCTGCCCCCAGGTCGTGCCTTCGGCAGTGACGGAGCGGTTGCGTGCCGAAGAGAAGGTAAAGCTACTCGGCGGTTCGGCGGCCTGTCAGCGGGGAACGCTCACAAATTTCGCACAGGATGTCGGATCTTCCCGGATCCTGTGTTCAGTCGGCCTCGGCCACCACCATGACGCGTCGCAGCAGGTCGGAGAGGTACCGGCGTTCCTCGGCGTCGAGGGTGCCGAGCAGCCGGTACTCCTCGTGGCCGAGCACGTCCATGGCGCCGAGCCAGGTGGCGCGGCCGGCGTCGGTGAGCTCGACGTCGATGCGCCGGCGGTCGGCGGTGGAGTGGGTGCGCCGGACGTGGCCGCGGGCCTCCAGCGCGTCGAGGCGGCCGGTGACGGAGGCGGGTGCCAGGTCGAGGTCGGCGGCGAGTTCGGACGGGGCGGCGCGGCCGCCGCGCCCGGCGAGGGCGTGCAGGGTGTCGAACTCGTGCCGCTGCAGGCCGAAGTCGACCAGTGACTGCTCGCGGATCTTGCGCAGATGGCTGGTGACGAGCTTCATGCGGGTGACGGCGCCCTCGACGTCCGGGTCGAGGTCCGGCAGCACGGGCAGCCAGCGCTCCACGTGTCCGTCGGTCCAGTCCCGTTCCACCGCGGAGTCCTCGGCGTCGGTGTCGGCATCGGCTTCCATGGCCCGAATCCTACGGCGCAATATATTTCGGTGGCGAATGATTCGTCACCGAAATACATTGCGGTGCCATGACGCCCACACACCCTCTCCGGCTCCGCGGCTTCCGGCTGCTGTTCGCCGGGCGCACGCTGTCCCTGCTCGGCGACGGGGTCGTGCCCGCCGCACTGGTCATCGCCGTCACCCGGGCGACCGGCGACGTCTCGGCCCTCGCCCTCGTCCTGGCCTGCGCGATGGTGCCGAAGCTGCTGCTGCTCCCGCTCGGCGGGGTGGTGGCCGACCGCTTCGACGCCCGGCGCGTGGCGGTCGCCGCGGATCTCGCACGCTGCGCCGCCCAGCTCTTCGTCGGGCTCGAACTGCTGGGCGGCGACCCGTCGCTGGGCCCCATCGCGCTCGCCGAGGCGGTGGGCGGCACCGCCTCCGCCTTCGCGATGCCGACCCAGTCGCCGCTGGTCGCCGGCACCGTCACCGACGGGGCGGCGCGGCAGCGGGCCAACTCCCTGATGGGAGTCGCGAACAGCGCGACCCGGCTGTGCGGCCCGGCCCTCGCCGCGGCGCTGATCTGGGCCGCCGGTCCCGGCCTCGCCTTCGTGCTGGACGCCGCCTCCTTCGCGGTGAGCGCGGCACTGCTGACGGTGCTGCGGGTCGAGCGGACCGCGCTGCCGCGCGCGTCGGTGCTCGCCGACCTCAAGGAGGGCTGGGGCGAGGTCCGCTCGCGCGACTGGTACTGGACGAGTCTGGTCGCGCATGCCGCGTGGAACGGTGCGGCAGCGGTCCTGACGACCCTCGGCCCGGCCGTCGCGATCCATCGGCTCGGCGGCGAGGGCGTGTGGTTCTGGGTGCTGGAGGCCGGGGCGATCGGTCTCGTCCTCGGCTCCCTGCTGGCCGCACGCGCCCGGCCGCACCGCCCCGTACTCGTCGCCAACCTGGGCCTGGCGACGTACGCACTGCCGCTGGTCCTGCTGGCCCTGGCCGCCCCGGCCCCGCTGCTCATCGCGGCGTACGGGCTGGCGCTCGCGGCGCTCGGCTACCTCACCCCTGTCTGGGAGACAGTCGTCCAGCAGCAGGTGCCGCCGCAGGCGCTGGCCCGGGTCACCTCCTACGACTGGCTGCTGTCCCTCGCCGCGATGCCCGCGGGCTACGCGCTGGCCCCGCTCGCCGCCGGCCTGTGGGGTCCGGCGGTCCCACTGGCGGTGTCGGCGGCGCTGGTCGCGGCCGCCTGCCTGGCGACCGCGGCGGTACCGGGGGTGCGGGCGATCGGCGTGGTCCGCGCGGAGCCCGCCGCGGCGGCCCCGGTCGGCGACCGGGCCGCGAAGGGCTGACGGCCGCACGGCGGCACGTCGGCCCCCACGGCCCCTGCGGGAGACCGCACTTCTCGCTTGAACATGTTCAAAAACAGGTCTACATTCATCGGCAACGGGTTTTGAACACGTTCGAAAAGGGTGGGACCCATGGACCTCACGGTCGTCGCATACGTCATCTACCTGCTCGTCAGCGTCGCGCTGACGGTGTGGGTGGCCCGGACCCTCAGCCGGGCCGGCAAGGTCTTCCTCGAAGACGTGCTCCACGGCAACGAGAAGCTGGCCGACGCCGTCAACCACCTGCTGGTGGTCGGCTTCTACCTCGTGAACCTCGGCTTCGTGGCGCTGTACCTGAAGAGCGCCGACCGGGTCGGGAACGCCCGCGAGCTCTTCGAGGCGCTGTCGGTCAAGCTCGGTGTCGTCCTGCTCGTCCTCGGGGTGCTGCACCTGGGCAACGTGTACGTCCTCAACAAGATCCGCCGCCGGGGCGTGATGGACCGCGAGCAGGTCCCGCCCGTCCGCCCGCAGGGCTGGACCGCCCCCGCGCGGCCCGGGGCGTGACGGCGATGGACCGCACCCCAGCGACCGGGGCCGCTCCGGCGGCCCCGGTGCCGGTCCGTCTGCTGACCGTCCTGTACGACCCGGACTGCTCGCTCTGCTCCTTCGTCCGCCGCTGGCTGGAACGCCAGCGGCAGATCGTGCCGCTGGACCTCGTCCCGGTCGGCTCCGACGAGGCCCGGCGCCGATTCCCCGAGCTGGACCACACCGCGACCCGGCGCGAGATCACCGTCGTCGGGGACTCGGGGCAGGTCTACCGGGACGACGCCGCCTGGCTGGTCTGCCTGTGGGCCCTGGCCGAGTACCGCCCCATGGCGCACCGTCTCGGCACCCGCGCCGGAGCGCCCGTCGCCCGGGCCGCCGTGCTCGCCGCCGCCCGCTACCGCGAGGCGCAGTGGGGCCGCGGGGCCGCGGCGACGGGCTGGGGCGGCCGGATGTACACCAGCGGCGAGGGCTGGTCCTACGACCCCGAGCGGGGCTGGACGCACACCGCCCCGGACACCGCCCCGGACGCCTGCGCGGACGGCTGCGCCCCGCCCGGTTAGGCTCACCGACGTGGAAGAAGCACCCCCTGGCACGGCCCCCGGCTCGACCCCCGGGACGCCCCGGCCCCCCAAGAGCGAGCAGACGCGCGCCCTGATCCTCGAGACGGCCATGCGGCTGTTCGAGGAACGGGGCTACGACAAGACGACGATGCGCGCCATCGCCAAGGAGGCCGGGGTCTCGGTCGGCAACGCCTACTACTACTTCGACGGGAAGGAACACCTCGTCCAGGGCTTCTACGACCGCCTCGCCGCCGAGCACGAGGCAGCGGTCCAGGGAATCCTGGACGGCGGTGGGGACCGTGACCTGGCGGCGCGGCTGCTCACCGTGATGACCGCCTGGATCGACGTCGCCCGCCCCTACCACCAGTTCGCCGCGCAGTTCTTCAAGAACGCCGCCGACCCGGCGAGCCCGCTCAGCCCCTTCTCCCCGGAGTCGCACCCGGCCCGCGACGCGGCCATCTCCATCCACGAACGGGTGCTCTCCGGCTCCGACATCAAGGTCGACGCGGAACTCGCCGAGGTGCTGCCCGAACTGATGTGGATGTACCAGATGGGCATCGTCGTCTACTGGGTCTTCGACCACTCCCCCGACACCGAGCGCACCCGCCGGCTGGTCGCGCGCACCGCGCCGCTCGGCGCGCGGATCCTCAGGCTCTCCCGCTACCGGCTGCTGCGGCCGATCGTGCGCGAGATCCGCGAGCTGCTCACGGAGTTCCTCTTCCGGCGCTGAGCCGGCCGGCCCGCCGCCCGCCGGGGGCACCGCCCCGGTCAGCCCACTGCGGGCTCGGCCAGCACCGCCCAGACCGTCTTGCCGTACCGGCCGCGCTCCCGGACGCCCCAGGTGTCCGAGAGCGCCTGCACCAGCCGCAGGCCGCGCCCCGACTCGTCGCCGTCGCCCGCGTCGCGCGGCACGGGGCGGGACTGGGCGCCGCCGTCGGACACCTCGACGACGCACGAGCCGTCGGAGTGGACGGTCACCGCCACCTCGAACTCCCGCTCCAGGAGCGGGCTGTACCGTACGGCGTTGGTCGCCAGCTCCGACACGACGAGGACGACGGACTCGACGGTCTCGCCCTCCTGCTCCCAGCCCTCGAGATGGTCACGTACCCTGTGCCGGGCCAGCCCGACCGACGTGGGATGCCGGGGCAGCCGGAACGCACTGCGCCTCAACAGGTCACTCTCCCCATGAGCGAACGCCCCCCTTCCGTTGCGCCATCCCTTACCAGTTTCGACGCGGGGAATGCGTTCCGTGCCAGATTGTTCGCCCTCGGTGAGAGGTTTCCGGCCACATTCAGACGCGCGGCCGTCAGGCCCGGGGCGAGGCGAGGGTCACGATCGTGATGTCCGAGGGCGCGCCCACACGGACCGGCGGGCCCCACGCCCCCGCACCACGGGTCACGTACAACTGGGTGTCGCCGTACGTTTCCAGACCGGCCACCGTGGGGTTGGCCAGTTCCGCGATGTAGTTGCCGGGCCACAGCTGCCCGCCGTGGGTGTGCCCGGACAGCTGCAGATCGACGTGGTGCCGGACCGACTCGTGGATCATCACCGGCTGGTGGGCGAGGAGCACCACCGCGCGCGAGGTGTCCCGGTCGCCGAGCGCCGTCGTGTAGTCGGGGGCGTGGTCGTGGTCCGCGCCGCTGATGTCGTTGACCCCGGCCAGGTCGAAGCCGGCGAGTTCGGTGCGGGCGTTCTCCAGCGGGTGGACGCCGAGATCGCGCACGAAGTCGATCCAGGGCGCGGCCCCGGAGAAGTACTCGTGGTTGCCGGTGACGAAATAGCTCCCGTCCCGCGCCCGGAGCCGGGCCAGCGGCTCGGCCGCGGCACCCAGTTCCCGCACCGAGCCGTCGACCAGGTCGCCGACGATGGCGACGAGGTCCGGGCGGGCCCCGTTGATCGTGTCCACGATCCGCTGGGTGTGCGCCCTGCCGAGGATCGGGCCGAGGTGGATGTCGCTCACCACGGCGATCCGGTAACCGTCCGCGGCCGCGGGGAGCTTGGCGAGAGGCACGGTGACGTACTTCAGGCGCGGGCCGCGCAGCACGCCGTAGGTGCCCTGGCCGACCGTCACCCCCGCGGCGACGGCCGCCGCGGCGCCGACCGTACGCGCGACGAACAGCCGCCTCGTCGGCCCGGCGGACGCGGACTCGGGCCGCGGCTGCGGCTGCGGCTGCGGCTGCGGCGAGGCCTCGGACGTCTTTCCGGCGGGCTCGGCCGCGTCCTCGGGCGCGTCCTCGGGCGCGCCGGCCGGCCCTGCCGGCCCGGCCGGTTCTCCGGCTCCGGCGGTCTCGGCGGCCCGCACGCCCCGGGACCGCTCCCTGCGCTCCAGCGCGCCCCGCAGCAGAGGCCGTACGGCCTCGCCCGCCAGCACCGCCAGCGTCAGGTAGAGCAGCACCGCCAGCCACAGGTAGCCCGGCCAGGCCAGCCACCGTTCGGCCGCCAGCGGCAGCGTCCGCCCTCCGGTCAGCGCGCCCACGCTCAGCAGCGGCAGGACGACCGCCAGGACCGTTCCCGTCCGCCGCCACCAGCCGCCCGGCGCGGACACGTCGCGGACCAGCCTGCGCCACAGGTAGTAGTGCACCCCGCCGAGGAGGGCCAGGACGGCCGCGACGACGGCGACCACCACGAGGATCACCGGGCAGCCCGCAGCGCTCTCAGACCGCGGACGCCGAGGACGCCGATCGCGGTGCCGAGCACGAGCGAGGTGACCGCGAGCGCCAGGTGCACCCAGAAGTAGGTGGTGGGCGAGCCGTGGTCACCGCCCTCGAAGGCGAGCCCGCTGGCGTCCTTCCACAGGTTCTTGACGAACGTCGTCCATACGATCCAGCTCCACACCCCGAAGGCGGTCAGGAACCAGGAGACGGGGCGGCTGAGCTTCATGCGACCAGTATGCGGGCCGCCGTGCGGCCCCCTGCCGCGGGGTCGCCCCGCCGCCCCTGACGCGGGCCGCCGCCCAAGACGCCCGTGGGCACCGCCCGGTTGCACATCCGGCACGTGGGATCGGTCACGGCCCGAACGGCCCCCCACGCCTGCCGCTCGTCCCGGACGGACTGTAACTTCACATCGTGCCGAACTCCTCCCCCCGCGCCGCGCGCCGTTCCGCCATGGTGCTGTCCGCCCTCGCACTCGTCGGCGGTACGGCCCTGACCACCGCGCCCGTCGCGCACGCGAAGCCCTCCTCCCCGTCGGCAACACCGACGCCGCCCGCGCAGATGTCGGCGGTCGGCGGGGATCGGCTGGGGCAGCCAGGCACCCAGGTCAGCCCGCTGACCGGCGCCCCCGCCCTGCCCGGGAAGCTCACCTCGCGGTCGTGGATCGTCTCCGACGCCGAGACCGGGGAGGTGCTGGCCGCCCACAACCCGCACTGGAAGCTGCCCCCCGCCAGCACGCTCAAGATGCTGTTCGCGGACACGGTGCTGCCCAAGCTGGACAAGGCGCAGACCCACAAGGTGCTGCCCTCCGACCTCGACGGCGTCGGGGCGGGCAGCAGTCTCGTGGGCATCAAGGAGAACCTCACCTACACCGTCCACGACCTGTGGCTCGGGGTCTTCCTCCGCTCCGGGAACGACGCCGTCCACGTCCTGTCCTCCATGAACGGCGGCGTGGACGCGACCGTCCTGGAGATGCAGCGCAAGGCCGAGGACCTGCAGGCGGACGACACCACGGTGATCTCCCCCGACGGCTACGACATGCCCGGCCAGGTCTCCTCGGCGTACGACCTGACGCTCTTCGCCCGCTCCGGCCTGCAGAACGCGGACTTCCGCGAGTACTGCTCGACCGTGCGCGCCCAGTTCCCCGGCGGGTGGAAGAAGACCAAGGCGAAGAAGGGCAAGAAGGCCACCAAGAAGCGCTCGACCTTCGAGATCCAGAACACCAACCGGTTGCTCTCCGGTGACTACGACGTCCCGACCTACCAGGGCATCGCGGGCGTGAAGAACGGTTACACCACCAAGGCGGGCAACACCTTCACCGGTGTCGCCCAACGCGGCGACCGCACGCTCCTGGTGACCGTCATGCACCCCGGCGCGGGCCACAACATGGCCTACAAGGAGGCGGCGAAGCTGCTCGACTGGGGCTTCAAGGCGGACGGCATGGTCACCCCGGTCGGCATGCTCGTGCCCCCGAAGTCCGCCATCGCGTCGGCCTCTCCCTCGCCCTCCGCCTCCCCCAGCGAGAGGCCCCGGCAGCAGGTCGCCGCGCCCGCCTCCTCCGGTGGCGGCGGCGGGGCCTGGACGGCCCTCGCGCTCACCGGCGGCTCCGTCCTGGTCGTCGCCGCCCTGGCCTACCTCGTACGGCGGCGCTGGCCCCTGCCGCAGCGGACGGCGAAGGCCGCCATCCCCGCCCCGACCAAGCCCGGCGACGACGCGGCCGCGAAGCCCGCGGAGGCTGACGCGGTGAAGGACGGCGCCGAGAGGCCGGAAGCGGAGGACGAAGCCGCGGCGACGGACGCGGCCACGCCACCGAAGGAGGGCGCGGCCGAGGAGGGCGCCGGGAAGACCGAGGCCACCGCGGACCGCCCGGTCTGACGCCCGGCGGGCATGGGCATGATCCGCCATGCCCCGCTTCGCCGGGCCGGCGGCGTCCCACGTGGCCGTGCCGGAGGATCGTTCCCGTCGGTCCTGCGGCCCGGCTGCGGCCGGTGGCACACGCCACCGGCCGCAGCCGTCTCGTGCCAAGCGCACATGCCCCCGGCCAGGGGGCGCTCGACGGCGCACGTGCGGCTCGTGCGCCCACCCCGCTGCGACCGCCCCCTGCCGCGCGAACGGCCCGGCCAGTACCCAGGAACCAGGGAAAACCGGTACGGGAAGGGAGCACGCCATGGGCATGTTGTCGGTCATCGGGCTCGTCCTGGGGCTGGTCGCGGTCGCCTACTGCCTCCGCTCGGCCTTCCGGGCCAAGACCCCCGCGGGACGTGCCGGCTGGCTCATCGCCGCCCCGGCGGCCGTGCTCGCCGGGGTCTACCTGGTGGGCTACATCCTGATCACCGTGCTGGTGCTGGCCGCCGCATGGTTCACCGCGGCCCATTTCCTGCGCTGAGCCCAGGAGTTCCGGGCGGCTTCACCGGCCCGTTTCCGTGTACACCCGTCCCCCGGCCGTCGAGAGCCTCGACGCCGCCGGCTACGGCAGTCGGTCCACGCACCTCATCGGCGCGCGCGAACTGGGCGTCATCGCCCGGCGTCGGTCGCGCCGCGCGCGACGGCGTACGCCACGAAGTCCGCCCACGCCCCGGGCGTGAACGTCAGCCGGGCCCCGGCCCGGTCCTTGGAGTCCCGCACCAGGACCGCGCCCTGGCCGAACGCGACCTCGACGCAATTGCCTCCGCCGGTGTCGCTGTGGGTGGACTTGAACCACGTCAGCTTGCCGTTCATGGCCGCAGCTCCTCCGCCAGCTCTCCGATGAACGCTTCCGACTCGCCGGGCCCGAGGGCCCCCCGAAGGATCATGGCATGCCGTTGGGCGATGATGCTGACCTTCTCCGGGTCCGAGTGCAGCACACCGGTCTCGTGCCCCTCGACGTAGGCGAGGTGGAGGTGTTCGGCCGTCTCCAGCAGGACGAAGGGGCCGTTGAGACCCGGGTGCGCCCCGCCGAAAGGCATCGCCTGGATGTTCACGTTGCGGCGGGCCCCGGCCTCCAGCAGGCGCTCCAACTGCCGGGCGTGCGCTTCCCGGCTGCCCACGGGATACCGCAGCGCCGCCTCGCCGATCGTGAAGCTGAACGCCCGCGTCTGCTTGTCCAGTAGGGCCTGCCGCGCCATCCGAGCCGCCACACGCTCCTCGATGGTCTCGTCGTCCAACGGTGGCCAATGCGCGCCGAACAGTGCGAGGGCGGTCTCCTCGGTCTGGAGCAATCCCGGGATGAACTGCGGCTCGTATGTGTTCAGCGCGATCGCCTCGGCCTCGTAGCGCATGAAGTCCCGGGCGTACGAAAGGAACCGCTCGGGTTTGAGGAACGCCTCCGCCGCCGTGAGTTTGCCCTGCGCCCCGCACAGCCCGTCGGCGACCTGAAGCAGCCGCTGCGTCGGGCGACGGCGCCCCTGCTCCATCGACTTGACGGTCTCGTAGCCGTACCCCGCCTCGTCCGCCAGCCGCTCGCGGGTGACGCCCGCGTGTTCGCGCCAGAGCTTGACCTGGTTGCCGCAGTACCGCCACGCCATCGGGGGCGGGGACAGGTCACTCGCCACTCGGGTACAACCACCCTCCGTACTCGCGCCGATACTCCCGACCGTACGCCGCGACCTGCACTTTTGAGCCATGAACGAGACAACTCCCCCTGTCGAGTGGTGGTTTTCGCGCCACCCGCGCAGCGTCGGACGGGCGCGGGCCAGGCTGCGGGAACAGGCCCTCGCGTGGGGCCTCGCCGCCGGCACGACGGACACCGCGGTCCTGCTGATCAGCGAGCTGATGAGCAACGCCGTCCGGCACGCGCGGGTCCCGCCGGGCCGGCGGATCGTCGCCCGGGCCGCCCTGGCCTCGGGCGTGCTGCGGGTCGAGGTCTGCGACGCGTGCGACGACCCGCCCGTGCCGCTGCAGGCGTCGGCGACGGACGAGTCTGGACGCGGGCTGGCGCTCGTCGACATGCTCGCCGACGCCTGGAACGTTCAACCTCGGCCGTACGGCATCGGCAAGACGGTCTGGTTCGAACTCAGAGTGACAAATGCATGCGTAAACAGTAGTGACCAGTGGCCGGATCTCGACGTAGGGTTCGCGCCATGGACAGTGACCTGGGACTCCTGAACGTCATCGACGTCGAGGCGACGTGCTGGGACGGCGAGCCGCCGCAGGGCTCGGTGAGCGAGATCATCGAGATCGGGCTGACCGTCGTGGACCTCGTCGCGGGCGAGCGCGTCGCCCGCCACCGCGTTCTCGTGCGGCCCGCGCGCTCCGCCGTGAGTCCCTTCTGCAGCCGACTGACCGGTCTGACACAGGCCGAGGTGGACTCCGGGCTGGACTTCGCGGACGCCTGCAAGCTGCTCGCCGTCGAGCACCGGGCGGGATCGCGTCCGTGGGCGAGCTGGGGCGACTACGACCGCCACCAGTTCAACCGTCAGTGCCGGGCCACCGACACGACGTACCCCTTCGGCGGCCGGCACATCAACGTCAAGACGCTCTTCACCCAGGTCCACCGCCTGACCAAGCGTCCCGGCATGGCGGAGGCGCTCCAGCTCGTCGGACTGCCCCTGGAAGGTCGCCACCACCGCGGCGAGGACGACGCGTGGAACGTCGCCGCCCTCGTCGTCGACCTGTCGCAGCGGGGCGCCTGGCCGGCGACGCCGGCCTTCTGACCCCGCCGGGGCGGCCTCCCGGAGTCAGGCGGTCTCGGGCCGCTCGGGCCGCTCGGGCCGACCGCGCTCGGGCTCGCCCGGCGGGTCCTTGCGGTCCTTTCGCGCCGCGGCGGCGGCCAGTTCCACGCTGTGCGGGGTGGCCGTCCACGCCGCGCAGTACAGCAGGAGCTTCGCCGTGAAGTTGATCCAGAGCAGCAGCGCGATGGGCACGCCGAAGGCGCCGTACATGCTCTTGGTGGCCACGCTCTGCAGGTAGCCGCTGATGAGCAGTTTCAGCAGCTCGAAGCCGATCGCGCCGATGAGGCTCGCCACGACGACGTCGCGGCGGTTCGGGGTGACGCCCGGCAGCAGGGTGAGCAGGTAGGCGAGGATCAGCAGGTCCACGAGGACGGCGATGCAGAAGCCCGCCACCGACAACAGGGCCCGCCCCGGCCCGTGTTCGTCGAGGCCGATGGCGTCGCCGAGACGGCCTACGGCCGTCCCGGCGAGGGCCGAGCAGGCGACGGAGAGCAGCGCGACGGCGCCGAGGCCGACCAGGACGCCGAAGTCCTTGGGCTTCTGCAGGAACGGGTTCTCGGGCTCGTCGTCCTTGTGCCAGACCGCCCTGAGGCAGTCGCGCAGGGCACCGACCCAGCTGACACCGGTGAGGACCAGCAGCACGGCGGCGATGGCGCCCACCGTGCCCGCGTTGTCGACGAGCCCGCCGATGTTGAGCTGGTCGGCGATGCCCGGCACCTGCTCCGCCAGCTTGCCCTCGAGTTGCTTCAGCTGACCGGGGGACAGCAGCGCCGCGCCGACGGCGGCGCCGACGGTCAGCAGCGGGAAGAGCGCGACGAAGCTGACGAAGGTGATGGCGGCGGCCAGCCGCGTCCAGTGCACGCCCTCCAGATGCTCGTACGTGCGCCAGGCGTGGGTGCGCATGAGCCGCGCGATCCACGGTCCGATCACTGGGAGCCGAGTCAGCCATTCCATACCGCGCGCCTACCCTCCGTCACGACGTGCACTCTAGGTGGCGGTCGTCGTCGCGGCGGTGATCGCGTCCAGGACGCGGTCCGTGTCGGCCTCCGATGTACGCCAGTTACTGAAGGCGGCCCGCACGGCGGGGACGCCGTGGAGGACCGTCGGGGTGAGGAAGGCCTCGCCGGAGGCGGCGACGGCACGGACGAACGCGCCGACGCGCTCGGCCGTGGGGTCGTCGGCCAGGGTGAAGCAGACGACGTTGAGCCGGACGGGGGCCAGGAGCCGCAGGCGGGCGTCGGCCTCGATGCCCTCGCCGAGCCGGCGGGCGCAAGCGGCGTTGCGTTCGACGACCTCGCGGTGGCCCTCGCTGCCGTAGGCGGTGAGGGCGAACCACGCGGCGAGGGCGCGCAGCCGGCGGGAGTTCTCGGGGGTGAGGTGGAGGAAGTCGGGGTCGGGGAGTGCGGGCAGGCCCAGGTAGGGCGAGGCGTTGTGGAAGACCCGGACCTGGAGGTCCTGACGGCGGGTGAACTGGACGGCGGCGTCGTAAGGCACGTTCAGCCATTTGTGGAGGTCGACGCAGACGGAGTCGGCGGCGTCGATGCCCTCGGTGAGGTGCGCGTACGAGGGCGACAGCGCGGCGAAGCCGCCGAACGCCGCGTCGACGTGGAGCCAGAAGTCGTGGCGCTCCTTCAGCGCGGCGATCGCGCGCAGGTCGTCGAAGTCGACGGTGTTGACGGTGCCGGCGTTCGCGACCACGACGGCCGGGCGGCCCTGGCCCTCCAGCGCCGTCAGCGCCGCGTCGAGGCGGTCGACGTCCACCGCCTCCCGGCCACCGGGCAGCACCGGCACGGAAGTCAGGGACGAGCGGCCGAGCCCGAGCACCGACAGAGCCTTGTCGACGCTGGAGTGCGGGGTGCCGGACAGCACCGTCACCGGGCCGAGCGCGGCCAGCCCGTCACGGGAGACGGACAGCCCGAGCCGCTCGCCGAGCCACTCGCGCGCCACGGCCAGGCCCACGGTGTTGGAGACGGTCGCGCCGGTGACGAAGGCGCCGCTGTGCTCCTCGCCGAGGCCGAGCATCGCGCGGAGCCAGCCGACGGTCTCGCGTTCCAGGGCGGCGGCGGACGAGTCGCCGCCCGCCGAGACGTTCTGGTCGTAGGTGCTGGTGAGCCAGTCGCCCGCCACGGCGGCGGGGGTCGCTCCCCCGGTGACGAACCCCAGGTAGCGCGGTCCGGCACTGCCCGAGAAACCGGGTGCCCAGCGCCGTTCGAAGAGCGCGAGCGCGCCGTCGGCACCGATCCCGGTGACGGGGAGGGGCAGCGGCTCGGGCGCGGGCCCGGGTCGGGCGGCCGGGCGTTCGTCCACCGTTTCCAGCTCACAGGCGGCCAGGTCCCGTACGGCCTGGAGGAGTTCGGGGAGGTGTGCGCGGTCCGCTGCGAGTGTGGGGTGCATGGCGGCAGCGTAGGCGGGGCGTCGTGCGCGGCCCCGCCCGGCGTGCTCACCCGTGCGGCGGACCGCCCGCGGGAGCCGGGCTGAGCGACTCGCACGCACCCGTCTGGTGCGGCACGAGGGAATGCCCGGGGGCGCCGCCGAAGGGGTAGTCCCGCACACTGCGCCAGACGCCCTCGTCGTCCTGCTCGTACAGCGAGAAGCAGCTGACCGTCCAGGCGGCGGCGAAGTCGGCGAGCTCCGTCTCGGCACGGTCCAGCGCCTCGTCGGGGATGCCGTGGCCGATGGTGACGTGCGGGTGGTACGGGAACTGGAGCTCGCGCCGGACCGGACCGGAGCGGACCCGCTCCTGCAGTTCGGCGCAGTGGAGGGCGCCCTGGACGAGGTCGACGTAGACGACCGGGGTGACCGGCCGGAAACTGGCCGTGCCCTCCAACCGAATGGGGAAGGCGCGACCGGTGGCGGCGACCTCGGCGAGGTGCTCCCGGAAGGCCGGGAGCAGCGCCGTGTCCACCTCGGTGGGCGGGAGCAGCGTGACGTGGGTGGGGATGCAGTACGCCAGCGGGTCTCCATAGCCGGCACGGCGCTGCTGAAGCAGGCTGCCGTAAGGCTCGGGGACCGCGATCGACACGCCGATCATGCGGTTTCCCACGCGTTCACCCCTTCCCCGGGTCGGTTCGCGGCGTCGTACGCACGCCGTACGACACAACTCCGTCAGAGCCAGTGTGACGCGCGCGCGGCCTCCCGCGCGAGCGTCATCCGTCACACCTGCGCGGGACTTAAGGCCCCTCTTCCCGGGCGTCCCGGGAACGGAAGGGGCCGTCAGTGCTTGGCGGGCAGGAAGCCGATCCTCTCGTACGCCTTCGCCAGGGTCTCCGCGGCGACGGACCGGGCCTTCTCGGCGCCCTTGGCGAGGACGGAGTCCAGCGTCTCGGGGTCGCCCAGGTACTCCTGGGTGCGCTCGCGGAACGGCGTGACCCATTCCACGAAGACCTCCGCGAGGTCGGTCTTGAGCGCACCGTAGCCCTTGCCCTCGTACTTCTGCTCGAGTTCCGGGATTCCGGTGCCGGTGAGGGTGGAGTAGATGGTCAGCAGGTTGCTGACGCCCGGCTTCTCCTGCTCGTCGTAGCGGATCACGGTGTCGGTGTCGGTGACCGCGCTCTTGATCTTCTTCGCCGAGGCCTTGGGCTCGTCCAGGAGGTTGACCAGACCCTTCGGGGACGCCGCCGACTTGCTCATCTTCGACAGCGGTTCCTGCAGGTCGTAGATCTTCGCCGTCTCCTTGACGATGTAGGCGTCGGGGACGGTGAAGGTGTCGCCGAAGCGGCCGTTGAAGCGCTCCGCGAGATCGCGGGTGAGCTCGATGTGCTGGCGCTGGTCCTCGCCGACGGGGACGGCGTTCGCCTGGTACAGCAGGATGTCCGCGACCTGCAGGATCGGGTACGTGAACAGGCCGACGGTGGCCCGGTCGGCGCCCTGCTTGGCGGACTTGTCCTTGAACTGCGTCATGCGGGACGCCTCGCCGAAGCCGGTGAGGCAGTTGAACACCCAGCCGAGCTGCGCGTGTTCGGGGACATGGCTCTGGACGAACAGGGTGCAGCGCTCCGGGTCGAGCCCCGCGGCCAGCAGCTGGGCGGCGGCGAGCCGGGTGTTGGCGCGCAGCTCGGCCGGGTCCTGCGGCACGGTGATCGCGTGGAGGTCGACGACCATGTAGAAGGCGTCGTGGGACTCCTGCAGCGCCACCCACTGGCGGACCGCGCCCAGGTAGTTGCCCAGGTGGAACGAACCTGCGGTGGGCTGGATACCGGAGAGCACACGGGGACGATCGAGAGCCATGGCACTCATTCTCTCAGGTCCGCGCGGATTCCATGGCCGCGGTGGGAACCCGGGGGCGGCCGGCGGTGTAGAAGGGGCGACGGGAGCCGCACGCGGGCGGCACCGGGCGACGGGAGGGGGGTCCGCCACGGAGGGGGAGGCGGCGGTGATCGCGCGCGTACGCGCCGGTGAGCGGGAGGCGTACGCGGAGCTGGTGCGCCTGCACGCGGACGTCGCGCACCGCACCGCCGTGCTGCTCGGCGCGGGCGCCGACGCCGAGGACGTGGTGCAGGTCTCGTTCGTCAAGGCGTACCGCGCGCTCGCGACCTTCCGGGACGGGGCGGCCTTCCGTCCGTGGCTGCTGCGGATCGTCGCCAACGAGGCGAGGAACGCCGGGCGGGCGGCGCGCCGTCTGCGGTCGGCTGTGGAGCGCAACGCCGTGCTGGAGGCCCTGCCCCCCGCGGCGGACGACCCGGAGTCGCTGGCGGTGTCGCGGGAGCGCCGGACGGAGCTGCTGGCCGCGGTGGGGACGCTGAGTGAACCGCACCGGCTGGTGGTCACCTGCCGCTATCTGCTGGACCTGGACGAGGAGGAGACGGCGACGGTGCTCGGCTGGCCGCGTGGCACGGTGAAGTCCCGGCTGCACCGGGCCCTGGCCCGGTTGCGGGCGGGGCTCGGCGAGCCGGTGCCGGCCGGCCGGTGCGACGACGGGGGGCGGCGCCCATGACGGACGGGCTCCCGGAGGAGCTGCGCGAGGCGGGCCGGTGGCTGGAGATCCCGGCGCCGTCGCCCGACTCCGTCGCCGAGCAGGTGCTGGCCCGGCTGCTGGCCGAGGCGGCGCCGGCCCCGGCCGTCCCCGTGCCGGGCCGCCGCAGCCGGGCGCGGGCGTGGGCCGCGGCACGGTGGCGGGCCCTGACGGCGGTGCTGTGCGGGCTGCTGGTGGTGCTCGTGCTGACGCCGCCGGTACGGGCCGCGGTCGCGGACTGGTTCGGCTTCGGCGGCGTCGTCGTGCACCGTGACCCTTCCGCCCGCCCCGGCACGGGCGCCCCGCCGCCGGTGCGGGGCGACGCGCCGCTGGACGGGGCGTATGTGCCGCAGGCGCTGGGCGAGCCGGACGGGGTGGCGGCCGTCGACGGGGGCCGGGTGCTGTCGATGAGCTGGCGGGTGGACGGGCACACGGTACGGCTCGACCAGTTCCGGGCCACGATCGACATGGTCTTCCTCAAGAAGGTCGGCGGGGCGGCCGAGTGGGTCGAGCTGGGCACCGGGACCGACTACGGGGTGTGGTTCGCGGAGCCCCACTACGTGCAGTTGGTCGACCCCGACGGCCGTACCCGCCGCGAGGCCCCCCGGACCGCCGGGCCGACCCTGGTCTGGCAGCGCGGGGGGACGACGCTGCGCCTGGAGGGCGTGCCGGACCTGGCGCGCGCCCTCGCCGTCGCGGACTCCGCCCGGCGGCGTCAGGGCCTGTCTCCTCCCACGGACGGGAACCTCGCGGGCCCGGTCGGTGTAACAGGGGCAGGACCGAGCGAGAGGGGGAGACGGGATGCGGATCGATAGGTTCGTCACCTGGGCCGGAGTCACCGTGACGGCGCTCGCCGCGGTGATCGGCGGATCGGGGCCGGCCGCGGCGGGTGGGCCGACCAGCGTGATGCTGGTCGCTCCGGGCAGCGGCAAGGCCGCGGGCGTCTACGCCAGTTCACCCGACTACCGGGAACTGGAGCAGTCCATCGGGAACGAGCCGAAGGAGGAGGCGCCGAAGTCGCTGTCGGACGTGATGAACGACCGGCACCGCGAGGTCACCCTCACCTGGCTGGTCCACGACGTGTCGGTCTGGAAGGTGGACTTCGTGTATCCGGACGGCCCCGGCGGTGCCTGGGTCCACAGCCGCTCGGCGACGGAGAAGGGTCTGCCGGAGCAGGGCGTGTGGCGCAGGGCGGCTCGCACCGACGAGCTCCGTGCCCTCCTGGGGCGGCTGGGCCTGATGGAGTCCGACAAGGGCCTCGGCATGAGCGCTCCCGACTATCCGCTCGGCCCGGACGACGCGACCGTCGCCGAGGAGACCGCGGCGGCCGCACCGCGGGCCTCGGATGCCGCGCGGGCCGCGGCGGCCGGTGACGGCGGTGGCGCGGACGGCTGGTGGCTCTCCCTGCCCGGGCTCGGCGCCGGGTTGCTCGTCGGGGGCGCCGGCACCTTTCTCGTCCTGCGCCGGATATCCGGACGCACGCCCGAGGAGGGCCCCCGCCAGGAGCTCGTCGACGCCTGACGCGGCGGGGGTGCGCGCCGCTGCGGCACGCACCCCGTGCGGGCGGCGGATCAGCCGAGGTCGATCCCGGGGTAGAGCGGGAAGCCGGCCAGCAGGTCCGTCGCGCGCTGCGCGATCTCGTCGGCGACCTTGGCGTCCAGCACGTGCTGCGCCTTGGACGGCTTGCCGGCCGAGGTGACGCCCGCCGTCGTGGCCGTGAGCACCCGGTCGATCAGTCCGGCGATCTCGTCCATCTCCCCCGTGCCGAGACCGCGCGTGGTCAGCGCCGGGGTGCCGATGCGGATGCCGGAGGTGTACCAGGCTCCGTTGGGGTCCTGGGGGATGGAGTTGCGGTTGGTGACGACGCCCGAGTCCAGGAGCGCCGCCTCGGCCTGCCGGCCGGTGAGCCCGTAGGAGGACTCGACGTCGATCAGGACGAGGTGGTTGTCCGTGCCACCGGTCACCAGCGTGGCGCCACGGCGCAGCAGCCCCTCGGCCAGGGCCCGGGAGTTGTCGACGATGCGCTGCGCGTAGCCGTGGAAGTCCGGGCGGCGGGCCTCCGCCAGGGCCACCGCCTTGGCGGCCATGACATGCGGCAGCGGGCCGCCGAGCACCATGGGGCAGCCGCGGTCGACCTGCTCGGCGAGCGAGGAGTCGCACAGGACCATCCCGCCACGCGGGCCGCGCAGCGACTTGTGTGTGGTGGTGGTGACGATCTGCGCGTGCGGCACGGGGTCGAAGTCGCCGGTGAGGACCTTGCCGGCGACCAGGCCCGCGAAGTGCGCCATGTCGACCATCAGCGTGGCGCCGACCTCGTCGGCGATCTCCCGCATGATCCGGAAGTTCACCAGCCGCGGGTAGGCCGAGTAGCCCGCCACGATGACGAGCGGCCGGAACTCGCGGGCGGTCTTGCGCAGTGCCTCGTAGTCCAGCAGACCCGTGGCGGGGTCGGTTCCGTAGCTGCGCTGGTCGAACATCTTGCCGGAGATGTTGGGCCGGAAGCCGTGGGTGAGGTGCCCGCCCGCGTCCAGCGACATGCCGAGCATCCGCTGGTCGCCGAGCTCGTGGCGCAGCCGCGCCCAGTCCTTCTCGCTCAGGTCGTTGACCTGGCGGGCCCCGGCCCGCTCCAGCGCGGGCGCCTCGACCCGGGCGGCGAGCACGGCCCAGAAGGCGACGAGGTTGGCGTCGATGCCGGAGTGCGGCTGCACGTAGGCGTGCTGGGCGCCGAACACCTCGCGCGCGTGCTCGGCCGCGAGCGCCTCGACGGTGTCGACGTTGCGGCAGCCGGCGTAGAAGCGGCGGCCGACGGTGCCCTCGGCGTACTTGTCGCTGAACCAGTTGCCCATGGCCAGCAGCACCGCCGGGGAGGCGTAGTTCTCGCTGGCGATGAGCTTGAGCGAGTCGCGCTGGTCCTCGAGCTCCTGGCCGATGGCGTCGGCCACGCGCGGCTCGACACCCCTGATGACCTCGATGGCACTGCGGAAGGCGGTGGATTCGGTGGAACCACTCGGCATGTCAGACCTCCTGCTGCACGGCACGGCACACGGGACGGCCCAGGCGCACGGCACACAGTTCACGGGCCGCTCCCCGATGGTCAGTCCCATCCCAGCGCGCCAGTCACGACCCGTGGCCAGCCTAGCAACGCCGGTCGGGGCGCCGCCCGGCACGAGGTTTCTTCGCATCCGGGACGAGCGACGATAGAAAGGGGCCCCACCGGGCCCCAGCGCCACAACTCCCGACGTACCACGAACGGAGCACTCACGTGTCGACCGCCGCCGAGCACATCGCCGCCGCCGAGGCGCACAGCGCCCACAACTACCACCCCCTCCCGGTTGTCGTCGCCTCCGCCGAAGGCGCCTGGGTGACGGACGTCGAGGGCCGCCGGTACCTCGACATGCTCGCCGGCTACTCGGCGCTGAACTTCGGGCACCGCAACGCCCGTCTCATCGAGGCCGCCAAGGCCCAGCTCGACCGCGTGACGCTCACCTCGCGGGCGTTCCACCACGACCGCTTCGCGCGCTTCTGCACGGAGCTGGCCGAGCTGTGCGGCATGGAGATGGTGCTGCCGATGAACACCGGCGCGGAGGCCGTCGAGACGGCGGTGAAGACGGCCCGCAAGTGGGGCTACCGGGTCAAGGGCGTGCCGGACGGCCAGGCGAAGATCGTCGTCGCCGCGGACAACTTCCACGGGCGGACGACGACCATCATCAGCTTCTCCACCGACCCCGAGGCCCGCGCGGACTTCGGCCCGTACACCCCCGGCTTCGAGGTCGTCCCGTACGGCGACCTGGCGGCGCTGGAGGCGGCCCTGGACGACCGCACCGTGGCCGTGCTGATGGAGCCCATCCAGGGCGAGGCGGGGGTGCTCGTACCGCCGGCCGGCTACTGGGCGGGCGTGCGCCGGCTGACCGAGGAGCGCGGCATCCTCTTCATCGCCGACGAGATCCAGTCGGGGCTGGGCCGGACGGGCCGGACCTTCGCGTCGGAGCACGAGGGCGTCGTCCCGGACATGTACGTGCTGGGCAAGGCGCTCGGCGGGGGCGTCGTCCCGGTCTCGGCGGTCGTGTCCTCGTCGGAGGTGCTCGGGGTCTACCGGCCCGGTGAGCACGGCTCGACCTTCGGCGGCAACCCGCTGGCCTGCGCGGTGGCGCTGGAGGTCCTCGCGATGCTGCGCTCCGGCGAGTACCAGCAGCGGGCCTGCGAACTCGGCGACCACCTGCACCACGAGCTGGCGCTGCTGACCGGCAGCGGGGCCGTCACGCAGGTCCGCGGACGCGGTCTGTGGGCGGGGGTGGACATCGCCCCGGAACACGGCACCGGCCGGCAGATCTCCGAACGGCTCCTGGAGCGGGGTGTCCTGGTCAAGGACACCCACGGCTCCACGATCCGGCTCGCGCCGCCGCTGGTCATCTCCAAGGAGGATCTGGACTGGGGCCTGGACCAGCTGCGGGCCGTGCTGTCGGCCTGAGCCCCGGGGATAGGGGCCCGGACGAGGGGCGCCCCGGCGGTCAGACGCCGTCGGGGCGCCGCCGGGGACAGCCGCGTCGTCACGCCCATGCGGTTCCAGGCGTTGATGGTCACGCACATGGCCATCAGCCGGGGCAGCTCGTCCTCGTCGAAGACCCGGGCGGCCTCGTCGTAGACCTCGTCCGGGACACCGCCCTGACCGCGCCGGGTCGCCGCCTCCGTCAGGGCGGCGCGGCACCTCGCGCACGGTGAAGAACGGGGTCTCGCGCCACACGGTGAGCGCGTGCGGCTTCTGCTCGGTCAGCCCTGGCCTGCGGGCGTCGTGCAGGTGCTGGTCCACGCAGTAGGCGCAGCCGTTGAGCTGCGAGACACGGGCCTTGACCAGCTCCTGACCATGGGGTCGAGGCCGGCGGCCGCCGCGGCGTCCAGGGCGGTCATCGCCTTGTAGAAGTCGGGGGCGCCTTCCCGAGCAGCATGCGGGGGGCATGCGCGGGGACCAGGTCGTCCGGGCCGAGGCCGGACGGAGCGCCGGCGGCCGTGGTGATCGTCGACATGTTACTCAACCGAGGTTCAAGGTGGCCTCAACCCATGGTCCACTTGGAGGGTGAACGAGTGGGCCATTTCAGGAGTCGACCTCCATCTGGACCTCGCCGGCGGCACCGGTGCGCGCGCCGGGCTGGAGGACGCGCTGCGCGGGGCCGTGCGCGACGGCAGGCTCGCCCCCGGCACCCGGCTGCCGTCCTCCCGGACGCTCGCCAAGGACCTGGGCGTCGCCCGCAACACCGTCGCCGACGCCTACGGACAACTGGTGGCCGAGGGCTGGCTGACGGCCCGCCAGGGCTCCGGCACGCGGGTCGGAGACGGCTGGCGCCCGACCGGGCCGCCCACCGCGCAGCGCCCGAACGGCGCCACGGACCCCGCCCGCGCCCCGGAGCCGCCGGCCGAGCCGCCGTGGCACCGGGAGCACTTCCCGTACGACCTGCGGCCCGGCTCGCCCGACCTCGGCTCGTTCCCCCGCGCCGCGTGGTCCGCCGCCGCGCGCCGCGCCCTGGCGGCCGCGCCCAACGACGCCCTCGGCTACACCGACCCGCGCGGCCGCCCCGAACTGCGCGAGGCCCTGGCGGCGTACCTGGGCCGGGTGCGCGGGGTGCGCACCGCCCCGGAGTGCGTCGTGGTGTGCACGGGCTTCGTCCAGGCCGCCGGGCTGATCGGCCGGGCCCTGCGGAGCAGGGGGTCCCACCGCGTCGCCGTCGAGGCGCTCGGCTACCCGCACACCCTGCGCATCCTGCGGATGGCCGGGCTCACCACCATCCCGCTGACCGTCGACGACGACGGCGCGCAGGTCTCCGTCCTCGACACCCGCGTCGACGCCGTAATGCTCACACCCGCGCACCAGTTCCCGTACGGCGCACCGCTCTCCCCCGCGCGTCGCACGGCGGCCGTGGCCTGGGCCCGCGACACCGGCGGCCTGGTCGTCGAGGACGACTACGACGGGGAGTTCCGTTACGACCGGCAGCCGGTCGGCGCCCTGCAGGGCCTGGCGCCCGAGCACGTCGTCTACGCCGGAACCGCCAGCAAGAGCCTCGCCCCCGGGCTGCGGCTGGCCTGGCTCGCGCTGCCGCCCGCACTCGTGGAGCCCGTGCTCGCCGAGAAGCTCCTCGCCGACCACCAGTCCCCCGTGCTCGACCAGCTGACCCTCGCCGAGCTGATCGTCTCCGGCGGCTACGACCGCCATGTGCGCCGCATGCGGCTGCACTACCGGCGCCGCCGCGACCGCCTCGTCACCGCGCTCGCCGCCCGCGCCCCCGCCGTGCGGGTCTCGGGCATCGCCGCCGGCCTCCACGCCGTCCTGCGGCTGCCGCCGGGCACGTCGGCCGGCGCGCTGGTCGCACGGGCGCGGGAGCACGGCCTCGCCCTGCAGTCCGTCGCCGACTTCGGCGGCACGGAGGACGACGCGATCGTCGTCGGCTACGGCGCCCCGCCCGAGCACGCCTTCGCCGGCGCGCTGGACGTGCTCTGCGCGCTGCTCGCCGCGCACACGGCGTGAGGCGCACGCGAAACGGCCCCCCGCCGCGCCCGTGCGGGGCGCGGCGGAGGGCCGCTCGGGGGACTCGGTGTCCCGGGATCAGATGAGGCCGAGGCCGCGGACCGCCTCGCGCTCCTCCTCGAGCTCCGCCACCGACGCGTCGATGCGTGCACGGGAGAACTCGTTGACGTCCAGGCCCTGGACGATCTCGAACCGGCCGTCCTTCGCGGTCACCGGGAAGGAGGAGATGAGGCCCTCCGGCACGCCGTAGGAGCCGTCGGAGACGACGCCGGCGGAGGTCCAGTCGCCCTCGGCGGTGCCGTTGGTCCAGGTGAAGACGTGGTCGATGGCGGCGTTGGCCGCCGACGCCGCGGAGGAGGCGCCACGGGCCGCGATGATCGCGGCGCCGCGCTTGGCGACGGTCGGGATGAACTCCTCGGCCAGCCACTTCTCGTCGCCCACGGTCTCGGCGGCGTTCTTGCCGGCGACCTCGGCGTGGAAGATGTCCGGGTACTGGGTTGCGGAGTGGTTGCCCCAGATGGTGAGGCGGCGGATCTCGCTCACCGGCACGCCGGTCTTCTTCGACAGCTGCGAGATGGCCCGGTTGTGGTCCAGGCGGGTCATCGCGGTGAAGCGGTCGGCCGGGACGTCCGGGGCCGAGGACTGCGCGATGAGCGCGTTGGTGTTCGCCGGGTTGCCGACGACGAGGACGCGGATGTCGTCCGCGGCGTGGTCGTTGATGGCCTTGCCCTGCGGGCCGAAGATGCCGCCGTTGGCCTCCAGCAGGTCGCCGCGCTCCATGCCGGCGGTGCGGGGACGGGCGCCGACGAGCAGGCCCACGTTGGCGCCGTCGAAGGCGACGTTCGGGTCGTCGCTGATGTCGATGCCCTTGAGCAGCGGGAACGCGCAGTCGTCCAGCTCCATCGCGGTGCCCTCGGCGGCCTTCAGCGCCGGGGTGATCTCCAGCAGCCGCAGCTTCACCGGGACATCGGGGCCGAGCAGGTGGCCGGAGGCGATGCGGAAGAGCAGCGCGTAGCCGATCTGGCCGGCGGCTCCGGTTACGGTGACGTTGACGGGAGTGCGAGTCATTGCCTTCTCCTGGCCTTCTCCTGCTGGATCCCTTGCCGCCCCGGCAGCGTCCCATGCCCCGGAACGGGGATCTCTCGGCGTCAAGAGACCCACGCCAGGCTATACCCGTGCCGTCGCGCCGGGAGCCACACTCGGTGTGGCCCCGGTCACCGCGCCCGCCCGGGCGGCCGGCGTGTGCGGCGGTCGTCAGCCGGGCGGAGGCGCTGCGCAGCCGTGGGAACCCGTGGTGAGGGTGGCGCAGGCGCGGGCCGCGCCGGGGGCGCGGACGGCGAGCATCGAGGTGTAGGCCTCGGGGTCCCGGCCGATGCGGCTGCGCTGCGAGCGGCGGGCCCCGCCCGCCTCCGTGACGCTGACCGTGTCGCCAGGGGCCCCGGCCGAGATGCGGGCCCAGACGGCCGCGCAGACCCGGCTGTAGCGCATCTCGACGTACGCGCCGCCCACCCAGGCCGCCGCGGCCGTACGGGCGTTGCCGCCTCCGCAGCCCATTCCTTCGGGGTCCTTGCCGGTGCACTCCTGGCCGGTGCACTTCACGCCCGCGGGCAGAGCGGCCGCCCGGGCGGTACGGGACGGGCCGGGCCGGGCGCGGTCGTCGCCGTCGCCGTCGCCGCCGCCGGTCAGGGCGGTGGCGCCGACCACCGCCAGCACGACGGCCACGACTCCCGCCACGAAGAGCACGACCGGACGGCGCCGTACCGCCGGGGAGGCGGGCGCCGGGGAGGGCGCCGCCGGGGCCGGGCCGAACCCCCCGAGCGCGGCACGGGCCTCGGCGATCCGCACCGCCTCCATCGTCACGTCGTGGCGGCCCTCGGCGCGGCTCCAGACCCGCTCGGTGACCTCCCACATCGTGGTGAGGTGCGCCGGGTCGGCACCTGTCGCCCCGGCGAGCGCGACCACGGCGTAACGGGGCGGCAGCAGCCGGCCGCCCAGGTACCGCTCCCACGAACTCCTGCTGTACCCGGTCGCCTCGGCGAGCGCCGCGACACTCAGGCCGCCGCGGTCGACCTGGCGCCGCAGCGCCTCGGTGAACTCCCGTACCCGCGGGTCCAGGTCGTCGGCCAGGGGCCGCCAGCGGGCCATCTCCCGTTCCCCCTCTTGCTGTTGCCGTTCTGTACCGGAAGGCTACCGATGAGGATGCTTCGGGCGGCCCGTCCGGTTGCGGCCGTCATCCGATGCAGATGCCCAGGATGATCAGGCCCAGGCAGAGCCCCTTGCCGGGGCTGCGGCTCGGGGACGCGGAGGGCGCGGGCGCCGCCGGGGCGCTCGTGGCGGGCGGCGGTGCCTTGGTCGTGGGTGCGCCGCCGGCGGGCGCCGTCGTCGTCGGTCCGCCCGTGCCGGGTGCCGCCGTGTGCGGGCCGCGCCCCGGGGCGGAGGACACCGCGCCGCTCTGCGCCACCTGCGCCGTGGGCGTGCCGCCGTCCGGGGACATCGCGGCCGCGGTACGGGAGGCCGCCGCGTCCTTCGCCTGCGCCGCGGGAGCCGAGCCGGGCCAGGAGGTGACGGCGGGGCCCGCCGAGCCGGAGGCGGAGGGCGCCGGGCCGACCGGCGCGCCGGCCGTGGGGCGGGCCACCGAGGGTGCCTGGGCGCGCCCGGTCCCGTCCGTGGCCACCCCGGTCGCCACGAGCAGCGCGAACACCCCGCCGAGCACCAGCCCGCCCGCAGCCGCCAGCAGGGCCTTGCGGCGCCGTCGCAGGGCGTGCCGGGGCATCCCCTCGACGGGGGCCAGCGGATCGAGCGGATCGGCGTACGGAAAGCCCTTCATGGTCTCGGCGACCCCGCGGTCGGCCAGCTCCCACAGGGCCATCAGCCGGTCGTAGTCGGCACCGCTGAGCTGCCCCAGCACCTCGACGGCGTCCCGCGGCGGGATCCTCACGCCGTTGAGGTACCGCTCCCAGGCGCCCGCGCTGCTCGCCGTGCGCGCGGCGAGCGCCGGGACGCTCAGCCCGCTGCGGTCCTTCATCCGGCGCAGATGCACGGCCAGACGGCGCGCGGCACCGTCCAATGTCTCGGGCAATGGCTCCCAACGTGCCACCACGCACCCCCCGGCTCCGTCGATCAACCCACGGTAGCGACGCACATACGCTCGATGCATGGAATCCGGAGAATCCTCACGCGCCGCGCGGGGTGACGAGTCCGGTCTCGTAGGCGAGGACCACGGCCTGCGCGCGGCTGCCGAGGTCGAGCTTGGCCATGGTGCGGTTCAGGTGGGTCTTGACGGTGGCCTCGCTGATGAAGAGCAGGTCGGCGATCTCCGGGTTCGACAGGCCTCGGGCGATCAGCCGCAGCACCTCCACCTCCCGCGCGGTCAGCGCCGCGAGTTCGGCGGGCGGGGCGCGGTCCGCGCCAGCGGGCGGGACACCGGGACGCGGGACGCCGGGGCGCGGCGGTGCGTACGCCTCGATCAGCCGCCGGGTGACGCTCGGCGCGAAGAGGGTGTCCCCTCCGGCGACGGCGTGGACGGCGGCGATCAGCCGGTCGGGTCCCGCGTCCTTGAGCAGGAAGCCCGAGGCCCCGGCGCGCAGCGCGGTGTAGACGTACTCGTCCAGGTCGAAGGTGGTGAGGACGAGGATCCGGGGCGGCGGGTCCGCCGCGGCGGCCAGGATCCGCTCGGTGGCGACGACCCCGCTGATCCCCGGCATCCGGATGTCCATCAGGATCACGTCGGGCGCGGTCAGCGCCGCACGCTCCACGGCCTCCTCGCCGTCGCCGGCCTCCCCGACCACCTCGATGCCGGGGGCCGCCTGCAGCAGCGCGGCGAGGCCGGCCCGGATCAGGAACTGGTCGTCGACGACGAGCACCCTGGTCATGCGTCCGATGCGTCCCCTCGCCGCTCCGTCCCCCGCGCGGACGTGGGGAGCACGAGCCGTACCTCGAAACCCTCGCCGAGCGGGCCGATGTCCACCGTCCCGCCGTAGAGCCTGGCGCGCTCCCGCATGCCGATCAACCCGTGGCCCGTTCCCCGGCCGATTGTGGCCGGATCGGATCGGCCCGGTGGCGCCCCGGAGCCGTCGTCCGTGCCGGTGGTGCCGGTGGTGCCGAGGCCGTCGTCGGTGACCGTCACCGTCAGGTGGTGCGGCTCGTAGCCGACCAGGACCCGGGCCCGGGCGAGGGGGGCGTGCTTGAGCACGTTGGTCAGCGCCTCCTGCACGACCCGGTACGCGCACAGTCCGACGCCGGGGGCGACGGGCCGGGGCTCGCCCTCGATCCGCAGTTCGACGGCGAGCCCCGCGGCCCGCACCCGCTCGATCATCTCGCCGAGCCGGGTCACCGAGGGCATGGGATCGTACGAGGCCCAGCCCTCCTGCGGCTCCCCCGGCCCGGCGCGGAGCACCTTGAGCATGCGGCGCATCTCCTGGAGCGCCTCGCGGGTGGTGTCGGAGATGGTGTCGAGCGCGCCGCGGGCGGTCTGCGGGGAGGTGTGGAACACGTACGCGGCCATGCCCGCCTGCACCGAGATCACCGACATGTGGTGGGCGACGACGTCGTGCAGCTCGCGGGCTATCCGCGCCTGCTCCTCCGCCACCGCCTCCCGGGCCCGGTCCTGCTGCTCGGTCCGCAGCTGCTCGGTGAGCCGGGCCAGCCGCTCCTCGCGCTTGGCCGACACCCGGGCGGAGCGCCCGAAACGGCACATCACCAGCGGGAACACCACGGCCTGCGCGGCCACCGTGGCCATCGAGCCCTGCGCCGCGGTCAGCCCGGCGTACACCCAGACCGCGCCCAGCAGCGCCGCACAGGCCAGCGCGGTGCGCACCGGGCGCAGGGCCGCGACGGTGTACAGCGCGAGCAGCGGCGCCATCGAGTTGACGACCGGCCAGTACCCGGCGGCGACGTAGAGGACCCAGGCGGCGCAGACGAAGACGCAGACGCCGACCGGCGCCCAGCGGCGCACCATGATGGGCAGGTTGACCAGGGCGGTCAGCGCGTAGCCGAACAGGTCGAGGCGTATCCAGTCGTCGGGCGGCCGTTCGTGCCCCAGCAGCATGCTGGCGGCGGTGAAGCCCACCGCCAGCAGGACGTCGACCAGCCCCTTGTTCCCCACGGGCGCAGCGTAGGCCCCGGCCGTGCGGGCGGGCGTCAGTCCCCCGCCGTACCGCGGAAGTTGTACGTCCTCTTACGAAAGGTCAAACCGGCACGGGACGACCTGCCGGCCCCGCCGGCCGTAGCGTCGTGGCCGGGGGCCAGAGGGGGGCGCCCCAACACGACGGTGCCCCGCCCTCCGACGGGGGGAGGACGGGGCACCGGGTCGTAGAGGGTGCCGCGCGGCGCCGGACGTCCGGCCTCAGCCGGACATGCGCTTGCGCAGGTTCTCGTCGACGGCGGCCAGGAACTGCTCGGTCGTCAGCCACGGCTGCTCCGGGCCGGCCAGCACGGCCAGGTCCTGGGTCAGCTGGCCGGCCTCGACGACCTCCAGGCAGGCGCTCTCCAGCGTCCCGGCGAACCGGGCGAGCTCGGGGGTGTCGTCCAGCCGGGCGCGGTGGGCCAGGCCGCGGCTCCACGCGAAGACCATGGCGATGGGGTTGGTCGAGGTCGGCCGGCCCGCCTGGTGCCTGCGGTAGTGGCGGGTGACCGTGCCGTGCGCCGCCTCCGACACCACGGTCCTGCCGTCGGAGGTCATCAGGAGCGAGGTCATCAGCCCCGCCGAGCCGACGCCGCGGGTGAGGACCCCGGACAGGATGTCGCCGTCGTAGTTCTTGCACGCCCAGACGTAGCCGCCGGCGCCCTTCATGGCCGAGGCCGCCATGTCGTCGACCTGGCGGTGCTCGTGGCCCAGGCCCGACGCCTCGAACTGGCGCCGGAACTCGGTGTCGAAGACCTCCTGGAAGAGGTCCTTGAAGCGGCCGTCGTACTTCCTGAGCACCGTGTTCTTCGTGGACAGGTGGACGGGGAGCCCGCGCGCCAGCCCGTAGCGGAAGGCGGCGCGCGCGAACTCCCGGATCGACTCGTCCAGGTTGACCATGCCGAGCGCCACGCCCGGGCCCGGGAAGTGGTGGACCTCCAGGTCGACCGGATCGGAGCCGTCGGCCGGGGTGAAGCTCAGGGCGAGGGTGCCCGCCCCCGGGATCCGCAGCTCGGTGGCCCGGTACTGGTCGCCGAAGGCGTGCCGCGCGATCACCACGGGCCGGGTCCCGCCGGGCACGGCCCGCGGCACGTTCCGCAGGACGACGGGTTCGCGGAAGATCCCGCCGCCGAGGCGGTCGCGGATGGTGGCGTTCGGGGAGCGGTACATCCCCTTGAGGCCGAACTCCGCGACCCGCGCCTCGTCCGGGGTGACGGTGGCGCACTTGACGCCGACGCCGTGCAGCGCGACCGCTTCCGCCGCCTCGGCCGTCACCCGGTCGTGGGTGGCGTCCCGGTGCTCGATGCCCAGGTCGAAGCGGACCAGTCCGATGTCGAGGTAGGGCAGGACGAGCTCGTCCCTGATGAACCGCCAGATGATCCGCGCCATCTCGTCGCCGTCGAGCTCGACGACCGGGTTCCTTGCCTTGATCTTGGTCATGGGAGTCGTTCTCCCTCTCACGCCGTGACGTGTGCCCGGGGTACACGTCGTACGTCAGGACACTCGCCACACAGCGTAACCGGATCAACGCACGGAGAAACGGACGACGTCCTCCAGGAAGGGGATCTCGAGCACCGGGTGCGGCTGCGCCATCAGCGCCAGCAGGACGATCAGGGCCCCCAGCACACCGTAGGTGATCATGTCGGTGAAGCGGCTGCGGACAGCCAGCATGCCCACCGAGGGCAGCAGCCGGCGCATCACCGAGCCCAGCAGCAGCGCCGAGCCGACCAGCACCAGGCCGGCGCGGGTGACGTCCGCCGCCACCAGCACCAGGCCGAGCAGCACCGATCCGCAGACCACGAGGATCGGCCACTGACGGGCCGGAGCGGGCGCGTGGGCGCCCATGGCCCGGCCGCCGCCCTCGGGGCGCGCGGTACCGCGGGTCAGCACCTGGAAGCGGCGGCTGCGGCCGGAGTCGCCGTTCTCCTCCGGCGGCGCAGCATCCGTACGGGGGCCCGTGCCGGTCATGCGTACCGGCCCTCCGCGGCCTCCACGACGTTCGCCAGCAGCATGGCCCTGGTCATCGGGCCGACGCCGCCGGGGTTGGGCGAGATCCAGCCGGCGACCTCGGTCACGCCCGGGTGCACGTCGCCGACGATCTTGCCGTTCTCGTCGCGGCTGACACCGACGTCCAGCACGGCGGCGCCCGGCCGCACGTCCTGCGGCTTCACCAGGTGCGGCACGCCCGCGGCGGCCACGATGATGTCGGCCTGGCGCAACTGGGCGGACAGGTCACGGGTGCCGGTGTGGCAGAGGGTGACGGTGGCGTTCTCCGACTTGCGGGTCAGCAGCAGCCCGATCGAGCGGCCGACGGTGACCCCGCGGCCGACCACGGCGACGTGCGCGCCGTTGATCTCGACGCCGTGCCGCCGCAGCAGCTCCACGATGCCGTTGGGGGTGCAGGGCAGCGGGCCGCGCTCGCCCAGCACCAGCCGCCCGAGGTTCGTCGGGTGCAGTCCGTCGGCGTCCTTGGCCGGGTCCATCAGCTCCAGGACGCGGTTGGTGTCGATCCCCTTGGGAAGCGGGAGCTGGACGATGTAGCCGGTGCACTCGGGGTTGTCGTTCAGTTCGCGGACGACAGCCTCGATCTCCTCCTGGGTGGCGGTCTCCGGCAGCTCGCGCTGGATGGAGGCGATACCGACCTCCGCGCAGTCGCGGTGCTTGCCCGCGACGTACCAGCGGCTGCCCGGGTCGTCGCCGACCAGCAGCGTGCCCAGCCCCGGGGTGACACCCCGCTCCTTGAGCACCTGGACGCGGGTCGACAGTTCGGACTTGATCGCGGCGGCAGTGGCCTTGCCATCGAGAATCTGGGCGGTCATACCTCCATCTTCTCAGGTCCGCACACCAACGCTGGACAGCGGATGACGCCGCCCACGACGATGTGGCCCGTCCCCAGTCCCATCCGCGCGAAAGAAGCCACAGTGAGCTACCCGCCCGGTCCCGGCAACCCCTACGGCCAGCAGCCCCCGCAGCAGCCCTACGGCTACCCCCAGCAGCAGCCTCCGGCCCAGCCCGGCTACGGCTACCCGACCCAGCCCCAACCGCCCTACGGCGCCGTTCCGCCGCAGGCCCAGGGCCCGTACGGCTATGGCTACCCGGGAGGTCCCGCCGGTCCCGTCCCGGGCATGCCGCCGTTCGCGAGCTGGGGCGCGCGCGTGGGCGCGACGCTGATCGACTTCCTCGTCACCGGTCTCGTGCCGATGATCCTCATCGGCATCGGCTACGGGCAGTTCATCGCCGCGCTGATCGACGAGGCGGACCGCTGCAACGCGACCGCCGGCCCCTGCGACCCGCCCGCGATGCCCGGCGGCGCACTCGCTTTGATCGGCCTCGGCTTCGTGCTGTCCGTGCTCGGCGGCCTGTTCCTCTGCTACCGCGAGGGCAAGACCGGCCAGACCCCGGGCAAGAAGGCCCTCGGCATCAGTGTGCTGCGGGAGTTGGACGGCCGTCCGCTCGGCTTCGGCATGGCCTTCGTCCGCCGGCTCTGCCACGGCCTGGACGGCGCCGCCTGCTACATCGGCTACCTGTGGCCGCTGTGGGACGACAAGAAGCAGACCTTCGCCGACAAGATCCTCAACACGGTCGTCGTCAAGGTCCAGTAGCCCCGGGCGAGAATGAGCCCACGTCCCCGGTCCCGTCCGCGCGAAGGAAGTCAGAAGTGAGCTATCCGCCCGGTCCCGGCGATCCCTACGGCCGGCAACCGCCGCAGCAGCCCTACGGATACCCGCAACAGCCCCCGGCCCAGCCGGGCTACGGCTACCCGGCGCAGCCCCGTCCACAGGGGCAGCCGCCGTACGGATACCCGCAGCAGCCGCAGCAGCCGCAGCCCGGAACGCCGTTCGCGGCGCACCCGGGCGGGCCGGAGGTCATGCCGTCGTCGGCGCGGGCGGCCCGGGCGATGCTCTTCGTGCTCGGCGGGATGCAGATCCTGGGCGGTCTGCTGCTCCTGCTCGGGGCCGCGGCGCTCAAGAGCATCGACGACACCGACGAACTGGCCATGCCCATCGGCCTGGTCTACGTCATGGGGGTGCTCTTCCTCGCCTTCGCCGTCCTGTCGATCGGCATGGGCGCCAAGTACAGGACCGGCGGCAACGGCACCCGGATCGGGTCCATCGTGATCGGCGTGCTGGTCGCGCTGAGCAGCGTCGCCACCATGTTCAGCGGCGCCTTCGTGCTGCTCGCGCCGCTCGCGCTCAGCGTGCTGCTGATCGTCTTCGCCGCCAAGGCCGAGACGGCGGCCTGGTTCAAGCGCCCGCAGTACTGAGCGGTCCGCCCGCATGCCGAAGGCCCCCGCGCGAGCGGGGGCCTTCGGCGTTCCGGCACTCGGGCCGGTCAGTGGAAGAAGTGCCGCGTACCGGTGAGGTACATGGTCACGCCGGCCTTGCGGGCGGCCTCGACCACGGCCTCGTCGCGCACCGAACCACCGGGCTGCACCACGGCCTTGACGCCCGCGCCGGTGAGCACCTCCAGCCCGTCGGGGAACGGGAAGAAGGCGTCGGAGGCGGCGTAGGAGCCCGTCGCGCGCTCCTCGCCGGCCCGCTGTACGGCGAGCTTGGCGGAGTCGACCCGGTTGACCTGGCCCATGCCGACGCCGACCGTGGCGCCGCCCTTGGCCAGCAGGATGGCGTTGGACTTCACGGCCCGGCAGGCCCGCCAGGCGAACGCCAGGTCGGCCAGTTCGTCGGCGGTCAGCGGCTCGCCGGTGGCCAGCGTCCAGGTGGCCGGGTCGTCGCCGGCGGCCTGGAGGCGGTCCTTCTCCTGCAGCAGCAGCCCGCCTTCGACGGGACGGAACTCCGTCCGCGCCTCGGGCGCCTCGGGGCAGCGCAGCACGCGGATGTTCTTCTTGCGGGCGAGGACCTCGACCGCGCCCTCCTCGAAGTCCGGCGCCACGATGACCTCGGTGAAGATCTCGGCGACCTGCTCGGCCATGGCCACCGTCACCGGCCGGTTGACGGCGATCACGCCGCCGAAGGCCGACAGCGGGTCACAGGCGTGCGCCTTGCGGTGCGCCTCGGCGACGTCGTCGCCCACCGCGATGCCGCACGGGTTGGCGTGCTTGATGATCGCGACGCAGGGCTCCTCGTGGTCGTACGCCGCCCGGCGCGCGGCCTCGGTGTCCACGTAGTTGTTGTAGGACATCTCCTTGCCGTGCAACTGCTCGGCGTTGGCCAGGCCCGTCCCGCCGTCGGTGTACAGCGCGGCGGCCTGGTGCGGGTTCTCGCCATAGCGCAGCACGTTCTTGCGCTCGTAGGTGGCGCCCATGAAGTCCGGGAAGGGGCTGTCGTCGGCGGGCGCGTACGAGCTCGCGAACCAGCTCGCGACCGCGACGTCGTACGCCGCGGTGTGCTGGAACGCCTCAGCCGCCAGGCGCTTGCGGGTGCCGAGGTCGAAGCCGCCCTCACGGACGGCGGCGAGCACGTCCGCGTACCGCTCGGGGCTGGTCACGACCGCCACGGACGGGTGGTTCTTGGCGGCGGCGCGGACCATCGAGGGGCCGCCGATGTCGATCTGCTCGACACACTCGTCCTCCGAGGCGCCGGAGGCGACCGTCTCGCGGAAGGGGTAGAGGTTGACCACGACCAGGTCGAAGGGCTCGACGCCCAGCTCCTCCAGCTGCCGGCGGTGGTCCTCCAGCCGCAGGTCGGCGAGGATGCCGGCGTGCACCTTCGGGTGCAGGGTCTTGACCCGGCCGTCCAGGCACTCGGGGAAGCCGGTCAGCTCCTCCACCTTGGTGACCGGCACTCCGGCGGCGGCGATCCGCCCGGCCGTCGAGCCGGTGGAGACCAGCTGGACGCCCGCCTCGTGCAGGCCGCGGGCCAGCTCCTCCAGACCGGTCTTGTCGTAGACGCTGACCAGTGCGCGACGGATCTCCCGCTTGGTACTCACGGCAACAGAACCTTTCGTCCCTCAATGCGATAGCCGTCGCGGGACAACCGCCCCACGACGTCGACGAGCAGCGTGCGCTCGACTTCCTTGATGCGCTCGTGGAGCGCTTCCTCCGTGTCGTCCTGCCGGACCTCGACCACGCCCTGGGCGATGATCGGGCCGGTGTCGACGCCGTCGTCGACGAAGTGGACGGTGCAGCCGGTGACCTTCACGCCGTAGGCGAGGGCGTCGCGCACCCCGTGGGCGCCCGGGAAACCCGGCAGCAGCGCCGGGTGCGTGTTGACGAAGCGGCCGCCGAACCGGGCGAGGAACTCCTTGCCCACGATCTTCATGAACCCCGCGGAGACGACCAGGTCCGGCTCGTACCCGGCCACCGCGGCGGTCAGTGCGGCGTCCCACGCCTCGCGGTCGCCGTGGTCGCCGACCCGGCAGACGAACGTCGGCACCCCGGCGCGCTCGGCGCGCTCCAGTCCGGCGATGCCGGACCGGTCCGCGCCGACGGCGACGACGTGCAGTCCCGCGTCGAGCAGCGCCTGCAGGTTCGTACCCGAACCGGAGACGAGCACGACGAGTCGGGCGGGACGGGAAAGGGGCGGAAAGACTGTGGCCACTGCGGGTCATCTCTCGGGATCCGGCGCTTTGGAGGATCGTACGACTCGAAGATCGCCGGAATTCCGGGGAACTCTACGAGGCCGTCGACCGTCAGCAACGATACCGGCACACCCACCCGCCCCCACGGGACGGGGGAGCGCGCGGGCGGTAGCGTCTGGGGTGAGAACGGCGAAGTCACGCGTCCGACAACACGAGGAGTCGACGGCAAGGGGATGACCCAGGCAAACATGAGCGGTGGCCGAGGCCACGAGCAGGACAACCCGTTCGCCCCGCCGCCGGAGAACGCGCCCGAGCAGCCCTGGCAGCCACGCCGGCCGGAGCAGCCCTCCGACTCCGGGGACGAGCCGCCCACGCCCACTCCGCCCCCGCCGCCCCCGGCGTGGGGCGGCCAGTGGAGCGACCGGCAGCCGGGCCGGGAGGACGGTGGCTACGGCGACCGCCCCGGTGGCGGTTACGGCGGGCGGCGCCCGGACGGGCCCCGCTTCGACCCCACCGACCCCGCCCAGCGGCGTGCCCGCTACGCCATGATCTGCGGCATGTGGGGGCTCTTCTTCGCCCTCTTCCTCGGGTGGACGTACGTGGGGCTGCTGCTCGGCGCACTCGCGCTGTACTGGAGCGTCAACGCGCTGCGGATGAAGCCCGAGGAGCGGGCCAAGGCCCGCGCCGAGGCGGCCGCCCTGCTGGCCGAGGGCGGGGCCGCCCCGACGCCGCCGCGGCCCACCGACCCCCGCAGCAAGCCGCAGCGCCCGGCCGCCCTCGGCGGTCTGATCATGGGCGGGCTCGCCCTCTGCGTCGTGGCGGTGACCTTCACGACCCAGGTGGTCTACAAGGACTACTACGCCTGCACCCGTGACGCGCTCACCTCCTCGTCGCGCGACGCGTGCGAGAAGCTGCTGCCGACCCCGCTCCGCGACGTCCTGAACACGCCCTGACGCATCGCCGCGCCGCCCCGGGCGGAGGCTCAGGCCTCCGACGGGGCGGCGTCGGCCGTCGCGCGGCCCTCCGACTCCGGGGCCTCCGCCTTCGGGGTCTCGGTCCTCGGGCTCTCCGCCTCAGGGGCCTCCGCCCGCCCGCTCTCCGTCCCGGCGGACGCGCGGCGGACCCGCACCCAGCGCACCAGCAGGGCCGTCGGCGTGCCGGCGGTCGCCGTCCATCCGGCCGCCATGCCCCCGACGAGCCACCATGACGGCCCGAATTCCTCCAGCGCCCCGGTGCCCAACGGCCCCGCCGCGAACCCGGTGAGCAGTGCCATGGCGATCCCGCACGCCAGCCCGCCCAGGGCCGCGTGGGCCGCGGTGCGCCCGAGGCCGCACGGCTCCCGGCGATCGACGGCGAGCCACCCCACCGCGACCCCGGCGAGCACCGGCACGACCAGTGCCGCCCAGGTCAGCGACGTCCCCGGGCCGGCCTGGGGCAGCGCCGCGAGCAGCGGGAAGTCCGGCAGCACCGGCTCCCCCACCACCCCGGCCGGACGCACCACGGCCTCGGTGCCGAGCGCGAAACCGGGGCCCAGCGCATAGGCCGCTCCCCACACGGCGGCGTTCGGGATCAGCGCGACCGCCACCGCCAGCACCGCCAGGCGCCCGGACAGCGCCTCGCTGAGCCGTGTGAAGGACGCCCCCGCGGCGCCGGGATGCAGCGCCAGGGTCACCACCGTGAGCGCCGCGCCGCCCGCGACGAGGACGCAGACGCCCGCCGCCGCCGAACGCAGCACGGCCACGACCTCGCGCACCGGCACCGTCACCGCCGCGGTCACCCGGGACAGCCGGCCGGGCAGCGGGATCCGCGGCCGCCCCCGCTCCGCCCAGGCCCCGGCACCCGCCGCGAGGGCGGCGACGACGGGCAGGTGCAGCGCCGCGGCGAGGGCGTCGCTGCGCACCGGCCCGTACGAGGTGTAGACGACCACCCCGGCGCCCACCGCGAGGTATCCGCCGATCAGCCAGGCGACGGCGGACCGCGCGACCTTGCCGTCCGAGGCGGGCACGACGGCGTCCGCCCCGGCCCGGTACAGCAGCCAGACCGGGAACGCCATGAGCAGCAGCGGCGTGACGCCGATGGGGGCGGCGGCCCCGGAGAGGGTCTCGGTGCGCACGAGGTCGCCCCCGTGGGCGAGCAGCCAGCAGTCCGCGGCGACGTGCAGGGCGCCGTCCAGTCCGCTGTCCGGGAACGGGGAGACGACCCACAGGAAGAGCACGAGCATGGCGAAGCCGCCCAGGCCCAGGCCCGCAGCGACCACGCCGCCGGTGAAGGCGGGGGCCGATTCGGAGGTGCGCAGGGTCGCGTGGGCGGCCCGGATCCGGCGCACGGCGTGACTCAGGGCGCTTGCGGCACTCACGGATCTCATGCTGCCAAGAACACCCCCTTTCGACGTGGCAGCATGCGAATGCCCGTCGTGTCGCGGAATATGGCGTTATGCGTTTCTTCATTCGATCCGAGTGGTCGATCGCATGAGCCGCACACCCACCACGAAGGCCGCGAAGGCCGTCAAGAAGCGAAGGCGCCACCAGTCCGCGAAGGACGGCGACGCCGCGCAGGACCCCCGGGCCGCACGAGCGGCCGGTCGGGGGGAGTCCGCCGCGCCCGCGGAGCGGCCGGAGCCCGCGGTGGCCGGCGCCCCCCGCGACCCCGGCCCCGGCTCCCGCCCGGCCGACCCGGCGTCCGGGTCCGCGCCCGCCCCGCGCGGCGGGCAGGCACTCCCGGAGGCGCCGGCGCAGGACCCGGCGGTCGAGGCCGTACGGATCGCCGAGGCCGCCCAGGCCGCCTTCGACGGGCTGTACACCCGCAACGCCCCCGCCCTGCTCCGCCAGGTCGAACTGCTCACCGGGAGCATGCCGCTGGCCCGGCACGCCGTGCACCGCGCCTTCGACCTGGCCTGGCAGCGGTGGCCCGAGGTCGCCGTCGACCCCGACCCGGCCGGGTGGATCCGCGCGGAGGCGCACCACCACGCCCTCGCGCCCTGGCAGCAGCTGCTGCCCTGGTTCCGCACACCGCCACGGGAGCGCAGCCCGTTCCAGCGGCTGCCGCGCGGCACCCGGCACGCCGTGCTGCTCCACGACGGCCTGGGGCTGAGCCTGCGGCGCACCGCGGCGGAGAGCCTGGCGACCACCTCCATGACCAGGCGGCGCATCGTCCGCGGACGCGAGGTCCTCGGCGAGGCGGCGGCGGTCCGCCTCGGCGACCTGCTGGACGAGCAGCCGCAGCCCGAGTTCCCGGCGGCCATGGTGCGCGAGCTGAGCGAGCAGTGGCTGCGCATCCGCACGGTGGGCGCCGTGGGGGCGACGCTGCTGATCGCGCTGGTGACCGCGGTCGGGCTGGTCTTCGGGCCGCTGTCCGACCGGGTCGCGGCCGACCGCCACCCGGCCGGACAGCGCACCTCCGCCCCCGCTCCCTGAGCGGTGCCGCGCCCCGTCCGGGTGCGTCACCGCCCGGCCGCCGGTCCCCGCACACGCCCGCGGGCCCGCTCCCCGAGGGGAGCGGGCCCGCGTGCCTGCCTCCGTACGGAGGCGGGGATCAGCCCTGGAGGATGGCGCGCGCGAGGCGGGCCGTCTCCGACGGGGTCTTGCCCACCTTGACGCCTGCGGCCTCGAGGGCCTCCTTCTTCGCCTGGGCGGTGCCGGAGGAGCCGGAGACGATGGCGCCGGCGTGGCCCATGGTCTTGCCCTCGGGCGCGGTGAAGCCCGCGACGTAGCCGACGACCGGCTTGGTGACGTGCTCGGCGATGAAGGCCGCGGCACGCTCCTCGGCGTCGCCGCCGATCTCGCCGATCATGACGATCAGGTCGGTGTCGGGGTCGTCCTGGAACGCCTTCAGCGCGTCGATGTGGGTGGTGCCGATGATCGGGTCACCACCGATACCGACCGCGGAGGAGAAGCCGATGTCGCTGAGCTCGTACATCATCTGGTAGGTCAGCGTGCCGGACTTCGACACCAGGCCGATGCGGCCGGAGGTGGTGATGTCGGCCGGGATGATGCCCGCGTTGGACTGTCCGGGGGTGATCAGACCGGGGCAGTTGGGACCGATGATCCGGGTCTTGTTGCCCTTGCTGCCCGCGTACGCCCAGAAGGCGGCGGTGTCGTGGACGGCGATGCCCTCGGTGATCACGACCGCGAGGCCGATGCCGGCGTCGATGGCCTCGATGACCGCGTCCTTCGCGAACTTCGGCGGGACGAAGATGACGGTGACGTCGGCACCGGTCTTCTCCATCGCCTCGGCGACCGAGCCGAACACCGGCACCTCGGTGCCGTCGAAGTCCACGCTGGTGCCGGCCTTGCGCGGGTTCACGCCGCCGACGATGTTGGTACCCGAGGCGAGCATGCGCCGGGTGTGCTTGGTGCCCTCGGAACCGGTCATCCCCTGGACGATGACCTTGCTCTCCTTGGTCAGGAAGATAGCCATGATGTGGTGACCTGTCCCTTACTTCGCAGCCAGCTCGGCGGCGCGCTCGGCGGCGCCGTCCATGGTGTCGACCTGCTCCACCAGCGGGTGGTTGGCGTCGGTGAGGATCTGCCGGCCCAGCTCGGCGTTGTTGCCGTCCAGGCGGACGACGAGCGGCTTGGTGACCTCTTCGCCCTTGGACTTCAGCAGCTCCAGGGCCTGGACGATGCCGTTGGCGACCGCGTCGCAGGCGGTGATGCCGCCGAAGACGTTGACGAAGACGGACTTGACGTCCGCGTCGCCCAGGATGATCTCGAGACCGTTGGCCATGACCTCGGCGGAGGCGCCACCACCGATGTCGAGGAAGTTGGCGGGCTTGACGTTGCCGTGGCCCTCACCGGCGTAGGCGACGACGTCCAGGGTGCTCATGACGAGACCCGCGCCGTTGCCGATGATGCCGACCTCGCCGTCGAGCTTGACGTAGTTGAGGCCCTTGGCCTTGGCCGCGGCCTCCAGCGGGTTGGCGGCGGCGTGGTCGACCAGCGCCTCGTGCTCCGGCTGGCGGAAGTCGGCGTTCTCGTCCAGGGAGACCTTGCCGTCGAGCGCGATGACGCGGCCGTCGGCGACCTTGGCGAGCGGGTTGACCTCGACCAGGAGCGCGTCCTCGGAGAGGAAGGTCTTCCACAGGGTCTGCAGGATCTCGGTGACCTGGTCGGCGACGTCGGCCGGGAAGGCGGCCGCCTCGACGATCTCGCGGGCCTTGGCCGGGGTCACGCCCTCGATGGCGTCCACCGGGATCTTGGCGACGGCCGCGGGGTTGGTGGCCGCGACCTCCTCGATCTCCATACCGCCCTCGACGGACGCGATCGCCAGGAAGGTCCGGTTGGCGCGGTCGAGGAGGAAGGAGACGTAGTACTCGGAGGCGATCTCCGGGGCCAGCTCGGCCAGCATCACCTTGTGGACCGTGTGGCCCTTGATGTCCATGCCGAGGATCTGACCGGCCTTGGCGACCGCGTCCTCGGGGTCCGACGCCACCTTCACGCCGCCGGCCTTGCCGCGGCCGCCGGTCTTCACCTGGGCCTTGACGACAGCCTTGCCACCGAGTCGCTCCGCGACCTCGCGCGCCGCCTCAGGCGTGTCGATGACTTCACCGGCCAGCACCGGTACACCGTGCTTGGCGAAGAGGTCCCTCGCCTGGTACTCGAACAGGTCCACGCGCGTCCGTCCTTGGTAATCGCGGTTCGTTGTCTGCGTGCGTGCCGGGGGCGGTCGTCGCTGACGTCTTCGTAACGAACCCTACGAACGGTCGTACGGGGGGCGCACACGGCGGCCGAGCACGCGGCATGTCCGTCTCGCAGGTTATCGCCGCACGGGCGGCACGGGTAAATCGGAGGTGGCGCGGGAGCGGTGAGAACGGTCACAGACCAGCCGAACGGGGGGCTTCCCTTGACAGCGCAAGCGCCGCCGGCGCCCTGCGGACGGCCGTCCCGGCGGCGTCCGGCCGGAGGGGAACGCTCACCGAGCGTGACCGAGCCGCTGCCGTCCGCCCGGCCCGGGGTCACCCGCCGGCCTCGGGCACGGGCAGCGGCCGCTTCTCGACGGCGGCCGCCATCACCTCGGGGAAGAGGTCCGGGGTGCAGGCGAACGCGGGCACCCCCAGTGCCGCGAGCGCCGCCGCGTGCTCGCGGTCGTAGGAGGGCGCGCCCTCGTCCGACAGCGCCAGCAGCGCCACGAACTGCACGCCGGACGCCTTCATCGCGGCGACCCGCTTGAGCATCTCGTCGCGGATGCCGCCCTCGTACAGGTCGCTGACGAGGACGACGACGGTCTCGGCGGGCCGGCTGACGAGCGACTGGCAGTAGGCCAGCGCCCGGTTGATGTCGGTGCCGCCGCCGAGGCTGGTGCCGAACAGCACGTCGACGGGGTCGTCCAGATGTTCCGTCAGGTCGGCGACCGCCGTGTCGAAGACGACGAGCCGGGTGTCGAGGCTGCGCAGGGAGGCGAGCACGGCGCCGAAGACGGACGCGTAGACCACGGACGCCGCCATCGAGCCCGACTGGTCGATGCAGAGCACGACGTCCTTCCGCACCGCCTTCGAGGCGCGGCCGTGGCCTATCAGCCGCTCGGGCACGACCGTGCCGTGCTCGGGCAGGTAGTGGCGGAGGTTGGCACGGATCGTGCGGTCCCAGTCGATGTCCCGGTGCCGGGGGCGGTCCACCCGGGCCGAACGGTCCAGCGCGCCGGTGAGGGCGGCCCGGGTCCGGGTCGCCAGACGCCGCTCCAGGTCCTCCACGACCTTGCGGACGACGGCACGCGCCGTCTCCTTCGTCGTCGCGGGCATCGCCTTGTTCAGCGAGAGCAGCGTGCCGACCAGGTGGACGTCGGGCTCCACCGCCTCCAGCATCTCCGGTTCCAGCAGCAGCGCGGACAGCCCGAGCCGGTCGACGGCGTCGCGCTGCATCACCTGCACGACGCTGCCGGGGAAGTACCTGCGGATGTCCCCCAGCCAGCGCGCGACCTGCGGCGCCGAGCCGCCCAGGCCGCCGCTCCGCGGGGGTGGTGCCCCGCCGTCGCCGCGCGGCGCGGCGCCGTACACCGCCTCCAGCGACTGGTCCATCGCGGCGTCCCGGCCCGTGAGGCGCCGCCCTGTGCCGTCGGCGGGCCCGCCGCCGAGCACCATCCGCCAGCGGCGCAGCCGCTCGTCGGCGTCCGCACCCTTGCCCGGGCGCTCGCCCGTACCCGTGCCCTCGTCGGTGTCCTTCACGCGTGACCCCCGTCCGCTCCGCCGGGACCCAGCAGCAGCCGCACGGTGGACAGCGCCGCCTCCGCCCGCTCCTCGTCGAGCCGCGGGGCGAAGCCCGGCAGGCCCTCCCCCGCGGCGCCACCCGCGCCCCCGCCTCCCGGGCCGCGCCGCACGAGCTCCCCCACCGTGCGCCGCACCCCCGGGTCGAAGCCGCCGAAGGTGCGCCGCAGCAACGGGAGCACGTCGTCGAAGGCCGCCGCGGGCACCGCGGTCAGCCAGCCGTCGACCAGCGCGAACAGCCGCTCGTCGTGGACCAGCAGCATGCCGCCCCCGGCGAGGAAGCCCTCGACCCAGGCGGCCGCCTCCTGGGGCGCCGTACCGTACGACAGTGCGAGTCCCATCAGCCGGGCCACCTCGCCGGGTTCCAGGCGGGCGTCGTCGAGGAGCAGCCGTGCGGCGCTGCCGCGCAGCAGCCCCGGTATGCCGCGGTCCCGCACGGCCACCTTCCGCAGCACGCCGGCCCAGCGGTCGCGCAGCGCGTCGTCGCCGAGCAGGACCAGGGCCTGCTGCACCTCCACGACATGACCGCGCATCTCGGCGGCGCCGTCCGCGTCGAGCCCCGCACAGGCGGGCGGGAGCCCGACGCAGACGCGCTCCGCGAGTCCCCCGGCGACCTCGCGCAGCGCCCCCGCGTCCGTGCCCCGAACGTCCCCGTAGCGCAGCGAGCGCACCAGCGCGGGCAGTGCCTGCGCGAGGTGCGCGACGTCCGTGTCGAGCGCCGCCCGGTCGGCGAGCACCCGCATCACCGTCGGCAGGGCGTCCGGCAGCCCGGCGAGCAGGCAGCGTTCCGCGAGGCCCGTCAGCTCGGCGAGCGCCCGCGCGTTCACCGCCGCGTCCTCGGCCCGGGCGCCCGCCGCGGACTCCACCGTGGTGCCCCACACCCCTGCCTCCGCGACCGCCACCGCGAGTTCCGGCTCCCAGCGCAGCCGCCAGCTCTCCCGGAAGGTACCGGTGGCGGCCGTGCGGGACCGGCTCGGCCGCCCCCAGTCGATCCCGAGCATCCCCAGCCGGTGCAGCAGCCGGCTGCGTGCGGCGTCGGTGTCCTTGCGCAGGTCCAGGTCCACCTCCTTCTCCGCCGCCTCCGGCTTCATCCGCAGCCTGCGCTGCTCGCGTGCCAGGTCGCGGGCGAGGGGCACCGCGGGCGCGCCCCGCGGGACCTCGCCCAGCACGTCCCCCACCACCAGCCGGTCCCGGATCAGCGCCAGCGGAACGTCCGATCCGTCGCACATCACCGCCCGTACCGCGTCCGTGGTCTCGCCGAGCCCGGGCAGCGGGCGGCCGCGCAGGCCCGCGAGGGTGTCGGCGAGCCGTACCGCCTCGATGACGTGCGCGGAGGAGACCGGGAGGTCCTCCTCGCGCAGCAGGCCGGCGACCTTGGTCATCCACCGGGCGACGGGCCGGTCGGGCGAGGTGAACAGATGGCGGTACCAGCCGGGCGAGTCGATGCCGGACCCGTAGCCACCGGCCCGGGAGAGCCTGCGGTGCGTCCAGGGCACCCAGGTGACCTCCACCTTCGCCTTGGGCAGGCCCTTGAGCAGGGCCCGGTCGGCTGTGACACCGCCCGTACGGGCGAGGGCGGGCACGTGCCAGGCCCCGCACACCACCGCCACCCGCTCGTGCGCGCGGCGCGCCTCCCGTATCCGCAGCCGCATGTGGGCCTCGCGCACCGCGTCCCCCCGGTGTCCCCCGTCTCCGTAGGTCTCGCGCAGCACACCCATGGCCTCGGCGAGCGCCCCGAACGCGGCCAGCGGGTCGCCGTCCCCCTCGCCGTCCCCGCCGCGGTGCTCGACGGCGTCCTCCCACCAGCGCTCCGGATCGTCGTGGCCGGCCGTCCGCGCCAGCACGGCGAGCGGGTCGATGCGCGCGTCCGCCGCTCCGGCTTCCTCTTCTCCCCCCTCCCCTTCTTCTCCTTCCTCTCCTTCCCCTCGTGCCCCTGGTCCGTGCGGAGCCTCACTCTCGTCGCGCAGCAGGAGCGAGTGCGCGGCGGGAAGGTCGATGAACCGCACCGGCACCGCGTGTCCGGCCGCCCAGCGGATCGCCGCCCATTCGGGGGAGAACTCGGCGAACGGCCAGAAGCCGGCCCGGGACGGCTCGTCCACCACGTGGGCGAGCAGCGCGACGGGCGGCCGCATCCCGGGATCGGCGGCGAGCCCCAGCACCGCGTCGGCCTCCGGCGGGCCCTCGACGAGCACGATCCGCGGCTCCAGCCGGTCGAGCGCGGCCCGCACGGCGCGGGCCGACCCCGGGCCGTGGTGCCGCACCCCCAGCAGTGCCACCCCGTCCGCGGCGGTCACGGCGTCACCTCACGGCAGGCACGGTAGAAGTCCTTCCAGCCCTCCCGCTCGCGGACCACCGTCTCCAGGTACTCCTGCCAGACCACGCGGTCGGCGGACGGGTCGCGCACCACCGCCCCGAGGATCCCCGCGGCGATGTCCCCGGCGCGCAGTACACCGTCGCCGAAGTGCGCCGCCAGGGCGAGTCCGTTCGTCACCACGGAGATCGCCTCGGCTGTGGAGAGGGTGCCGGAGGGGGACTTCACCTTCGTGCGCCCGTCGGCGGTGACCCCGCCGCGCAGTTCGCGGAAGACGGTGACCACCCGCCGGATCTCGTCCGCGCCCTCCGGGGCGGCGGGCAGCTCCAGCGAGCGCCCCAGCTGGCGAACACGGCGGCTGACGATGTCGACCTCCTCCTCCACGGTCGCGGGCAGCGGCAGCACGACCGTGTTGAAGCGCCGGCGCAGCGCGCTCGACAGGTCGTTGACGCCGCGGTCGCGGTCGTTGGCCGTCGCGATCACGTTGAACCCGCGCACCGCCTGGGTCTCGGTGCCCAGCTCCGGTATCGGCAGGGTCTTCTCGGAGAGGATGGTGATGAGGGTGTCCTGGACGTCCGCGGGGATGCGGGTCAGCTCCTCCACGCGGGCGATGCGCCCCTCGGCCATCGCGCGCATGACCGGGCTCGGGACCAGTGCCTCCCGGCTCGGGCCGCCGGTGAGCAGCCGGGCGTAGTTCCACCCGTAGCGGACGGCCTCCTCCGGGGTGCCCGCGGTGCCCTGCACGAGCAGCGTGGAGTCACCGCTGACGGCGGCGGCGAGGTGCTCGGAGACCCAGGTCTTGGCGGTGCCCGGGACGCCGAGCAGCAGCAGCGCCCGGTCGGTCGCGAGCGTGCTGACCGCGACCTCCACGATCCGCCGCGGACCCACGTACTTGGGGGTGACGACCGTGCCGTCGGGCAGCTCGCCGCCGAGCAGGTACGTGGCGACCGCCCACGGCGACAGGTTCCACCGGGCCGGGCGCGGCCGGTCGTCGGCCGCCGCGAGAGCCTTGAGCTCATGGGCGAACGCGTCTTCGGCATGCGGCCGGAGTGCGGTGTCCACGGACATGGTTCTCCCCTGTTCTCCCATGGAGCCGATGGCGCGGACGCCCCGTCAGCCCCCTCGGGGCGTCCGCGTTCCCACCATCGCGCACCCCACTGACAATCCCGTTCGCGCGTCAGGAAGCCGCAGCTCAGGGCGGTTTGTCAGTGCCTGCCCGTAGCGTCGTGGCCATGAACGGGACGGATGGACGGCGGGCGGAGCGGTGGACGGCCGACCAGGTCCTGGCACTCGCGTCCGACACGTCGTCACGCGAGGCCGGGAAGGGCCTGGCGACGGCTGCCCGATGGTCCGGGACGGGGAGTTCGGGCACCGCTGTGTGGGGGTCGTGCGCGGGCGGCGGCAGCTCCCCGTACCGGGCGGTGGCCGACACGGCGGGGCCCGCCTTCGGGTGCAGCTGCCCCGGCCGCACGTCCCCGTGCGCGCACGTGCTCGCGCTGCTTCTCCTGTGGGCCGGGGGCGAGGTGGGGCCGGCCGCGCACGGGGGCGGCCGGCCCGACTGGGTCACCGCATGGCTGGACTCGCGCCGCGCGCGGGGGGAACGGACGGAGCGCGGCGGGCGCGGGCCGTCCGGCGGTGACCGGGAGGCGGCGCGCAGGCGGGCCGAGCGCCGGGCGGAGCGGGTGGCCGCCGGGGCGACGGAGCTGGAGCGGCGGCTGGCGGACCTGCTGCGGGGAGGCCTGGCGGGCGCGGACCGCGAGGGGTACCGGCCGTGGGAGGAGACGGCGGCGCGCATGGTCGACGCCCAGGCCCCAGGTCTCGCCACGCGGGTGCGCGAGCTGGGCGCGCTCGCGGGGGCGGGGGGCGACTGGCCGTCGCGGCTGCTGGAGGAGACGGCGCTGCTGCACCTGCTGGCCAGGGGCTGCCTGCGGCAGGAGGCTCTCCCCGCGCCGCTGGCGGCCACCGTCCGGTCCCGGGTCGGCTTCACCGTCGACTCGGCGGAACTCCTCGCCGGGCCCACGGTGCGCGACCGATGGCTGGTCCTGGCGCGGCAGGACACGGCCGACGACCGTCTCACCACCCGCAGGACCTGGCTGTACGGGGAGGCCACCGGCCGTGCCGCGCTGCTGCTGTCCTTCGGGGCGGCGGGCAGGGCGCCGGAGCCCGCGCTGCCGGTCGGCCTCGGCCTCGACGCGGAGCTGGCCTTCCATCCGGCGGCCCACCCACTGCGGGCGGTGCTCGGGCCGCGGCACGGCGCGCCCCTGCCGGGCCGCGTGCCGCCGGGCGTACCGGTGGCGGCGGCGCTCGACACGTACGGGCAGGCCGCGGCCGGCGATCCATGGCTGGACGCCTGGCCGGTCGTGCTCGCCGGTGTCGTGCCGATACCCGGCGGGGCGGGCTGGCAGGTGGCGGACGCGGACGGGAGCGACGCCGTCCCGGTCGCGGCGGGCGGCTCCGGTGCCGGAGCGGGGCTGTGGCGCCTCGCGGCGGTCTCCGGCGGCCACCCGGTGACGGTGTTCGGCGAGCTGGGGCACCAGGGCTTCCGTCCGTGCACGGCCTGGGCCGGCACGGCCGCGGAGCCGGTGCCGGTGCCGCTGACGGGGTGATCCCGGCGGGATCCCCGCGGGCGGCCGCGTGGAGATGACGACTGAAGGGGGACCGATGACGACGACCTGGGCCGAACTGGTCGGCACCGCGCTCCTCGGCACCGGCCGCAGGGGCGGCACACCCGAGGAGCTGCTGGACGCCGCCGCGCTCGCCGTCGTGCGGCGCCGCGCCGGGGTGCGGACGGCCACGGCGGGGGCGCGGCCGGCCACGGCACCCCACGACCCGCGGCCACCGCTGCCCGAGGCGGCGCGACGGCGCCTGTCCCTGCTGCTGGCGGACCGCTCGGCCGGCGGCGGCGGCAGCCGGCGCGGCGCCGCCCCCAACCTCGCCGAGCTGCTGCCCCAGTGGCTCGCCGAGGCCGTTGCCCGCGGCTGGTCCGCCCCGCCGGAACTGCTGCCCGCGCTGCTGGACGCCGCCCGCGCGCGCACCGACCTGCGGCCCGACGCCCTGGCCCTGGCGGGACCGCGCGGGCTGTGGCTGGCGGAGCTGAACGCGGACTGGCGTTTCGCGCTGCGCGCCGGGGCACCCGGTGTCGTCCCGGACACCGGCGACCCGGGCGCCGTGCGGACGCTGTGGGAGGAGGGGCTCTTCGCCGAACGGGTGGCGCTGCTGGGCCGGCTGCGGGCCCGCGACCCGCGCCGGGCGCTGGAGCTGCTGCGCTCGGGATGGGCCGCCGAGCGCGCCGAGGACCGGCTGATGTTCCTGGACTCGCTCCGCGAGGGCCTGTCGCCGCAGGACGAACCGTTCCTGGAGCAGGCCCTCACCGACCGCAGTCGCAATGTGCGGGCCACCGCCGCGGAGCTGCTGTCGGCCCTCCCCGGCTCCGCCCTCGCCGCCCGGATGGCCGCACGGGCCAGGACGTGCGTCGCGTGGGACCCGACGGTGGGACGTATCGGCGTGGAGGCGCCCTACGAGTGCGACGCGGCCATGGAACGCGACGGTGTGGTGGCGATACCCCCGGCCGGGCGCGGGGAGCGGGCGTGGTGGTTCGGCCAGGTGGTGGATGCTGCGCCGCTCGTCACCTGGCGGGAGCGCTTCGGGGGCCGGACCCCGGAGGAGGTCATCGCGCTGCCCGTCGCCGACGACTGGCAGGCGGATCTGCACGCGGCCTGGTGCCGGGCGGCCGTGCGCCAGGGGGACGCCGCCTGGGCGCGCGCCCTGCTGGGCCCCGCCCCGGCTCCCGCGACGGCGGTCAGCCCGGTCGGGGACCCGGCGAAGCTGCTGTCGATCCTCCCGGCCCCGGAGCGGGCGGAGTGGGTGGCCCGGTTCATCGCGGCGCACGGACTGTCGGAGGCGTTCCAGATGCTGGCGGTCTGCGCCGTGCCCTGGGCCGGGCCGCTGGGGGCGGCGGTGGTGGACGCCCTGGACATCGCGCGTGACGCGGGCAGCTACCCGTGGAGCTTCAGCGGGGTGATGGGCCTGGCCGAGCGCTGCATGGACCCGGCTGAGGCCGACCGGGCGGCCCCGCTGGCCGCGGTGCCCGCGGAGTCCGCCGACACCTCGCCGGGCGCCGGAGCGTACTGGGCGGAGGCCTTCCAGCGACTGGTCGGCACCCTGCGGCTGCGGGCCACGATGCTCGCGGAGCTGGCCTGATCAGGCGGCCGTCGCGCCGCCGTCCGCCGCCGTGAAGCCCGCCGGCGGCGGTGCGGGGGACGCCCGCACCACCGTCCGCGACGGTCAGGCTTCGGCCGGATGGCGGATGTTGTCGTTCACCCAGGTGATGACGTCGGTGGTCGGCGTACCCGGGGTGAAGATCGCGGCCACGCCCAGTTCGCGCAGCGGGGCGATGTCGTCCTCCGGGATGATCCCGCCGCCGAAGACCTTGATGTCCTCGGCCTCACGGTCGCGGAGCAGCTCGATCACCTTGGCGAAGAGCGTCATGTGGGCTCCGGAGAGGATCGACAGGCCGATGGCGTCGGCGTCCTCCTGGATCGCGGTGTCCACGATCTGCTCGGGCGTCTGGTGGAGGCCGGTGTAGATGACCTCCATGCCGGCGTCCCGCAGCGCCCGCGCGATGACCTTGGCCCCGCGGTCGTGACCGTCCAGCCCCGGCTTGGCGACCACCACACGGATCGGTCCGGACACTCCCATCACTGCCTCCATACACGATTGCTGCGCTCAGCGGGCACTTGTGTGAACGAACGTTATCGCCAGCATCCCCCGTGCGGACAGTTTCACGAAGGGCCCCGAGGGGGAAATCACACATGGGACACGTTCACGTTAGAAACGCGTTCGGCCCGTGGTCGTCCTTCGTTCAGCAGGCGACGCGGGCCGTCGCGTTCTCGGCGCACGGGGGACAGGGCCGTCTTCGTGTGCCCACGGGAGGTAGGCCATGGGCGTCCTGTCTTTCGGTGTCGGAGACCGCTTGGTACGCCAGGCGGCCTACGTACGAGCCGCGGCGATCGAGATCGCCATCCTGACCGGTCATGTCTTCCTCTACCCGACCGGAATCTTCCAGGAACGCGGGCCGCAGCCGGCGGCCGGTGACTCCGAGGACCCGCCCCGGCTCCCCACCGCGGGCCGGAGCCACCCCCCGGTGCTCCTGCTGCACGGCTTCGTGGACAACCGTTCGGTGTTCGCGATGCTCCGCCGGTCGCTGCGGCGGCACGGCTGGCCGCATGTGCAGGCGCTCAACTACTCGCCGCTGACCTGCGACATCCGTACGGCGGCGGCCCTCCTCGGACGCCACGTCGAACAGATCTGCGAGCAGACGGGGCACCACCAGGTGGACATCGTGGGTCACAGCCTCGGCGGACTCATCGCGCGCTACTACGCCCAGCGCCTGGGCGGCGACACACGGGTACGCACCGTGGTCACCCTGGGCACCCCGCACGCCGGGACCCGGGCCGCGCCGCTGCTGAACCCGCACCCGATCGTCCGCCAGATGCGGCCCAACTCCGACCTCATCGAGGAGCTGGCCAAGCCGGCGCCCGGCTGCCGCTCCCGCTTCGTGGCGTTCTGGAGCGATCTGGACGAACTCATGAGCCCCGTCGAGGCCGCCCGGCTCGACCACCCGGACCTCATCGCCCGCAACGTCCATGTCGCGGGGGTCGGGCATCTGACCATGCCGGTCCACGCCGCCATCGCCGCGGGCATCCGGCAGGCGCTGCTGGGAGAGGAACTGGCGGCGGGAGCCGTGGACGCCGCCTGACGGCCTTGCCCCCATAAGCATCGAAAGGCAATCGAACACAAGGCATCGGGGACCCCTGAATCCCGCCGAAGATTGTGGGCGTCGCCCGCTGGGGGATACAGTCGCCGCTAATTCTCCTGCTGCCGAGGCGAAAGAGAAGCGGTGAACGACCGTCATCCGGCGGGGTACGCCCCCGAGTACAGCGGCTATGGGTACGAGGGCCACTCCGACGCCTCGTACGCGCCCACGGGCGCCGCTCACGCGAATGACGATCCCCTCTTCGGCTCCTGCCAGGGTTACCCGGCCTACGACACGGGCTCCTACGCCACCGTCTCGTACGACACCACCGCCGGCACCACGGCGACCGGCCACTGGCCCTCGGGGCAGACCGCCGACTACGGCGACCACACCGGCACGGTCACCGGCACCTGGTACCTGGACCCCTCGCAGCCGCAGCCGACGGCGGCCTACGACTACACGCAGTACGCGCACACGGCCGTCCACGCCGCCTACGGGGAGCCCGAGGCCGCCCACGGCCACGCGCCCGAGCCCGCCGCGTACGAGCAGCAGGAGCGGTACGGGACCGAGGCCTACGCCCCGGAGCACCACGAGGCCGAGCACTACGAGGACGAGCACTACGAGCCCGGGTCCTACGACGGCACCGAGGACGCCGCCGAGCCGGAACCGGAGCACGACTCCGCGGAAGACGCCCCCGCGGCCGTCCTGCCGCGCCCGCGCGGCGGAAGCGGCGGCGGGAACCGCAGGCGCCGCCCGGCCCGGCGCTCGGCCCTGCTCACCGTCGCCGTCCCTTCCGTGGCGGTGATGGGCGTCGCCTGCGCGGCCGCCGTCACCGTCAACACCGAGGACGCCGCCGACAGCAGCCGCACCCAGGCCGACGGCGCCCCGGATGCGGTCGATGCCCCGACCACGAAGCTCGACCAGCAGCTCGCCGGGGTCAACCGGGACGTCGACGACTTCACCGACCGCGCCAGCCGCAGCCAGGAGCGCATCGACCTCAAGGAGCGCCAGGCCCAGGAGCGCGCGAAGAAGGCGGCGCAGGCGGCCCTCAAGGAGCAGCTGCGCCCCAAGTTCATGCTCCCGGTCAAGAACCACGGCCTGAGCGCCTACTTCGGCCAGGCGGGCGTGAACTGGATGTCCGTCCACACCGGCATCGACTTCCCGGTGAACTACGGCACGCCGGTGATGGCCGCGACCGACGGCGTCGTGCGCACCCAGTGGAACAGCGCCTACGGCAACATGGCGATAGTGACCGCCCCCGACGGCACCGAGACCTGGTACTGCCATCTGAGCAGCACCAAGATCCGCTCGGGCTCGGTCAAGGCCGGCGACGTCATCGCCTATTCCGGCAATTCGGGCAACTCCACCGGGCCGCACCTCCACTTCGAGGTGCGTCCCGCCGGCGGCTCAGCCGTCGACCCGCTGCAGTGGCTGCTGAACCACGGGGTCGACCCGCGCTGAACCCCCGGCTCCCCGGGCCGGGCCGGGCCGAGGCCCCAACCCGGCTCCGGACCCGGACCCGGACCCGGCTAGAGCTTCTCCACCGGCGCGTACCGCAGCAGCAGCACCTTCGGCCGCTCGTCGCCGAAGTCGATGACCGCCTTGGCCTTGTCCCCGCTGCCGTCGACCCCGACGACCGTTCCCAGCCCGAACGTGTCGTGCGTGACCCGGTCCCCCACCGCCAGCGAGATGACCGGGCGGTCCTGGGTGCGCCGCGTCGCGAAACCGGAGGGGCCGCTCTTGGAGGAGGAACGCGACAGCATCGAGGCCGCCGCCGACACCGAGGCGGAGGGTGCCGCGGAGGCGCCCGTGCGCCTCCACTCGATGAGCGGCTCCGGGATCTCCTCCAGGAAGCGCGAGGCCGGGTTGTACGAGGGCTGGCCCCAGGCGCTGCGCATGGTGGACCGCGTCACGTACAGCCGCTGCCGCGCCCGCGTGATGCCGACGTAGGCGAGCCGCCGCTCCTCCTCCAGTTCCTTGGTCTGGCCGAGCGCGCGCATGTGCGGGAAGACCCCGTCCTCCATGCCGGTCAGGAAGACCACCGGGAACTCCAGGCCCTTGGCGGTGTGCAGGGTCATCAGCGTTATGACGCCGCCGCCCTCGTCGTCGTCCGGGATCTGGTCGGAGTCGGCGACCAGCGCGACCCGCTCCAGGAACTCGGCGAGCGTGCCGGGCTCCTCCTCGGTGCGCTCCTGCTCGAACTCCAGGGCGACCGCCGCGAGTTCCTGGAGGTTCTCGATGCGGGTCTCGTCCTGCGGGTCGGTGGAGGCCTGGAGCTCGGCCAGGTAGCCCGTGCGCTCCAGCACGGCCTCCAGGACGGTGGCGGGCCCGGCGCCGGAGTCGACGACGGTGCGCAGCTCCTCCAGCAGCTCGTTGAAGCGCTTGACGGCGTTGAGCGAGCGGGCGGCCATGCCGAAGGCCTCGTCGACCCGGCGCAGCGCGGCGGCGAAGGAGATCCGCTCGCGCGAGGCCAGGGCGTCGACCATCGCCTCGGCGCGCTCCCCGATGCCGCGCTTGGGCACGTTCAGGATGCGGCGCAGCGGGACGGTGTCCTCGGGGTTGGCGAGCACGCGCAGGTAGGCCAGGACGTCCCGGACCTCCTTGCGCTCGTAGAAGCGGACCCCGCCGACGACCTTGTAGGGCAGGCCGACGCGGATGAAGACCTCTTCGAAGACACGGGACTGCGCGTTGGTCCGGTAGAAGACCGCCACGTCACCGGGGCGGGCGTCCCCGGCGTCGGTGAGCCGGTCGATCTCGTCGGCGATGAACTGGGCCTCGTCGTGCTCCTGGTCGGCGACGTAACCGGTGATGACCGGGCCCTGTCCGGCCTCGGTCCACAGGTTCTTCGGCCGGCGCGAGGCGTTGCGCTCGATGACGGCGTTGGCCGCGGTCAGGATGTTCTGGGTGGAGCGGTAGTTCTGCTCCAGCAGGATGGTGCGGGCCTGCGGGTAGTCCTCCTCGAACTGGAGGATGTTGCGGATCGTGGCGCCGCGGAAGGCGTAGATGCTCTGGTCGGCGTCACCGACCACGCACAGCTCGGCGGGCTCCTCGCCCTCGGCCGCGTCCCCGGCCGTGCCGACCAGCTCGCGCACCAGGGTGTACTGGGCGTGGTTGGTGTCCTGGTACTCGTCGACCAGGACGTGCCGGAAGCGGCGCCGGTAGTGCTCGGCGACGTCCGGGAAGGCCTGCAGCAGGTTGACCGTGGTCATGATGATGTCGTCGAAGTCGAGCGCGTTGGCCTCGCGCAGCCGCGACTGGTACATCGCGTAGGCCTCGGCGAGCTTCTTCTCGAAGGGGTTCTCGGCCTGGTCGGCGAAGGTCTCCTCGTCGATGAGCTCGTTCTTGAGGTTGGAGACCTTGGCGCTGAAGGACTTCGGCGGGAACTGCTTGGGGTCCAGGTCCAGGTCACGGCAGACCAGCGCCATCAGGCGCTTGGAGTCGGCCGCGTCGTAGATCGAGAAGCTGGAGGTGAAGCCGAGCCTCTTGGACTCCCGGCGCAGGATGCGGACGCACGCGCTGTGGAAGGTGGAGACCCACATCACATTGGCGCGCGGGCCGACCAGCTGCTCGACGCGCTCCTTCATCTCCCCGGCGGCCTTGTTGGTGAAGGTGATCGCCAGGATCTGGCCGGGGTGCACCTTGCGGGCGCCCAGCAGGTACGCGATGCGGTGGGTGAGGACCCGGGTCTTGCCGGAGCCGGCGCCGGCGACGATGAGCAGCGGGGAGCCGGAGTGCTCGACGGCGGCGCGCTGCTCGTCGTTCAGGCCTTCGAGCAGCGCGGCCGGGTCCACCGCCGGGCGGGGGGCGCCGTCGCGGTAGTACGCGTCCCGGTCCACGGGCGCGTCGAAGCGCCCCTCGAAGAGGTCGTCGGGAACCGTCTCGGGCCCGTCCTCGGGAGGCGGCGGGGGCTCCTCCTCCCTCGGTTCGAGGCCGGCCAGGAAGCTGTCGTCAAAGAGGCTGCTCATCGCCTCCCGAGTCTAGGCCGTGGGACGGACAACGTTGCGCCGCTTGCCCGAGCCCGTACCCTCCGGACGCCCCGGGCGCCGTCCCGGGCCGGCCGCCGCGCGCGCCGCGGTCGGCCCGCGCCCGGTCCGGCCCGTCCGGCCGGAACCGCGCCCGGTCCGGCCCCCTGCCCGTCACGACCGGGCGGGACAGGGCCCTTCACGGCCCCGAATGGTGAAGGTCACGAAATGATTGCGGACAATTCGAACACCAGGGTTCCCACAGACCCCCGCAGTTGACTACCGTGCCGGATCAGGCGGTCCGCTCCACGCGGCGGCGACCGTGCCGTCACGGACCGCCTCCGCTGAGTCCGGCGACCGCCGGAGCCGGGGACCCACGACCTTGGGGTGAATCGGTCGGTACGGGCGCGACGCGCCCGCACGGACCGTAGGGCGGCCTTCCGAAGCCCGAACCCGACAGCTAACCCGGTAGGCGGTCCACGGAAGGAGCCGCCTGACTTGGCGACGCACCGCAAGCCGCGCCCGCGCGCGCTGACCGTCCCCGGCCCCCGGGCCGCGGTGGGACTCACGACCGCCGCACTGGCGACAGTCACCCTCTTCGGCGAGAGCGCGAGCGCGGCGCCCGCCTCACCCGACAAGCCCTCCATCACCGAAGTGAAGGCGCAGGTCGACAAGCTCTTCCACCAGGCGGAGGCCGCCACCGAGCGCTACAACGGCGCCAAGGAGCAGACCGAGCGGCAGCGCACGCGCGCCGACGCGCTGCTCGACCAGGTGGCCCGCAAGACCGAGACGCTCAACTCCGCCCGCCGCACGATCGGCGAGTACGCCGCGGCGCAGTACCGCGGCGGCGGCCTGGACGGGACGACGACCTTCCTGCTCACCTCCGACCCGCAGCAGTTCCTGGACCAGGCGCACCTGATGGACCGCCTGTCCGACCGCCAGGAGCACGCGCTGGAGACCTTCCGCTCCGAGCAGGCCGAGACGGCGGCCAAGCGCTCCGAGGCCGTCGAGAGCCTGCAGAAGCTGACCGAGGCGCAGCAGCGGCTGAACGCGGAGAAGACCGCGGTCAAGCAGAAGCTCGCCGCGGCGCAGAAGTTGCTGAACAGCCTCACCGCCCAGGAGAAGGCGCGGCTGGCGGCGCTGGAGAAGAAGCGCCAGGAGGAGGCCGCCGAGAAGGCCGCGGAGATCGCCGCCAAGGAGAAGGCCGCGCAGGAGGCGGCGGCGAGGGAGTCGGGCTCGTCCGCCGGCTCCTCGGGCTCGACGGCCCCGGCGTCCGGGACCTACGCCGCCAAGGCGGCCAAGGCGATCGAGTTCGCGCGGGCCCAGTTGGGCAAGCCGTACGTGTACGGCGCCACCGGCCCGAACTCCTACGACTGCTCGGGCCTGACCCAGGCCGCCTGGGGCGCGGCGGGCGTCTCGATCCCCCGTGTCACCTACGACCAGGTCGACTTCGGCAGCCGCGTGAGCGCCGACCAGCTGCAACCCGGCGACCTGGTCTTCTTCTACTCGGACATCACCCACGTCGGCCTCTACATCGGCGGCGGCCAGATGATCCACGCCCCCCACACCGGGAGCGTGGTGAAGATCGCCCCGATCACGGAGATGCCGATCTACGGCTACGCCCGGATGGCCTGAGCCCCCGCCCGGCCCTCCATGGCCGGGCTCAGGTCCACAGCACCGCGATGAAGATGTTGGCGGCGGTCAGCGCACCCACGGTGCCGAAGGCCGCCGCCGGCACCTTCTCCTCGTCCCGCTTGACGTAGACCAGGCCGAGGACCACCACCAGGACCGCGAGCTTCACACCGATCTTGATGTGGTTCACCGGCTGGTCGTCGGCCTGGTTGAGGCCGACCAGCAGCGCGCCGGTGACCAGCATGGTGAGGGCGCCGTGCAGCATGCCCGGCACGAAACGGGCCTCGCCGCGGCCCATGGCCTTCATCTGGGTGAGGAAGCCGCCCAGCAGCGCGGCGATGCCGATGATGTGCAGGCCGACGATCAGGTTGATGAGTACGTCCATGGCTCAGGACCCTAGCCAGGCTCATATCAGCGCCCGGCACCGAGGTCGCACTCTTCCGTCACATCGGTCACGGCCGGACCGGAAGTGACCAGGTCACCCGTCGAACAGCGGTCATCCGTGGGCAGTCCACGGCCGAATCGGACCAGTCCCGCACAGTGCGGAGCCCCCTCGCGGCGTCCAGGTTTAGCGTCCTGCCCCAGGTGGCCGATCCCCACTGCCGCGCGGACCCCGTCCCCGGCACGGCCGCCCCCGCCGAAGGTCCGGCGGTGGACGGCTCCCCGTCCGCCCGCCGCCGGACCGCCGGGGGACGTACGGACAGCCCGGAAGGAGTGGCGTCGCGTGACGTCGCACAGAAGGCCCAAGGATCGCGGTCGGGCAGGCACGACCGCGCGCACCGCCGCCGGTCTCGCCCTGGCGGGCGCGGCCTCCATGACGGTGTTCGGGGAGGCCGGGCACGCCGAGCCGCGGCTGACCGCGGACGAGACCAGGGCCCGGGTGGACCGGCTGTACGAGGAGGCCGAGCAGGCCACCGAGCGGTACAACGGCGCGAAGGAGAAGGCGGACACGGCCACCGGGCGCATCGAGCGCCTCCAGGACGAACTCGCCCGCAGGACCGAGCGCCTCAACCGCAGCCGGGACGGCCTCGGCTCCCTCGCCACCGCCCAGTACCGCAGCGGTGGCATCGACCCCGCCGTCCAGCTGGCCCTCGCCTCCTCCCCGGGCGACTACCTGGAGCGCGCCGGGATGCTGGACCGGATGAGCAGCCGCCAGAACGCCGCGCTGCGCGCGCTGTCGGCCCAGCGACGGGACATCGAGCAGCTGCGCACCGAGACCGAGGGCGAACTGGCGGAGCTGCGCCGCACCCGCGCCGAACTCGCCCGCCACAAGCGCACCGTGGAGCGGCGCCTGGCCTCCGCACGGCAGCTGCTCGGCCGTCTCACCGCCGACGGGCGCGCCGAGGCGCTGTCCTCCGGGGGCCACGGCTCCGCCGACCCGGCTCGTGCCGGCCGCGCCGCCACCGAATCCCGTACCGGTCTGGCGCCGGCCGCCGCCCCCAACGCGCGGGCCGCCCGCGCCGTCTCCTTCGCCTACGACTCCCTCGGTCTGCCCTACGTCTGGGGCGCCACCGGGCCCTCGGCGTACGACTGCTCGGGCTTCACGCAGGCCGCGTGGCGGTCGGGCGGGGTGTCCCTGCCGCGCACGACGTACACCCAGATCAACGCGGGCACCCGGGTCTCCCGCTCCCAACTGGAGCCCGGCGACCTGGTGTTCTTCTACTCGGGCATCAGCCACGTCGGCCTGTACGTGGGCAACGGCATGATGATCCACGCCCCCCGCACCGGTGACGTCGTCAAGCTCGCCCCGGTCGACCAGATGCCCTTCGCGGGCGCCGCACGGCCGGCGTGACGCCCGCGCCGCGCGGCCTCAGACCAGCCGGCGGGCGGTCGCCCAGCGGGTGAGTTCGTGCCGGTTGCTGAGCTGCAGCTTGCGCAGCACCGCCGAGACGTGCGACTCGACCGTCTTCACCGAGATGTAGAGCTGCTTGGCGACTTCCTTGTACGCGTAGCCGCGTGCGATCAGCCGCAGCACCTCGCGCTCGCGCTGGGTCAGCCGGTCCAGGTCCTCGTCGACCGGCGGGGCGTCGGTGGAGGCGAAGGCGTCGAGGACGAAGCCGGCCAGCCGGGGCGAGAAGACGGCGTCGCCGTCGGCGACCCGGAACACCGAACTGACCAGGTCCGGGCCGGTGATGGTCTTGGTGACATAGCCGCGGGCACCGCCGCGGATCACCCCGATGACGTCCTCGGCGGCGTCGGAGACCGACAACGCCAGGAAGCGCACGGGGTGTTCGGCGTCGGCCATGAGCCCGGCGCAGCGCTTGAGGACCTCCACCCCGCCGCCGCCCGGCAGATGGACGTCGAGCAGGACGACGCCGGGCCGCGTCGCGGTGATGACGGAGACCGCCTGGTCCACGTCGGCGGCCTCGCCGACCACGTCGACCCCGGTCCGCTCGGTCTCGCCGATCTCGGCCTGCACCCCGGTGCGGAACATCCGGTGGTCGTCGACGAGGACGACCCTCACGCGTCGTTCCGTGCTCATGACGACCTCCCTGGTCCCTGGGCCCTGTCCATCTCCAGCTCCACTTCCGTCCCCCCGCCCGGTGCGGAGCGCAGCCGCGCCTCGCCGCCGTTGCGCCGCATCCGGCCGATGATCGACTCCCGGACGCCCATCCTGTCCGACGGTACGTCCTCGAGGTCGAATCCGGGGCCGCGGTCGCGGACCGATACGAAGACCCTGCTCTCCTCGACCTCCGCGTACACCTGCACGGGTTCGTCCCCACCGTACTTGGCGGCGTTGACCATGGCCTCGCGGGCCGCCTGCATCTGCGCCACCAGGCGTTCGTCGAGCGGGCAGTCGCCCACGCACACCACCTCGACGGGGACGCCGTGCGCGTCCTCCACCTCGGCCGCCGCCCGGCGCACCGCCTCGGCGAGGGTGGCCGGCTCGTCCTCCTTGCCGTTGCCCTCGGGCCGGTAGAGCCAGGCCCGCAGCTCCCGTTCCTGCGCGCGGGCCAGCCGCGCGACCTCGCGCGGGTCCTCGGCGTGCCGCTGGATGAGGGTCAGGGTGTGCAGCACGGAGTCGTGGACGTGTGCGGCGACCTCGGCCCGCTCCTGCGCGCGGATGCGGGCCAGCCTCTCGGCGGACAGGTCCTGGGTCATGCGCACGAGGTACGGTCCGGCGATCAGGGCCACCCCGACCAGGACGGCGAGCGCGGCCTGCAGGATGGTGCCCAGGTGGCTCACCGAGCCCTGCACGACGAGGAAGCCCGTCACGCCCACGCCGACGAGGATCACCCCGGCGGCGCCGCGCGCGAAGGGCAGCAGCCTCTTGCGGCGGCTCAGCTCGGCCCAGCGGGCCCGGCGGGCGTTGTCGGCCTGCCGCCACACCAGGGCGACGCCGAGCCCGATCAGCAGCAGCGGCCACACATAGGCGTTGGCTCTGCCGAGGTTGAGGTTGTCCAGCAGGATGCCGAGGCCGATGGCGAGCGCGATGAGCGCGACGATCTGGCCCCGGTCGGGCCTGCGTCCGGCGAGCCAGGAACGGGCGTCGCGCGGCTCCTTGGCCTCGACGACCCCGCCGACGCCGAGCGGCACCACGAACCAGAAGACCGCGTACAGCAGGATGCCGAGGCCCTGGATGGTGGCCAGGACGACGAAGACCACCCGCACCCATGCCACCGGCAGTCCGAGGTGCCCGGCCAGCCCGCGGGCGACACCGCCGATCATCCGGCCCTCGGAGCTGCGGTAGAGCTTGCGGACCGGGGATCCGGCCGGGTCCGGCGGCGCGAAGTACGACGCCCCGTCGGGCGGGCTGGTCGGTGGTCCGGCGGCTGGCATGTCCCGATCGTCACACGTTTCGCGCACGGTGGGTATCAGGGTTGGCCCCCATGCGGGGTCAGGGTCGTTCCGGATACCGGCACCCCTCCCCTACCGCCACCATGGAGCCATGACGGAGCAGTACACGCAGACGGAGGCGGCCGGGTCACCGCCGGGCCGGCGGTTGGCGCGCTGCCGCGAGCGGAAGGTGATCGCCGGCGTCTGCGAGGGCGCGGGACGGTACTTCGACATCGACCCGGTGGTCTTCCGGATCGTGCTCGGTGTGCTGGCACTCACCGGCGGCCTCGGGCTGGTGGCCTACGGCCTGGCGTGGCTGCTCGTCCCGCTGGAGGGGGAGACCGAGAGCGAGGCGCACCGGCTGCTGTCGGGACGGGTCGAGGGGACCGCGCTGACGGCGGTGCTCGTCGCGCTGGTCGGCTGCGGGCTGTTCCTGTCGATGCTGGGCAGCGGCGGGAACCTGGCCTTCTCGCTGGGGCTGCTGGCGGCCTTCGCCGGCGCCGTGTACTGGTCGGTGCACCGCCGGCAGGCCAGCGAGGCGCCCGCGCAGCCGGTCGCGCCGCCGCCGACCCAGCCGCCGCCGCAGCCCGCCACGGCGGCGTGGTGGAAGGAGACCGCGGTCGAGGACGCGCCCCCGGTTCCGGGGCCGGGCGGCTACCTGTGGGGTCCGGACGACAGCCCCTCGGACGTGGAGCGCGACCGCCGCGAGTGGCGGGACCGGCGCCGGGCGGTACGGCGCGAGGGCGCCTGGCTCGGAGTGCTCGTGTTCTTCCTGGCGGCGGCCGCGGCCGCGGGCGGCCTCGCCGCGTCCTGGTCGTCCGAGCCGCTGGCCACCAGCGTGCAGATCGGCCTCGGCTCCGCGCTGGCCGTCTTCGGTCTGGGCTTCCTGGTGAGCACCTGGTGGGGGCGGCTCGGGGGCGGCACCGTCTTCCTGGTGCTGCTGACCGCCGCGCTGCTGGTGGGCTCCACGACACTGCCCCGGTCGGTCGGCACCGACTGGAAGCAGCGCACATGGACGCCCGCCACGCTCTCGGCGGTGCAGGACGCGTACGAGCTGGGCACCGGCCGGGCGACGCTCGACCTGTCGAAGCTCCAGCCGGGCGGCCGCACCGTCGCGACGCGGGCCCAGATCGGCGCGGGGCAGCTGGTGGTCAGGATCCCAGACGACCTCACACTGCGGATGCACGTCCAGGTGGGCGTGGGCGACGTGCAGTTGCCGGGCGAGAAGGAGAAGGACATCGACGTCCAGCCCGGGCTGGACCGGAAGGTGACCCTGGGCCCGGTGGACGGACGGAAGTCCGAGGGCACGGTGGAGCTGGACGTGGAAGTGGGCGTCGGACAGGTGAAGGTGGTGCAGTTCCCGTGAGACGGCATCCGTTCGCGCCCTCGGCGCTGTTGACCGGGCTGGTCCTGCTGGGACTGGCCGCGGTGTTCCTGCTCGACGCCGCGGGCGAGGTGTCGCTGACCCCGACGGCCGCGGTGCCCCTGACCTGTGCGGGTCTGGGGCTCGCGGCACTCGGCTCGGCCGCCGCCCGGATGCTCCGGGGGCGGACCGCCCGGCGCTCAGGCCAGACCGCCCCGGCCCCGGCCGCGCCGTCCGGCGATCATCGCGTCGATGGAGAGTAGCGGGGCGCCGGCGAGGACCAGCGGCAGCCAGGCCATGAGGTAGGCGAGGTCGTTTCCGTAGTAGTACGGCTGCGTGGACCAGCTCATCGTCAGCCACAGGCTCAGTGAGATCAGCGCGCCGCCCAGGGCGGCGATCCGGCTGAGGAGGCCGACGAGCGTGCCGACGCCGACGGCGATCTCACCGACGGCGATGGCGTAGCCGAAGCCGTGCGGGTTCTCCATGGCCAGGTCGATCATGCCCGGGATCGCGGCGGAGCCGCGCACCGCGTTGAGGGTGGCGACCAGCGAGCCGGGTGCGCTGTCGTTGAAGAAGGTGTCGGACATCAGCTTGTCGAACCCGGCGTAGACGAAGGTCACGCCCAGGAAGATGCGCAGCGGCAGCAGCGCGTAGCGCCGGGCCGTGTCCCGCCACGGACCCTGGCTGGGGTACCGCTCCGTGTCCCTCGTTCCGCTCATGCCCGTTATACCCGTCACGCTCATGACGTCCGCCCTCTCGCACGCACCCGTCGTGGACCCCCTCCCGGACGATTCTCCAGGAGCGCCCTAGGAGATACGTAGGCGAAGCGGCCGTCGTTCAATCAAAAAGCCCTGCATTATCGCGAGCTATCCGCTCGTATGTGGGCTGGTAGTTGATCCAGGCGACCAGATCGTGTCCCAATTGCTCACGGGTGGCGAGCGCGTCCTCGTGCGTGATCCACACCGGCTTGCCCGCCGCCTTCGCGCTCAGCTGCACCTGGCAGGACTTCTCCATCGTCATGAACCACCAGGCCGCCGCGTCCACGGTCTCGCCGACCGTCAGGAGTCCGTGGTTGCGCAGTACCACCGCCTTGTACGCCCCCAGGACCACCGCGATGCGCCGAGCCTGCGCCTCGTCCACCACGACCCCGGTGTAGGCGTCGAAGAGGGCGTGGTCCTCGTAGAAGGCGCAGGCGTCCTGGGTGATCGGTTCCAGCCGCTCCCCCAGCGCCGCCAGCGCCCGGCCGTAGGTCGAGTGGCTGTGCACGACGGCCGTCACGTCGGGCCGTGCGGTGTGCACATGGGCGTGGATGGTGAAGGCCGCCTGGTTGACGTGGTGCCGGCCCTCGACGACGGCGCCGTGCTGGTTGGCCAGGATCAGCTCGCCCACGGTCAGGTGCCGGAACGGCACCCCGAAGGGGTTCACCCAGAAATGGTCCGGCAGCTCCGGATCGCGCACGGTGATGTGACCCGACACCCCGTCCTCGAACCCCAGCTCCGCGAACGCCCGCAGCGCCACCACCAGCCGCTCCTTGCGGTGACGGCGTTCCTCCGCGGGGTCCTCGAAGGTGGGCGGGAGGGCGAAATGGAGCCGATCGGGCGGTACGGGCTGCGGCGCGGTGTCGGTCATGGCGCGGAAGTTACCCCGAGGTACCGCAGATGAACAGGGGCGATACCAGGTTTCCCCGGTATCGCCCCAAGCCTGCCCCACTCAGGGGGCTACTCCCACTCGATGGTGCCCGGGGGCTTGCTGGTGACGTCCAGCACGACGCGGTTGACGTCGGCGACCTCGTTGGTGATCCGGGTCGAGATCCGGGCCAGCACCTCGTACGGCAGCCGCGACCAGTCCGCGGTCATGGCATCCTCGCTGGAGACCGGACGCAGCACGATGGGGTGGCCGTAGGTGCGGCCGTCGCCCTGCACGCCCACCGAGCGGACGTCGGCGAGCAGCACCACCGGGCACTGCCAGATGTCGCGGTCGAGACCGGCGGCCGTCAGCTCCTCGCGGGCGATGGCGTCGGCCTCGCGCAGCAGGTCCAGGCGCTCCTTGGTGACCTCGCCGACGATGCGGATGCCCAGGCCCGGGCCCGGGAAGGGCTGGCGCTGGACGATCTCCTCGGGCAGGCCGAGCTCCTGGCCGACCATGCGGACCTCGTCCTTGAAGAGCTTGCGCAGCGGCTCGACGAGCTGGAACTGCAGGTCCTCGGGGAGGCCGCCCACGTTGTGGTGGGACTTGATGTTGGCGGTGCCGGTGCCGCCACCGGACTCCACGACGTCCGGGTAGAGGGTGCCCTGCACCAGGAACTCCACCGACTCGCCGTGGGCGCCTGCCTCGGCGACGATCTCGCTCGCGGCCTGCTCGAAGACCCGGATGAACTCCCGGCCGATGATCTTGCGCTTCTCCTCGGGGTCGGACACCCCGGCGAGCGCGGTCAGGAAGCGCTCCTGCGCGTCGACGACCTTCAGCTGCACACCGGTGGCCGCCACGAAGTCCTTCTCGACCTGCTCGGACTCGCCCTTGCGCATCAGGCCGTGGTCCACGTAGACGCAGGTCAGCTTCTCGCCGATGGCCTTGTTGACCAGGGCCGCGGCGACCGCGGAGTCCACTCCGCCGGACAGGCCGCAGATGGCGCGCTTGTCGCCGACCTGCGCGCGGATCGCGGCCACCTGCTCCTCGACCACGTTGTGCGTGGTCCAGTCCGGGGCGATGCCGGCACCGCGGTAGAGGAAGTGCTCCAGCACCTGCTGGCCGTGGTCGGAGTGCAGCACCTCGGGGTGGTACTGGACGCCGTAGAGCTTCTTCTCGTCGTTCTCGAACGCGGCCACCGGCACCAGGTCGGTGGCCGCGGAGACGGTGAAGCCCTCCGGGGCGGCGGTGCAGGTGTCGCCGTGCGACATCCACACCGACTGCTCGGCCGGGGTGCCCTCGAAGAGCGTGGAGCCGGTCTTGCCGACGTGCAGCGGGGTGCGGCCGTACTCACGCGCCCCGGTGTTGTCGACGGTGCCGCCGAGGGTGATCGCCATCAACTGGAAGCCGTAGCACATGCCGAAGACCGGGACGCCCGCCTCGAAGAGGGCGCGGTCCAGCCGCGGGGCGTGCTCGGCGTAGACCGACGACGGGCCGCCCGACAGGATGATCGCCGCGGGCCGCTTGGCCAGCATCTCCTCGACCGGCATCGTGCTCGGCACGATCTCGCTGTAGACCCGGGCCTCACGGACGCGGCGGGCGATGAGCTGGGCGTACTGCGCCCCGAAGTCAACGACGAGGACGGTGTCGGGGGCGGCTGGGGTCGCTGATGCCACGGTGGGCCTTCCGGCGGTGTCGAACGTGGGGTCCCTGCCGATTCTACCGGGGCCCGCGGCTTTACTTCCCCGCCCCGGGGGCGCACACTGTGCCGCATGCTCAACCGCACGCGCTTCGCGTTTACCTATGGCACCGGCTGGTCCGGCTGCCATGGTCGTGCTGTCTGAGCGAGGAAACGCATCCAGACGTCACCAGGCGCCCCGGGCCACACGGCCCGGGGCGCCTGGCGTTTCCCGTCCCGGGCGGCCCGGGGGCCCGGCCCCCGAGGAGGAACCCCATGAGCAGCACCCCCGCGGCACCGCGGACCACCGACGCCGGCGCCGTCATCGCGGACGCCCGCGAGCGGATCGACGACCTCGACGCGAGGATCATCGCGCTGGTGCGGGAACGGATGGCCGTCTCGGCGGGCATCCAGCGCGCCCGCATCGATTCCGGCGGCCGCCGCGTGCACCTCTCCCGCGAGATGGACATCCTGCGCCGCTACAGCGAGCAGTTGGGCAGGCCCGGCACGGCACTCGCCATGACCCTGCTGGAGCTGTGCCGCGGCCGGGTCTGAAGCCCCCGCGGCACCGGCCGTATGACCCGTTCGGGGGGCATCACCCGTACGGCACGTGACCGCCTACGGACGGCTTCGTTGAATCCGGTGTCCGTGCCAGCCAGGCGCGGTGACCCTGGGCCAGGGAAGCAAGGACGTCGAAGACCACGCGTGGACACCGCTCAGACGCAGCTGGGCGGGGTGCCACCGGAGCGATGAGGCACGGCCGCGCGAGTGGAAGCAATGCGGTCGCGCCGTGGGACCTCGCTCCGGTGATAGTGACCGGACGGCAGGGGACAGCAGCCCGGTCACGACTCAAAGTGGCGGTCGGTTCCGGGGACGCCCGGGACCGGCCGCTCTGCGAGGAACACACTACTCATTTCGCGGCACTTGAGCAGGTATCCGACCCTCGATCGAGTGAGTCGGGCCGCACATGGCGCTCTCCGCGCGGTCCGGCGCCCGGTCGGAACGCGCCCGGAACCAGCCCGGAACACGGCCGGGAGGGCCGCGTCCCCTGCGGGCGCGGCCCCCACGGCGTCCGTGCGTCCGGCGGCGTCAGCCCTTGGGCGGCACCGGCGGGACGGGGATCACGGGCAGCCGCAGCGCGCCGAAGGCGTCCTCGGGGACGACCGGGCTCCTGGGCTCGACCGCGGCGACGCGGCGGTAGGCCTCGCCCTGGGCCGGGCGCGGGTCGGCGTCACCCTTGTTGGGCCACAGCGACATGGCCCGTTCGGCCTGCGCGGTGATGGTGAGCGACGGGTTGACCCCCAGGTTGGCGGAGACCGCGGCGCCGTCCACCACATGGATGCCCGGGTGCCCGAACAGCCGGTGGTACGGGTCGATCACACCGTGCTCGGCGTCCTCGCCGATCGCGCAGCCGCCCAGGAAGTGGGCGGTGAGCGGGGTGCCCATCAACTCGCCGACGTTGCTGCCCGCGAAGCCGTTGATCTCCTCCGCGAGCAGGCGCGCGGCCTCGGCGCCCTCGGGGATGAAGGAGGGGTTGGGCGCGCCGTGCCCCTGCCGGGCGGTGAGCAGTCCCTTCCCCAGGCCCCTGGGCTTGCGGTAGGTCGTCAGCGAGTTGTCCAGGGACTGCATGACCAGCCCGATGATGGTGCGCTCGGACCAGCGGCGGTTGGACAGCGACCGCATCAGCAGCACCGGGTGGCGCGCGCAGTGCGCCAGGTAGGCCAGCCCGCGCGGCAGCCGGGTGCCGTGCGGGACCTGCAGGATGGACAGGCCGCCCATCGAGTTGGAGCCCTTGCCGTAGCGGACCGGCTCGATGTGGGTGTTCTCGTCCGGATGGATCGAGGACGTGATCGCCACGCCGCGTGTGAAGTCCACGCGCGGCTCGCCGGTGCGCCTGCGGTAGCGGCGACTGTCGGTCTGAGCGCCCACCAGCGCCTCGGAGTTGGTGCGGGTCAGCTCCCCCAGCCGGGCGGACAGCCCCGGCAGCAGGCCCGCGTCGCGCATGCGGTGCAGCAGCGTCTGGGTGCCGTACGTCCCGGCGGCGACGACCACGTGCCCGGCGCGCAGCACGCGCGGCTTCGCCTTGCGGCGGGCGTCGGTGGGGACGACGGCGACGTCGTAGCCGCCCTCCGGGTTCTCCGACACGGCGGTGACGGTGGTCATCGCGTGGATCTCGGCGCCCGCCTTCTCGGCGAGGTGGAGGTAGTTCTCGTTGAGGGTGTTCTTGGCGCCGTGACGGCAGCCGGTCATGCATTCCCCGCACTCCGTGCAGGCCCGCCGGGACGGGCCGGCGCCGCCGAAGTACGGGTCGGGGACCTCGGCGCCGGGCGCGGCCTCGGCGTCGCCCGCGGCGTCCCGTCCGTCGCCGAAGAAGACGCCGACCGGGGCCATGTGGAAGGAGTCGCCGACGCCCATCCGCTCGGCGGTCGCCTTGAGGTGGACGTCCGAGGGGGTCATCGTCGGGTTGAGCCGCACGCCGAGCATGCGCTTGGCCTGGTCGTAGTAGGGGGCCAACTCCTCCTGCCAGTCGGTGATGTGGCCCCACTGGCGGTCCTCGAAGAAGGCCTTCGGCGGGACGTAGAGGGTGTTGGCGTAGTTCAGCGAACCACCCCCGACCCCCGCGCCGGCCAGGATCATGACGTTGTCGAGCAGGTGGATGCGCTGGATCCCGTACAGGCCGAGCGCCGGGGCCCACAGGTAGTCCCTGATGTGCCAGGAGTTCTTCGGCAGCGACTCCCGGGTCCAGCGGCGCCCGGCCTCCAGGACGCCGACCGTGTAGCCCTTCTCGGTCAGGCGCAGTGCGGACACGGATCCGCCGAAGCCGGACCCGATCACGATCACGTCGTAGTCGTAGGACATCCGCTCCCCCTCCATCAGCGCAGCCTCAGCGCCTTCATCACGCGCAGGCTGCGGCTCATGAGGGCCGCGTACGCCGAGTCGTCCATGCCCAGCGACGGGGCCATCGGCAGCAGCCGCTGCGTCGCCACGGTCTGCGCCTCGGTGTACTTGAGGATGCCCTCCGAGCCGTGCCTGCGCCCGAGGCCGGAGTCCTTCATGCCGCCCATCGGGGACTGCACGCTGCCGTACGCCGGCGCGTAGCCCTCGTTGACGTTGACGGTGCCGCTGCGCAGGCGCGCGGCGACGCGGGCGCCTCGGCGGGTGTCCTTGGTCCAGACGCTGGAATTGAGGCCGTAGGGCGTCGCGTTGGCGCGCTCGACCGCCTCGTCCTCGTCGGTGAAGCGGTACACGGACACCACCGGTCCGAAGGTCTCCTCCGCGCACACCGACATCGGCGGCTCGACACCGTCCAGGACGGTCGGCTCGAAGAAGTAGGGGCCGACGTCGGGCCGGGCCCTGCCGCCGGTGAGGACGGTGGCGCCCTTGGCGACCGCCTCGTCCACGTGCCGGGTCACGGTCTCCATCTGGCGCTCGCCGGCCAGCGACCCCATCCCGGCGCCGTAGGCGAGGGCGGTGCCCAGCTTGAGGGCCCGGGTGCGCGCGGTGAAGCGCTCCAGGAAGGCGTCGGCGACGGACGCGTGGACGAAGAGCCGCTCGATGGAGATGCACAGCTGGCCCGCCGAGGAGAAGCAGGCGCGGACCGCGCCCTCGGCCGCCTTGTCGAGGTCGGCGTCCTCCAGCACCAGCAGGGCGTTCTTGCCGCCGAGTTCGAGGGAGGCGCCGATCAGGCGGGCCGCGGCACGCCTGGCCACGTCGCGGCCGGTGCGGGTGGAGCCGGTGAAGGACACGTAGTCGGCGTGCTCGACGACCGCCGGGCCGACGACCGGGCCCTCGCCGATGACGACCTGCCAGACGTCGGCGGGCAGCCCGGCCTCGATCAGCTGCTCGCGCGCCCACAGGGCGGTCAGCGCGGTCTCGGTGTCCGGCTTCATCACCACGGCGTTGCCCGCGACGAAGGCGGGAAGCGCGTCGCCGACGGAGAGTTCGAGGGGGTAGTTCCACGGCGCGATCTGGCCGACGACACCGCGCGGGTGCCGCAGCTCCCGCACCTTGGTGAGCGTCGGGATGGCGCCGGTGTGCCGCTTGGGCCTCAGGTACGACGGGGCCTTGACGCCGTAGTGCCGGGCGGCGACGGCGACCGCCAGCACCTCCTCGTGCGCGTGCAGCCGGGCCTTGCCGGTCTCCAGCTGGATCAGGTCCAGCACCTCGGACTGGCGGGCCAGCACGAGGTCGTGGAAGCGGAGCAGCACCGCGGCACGCCTGCGCACTGGCGTGGCCGCCCAGGCCTTCTGCGCCTCCCGCGCCCTGTCGTAGGCCGCCGCCACGTCTTCCGGGGTCGACTCCGGGAGCTCCGCCAGCTTCTCGCCGGTCAGCGGCGTGTGGTTCACGGTCCTGCCGCTGCCGGCGACGCCCCGCGTCAGCCGCGCCACGAGGTCCGGGGTCACCACGTCCGCGGCGGTCCTGGTGCCGGTGGGGGCGACCGGATTGCCGTTACCGCCAGTAGGAGAGTCCGTCATGGCGGGAGCGTACGACGGGGTGGCACCGCGTGCATACCCGTCAGTAGCCGGTTTTCACAATTACGCCAGCAAAAGCTGGCAGGAACGCCGCGAACCCCTGCCCGGCCCGGCCCGAGCGGCGTCGGGGCCGCTCGGCTGCGGCCGGCGCCGTGCTCAGGTGGTGCGGTAGGTCTCCGCGGCCTTCTCGAAGTAGCGCTTGACGTCGGCGCGTTCACCGTCCGGCCCGATGACCAGGACGACGTGGTACCTGCCGTCGCGGATCATCGCCAGGTTGCGCGCGAACAGCTGCCGCCCGGATCCGTCGCTCCAGCTGAACTCGCCTTCCGCGGCCGAGATCCCGCCCATGTCGAGGCGGCGCAGCCCGGAGGCCGAGGACCAGCCGGAGGCACGGAAGCCCGCCAGCTCCGGCTCGTCGTTCTGGTAGACGATGGGATCGCTGCCCTTGTCCGCGACGGTGTCCCGGCCCGGCACGACCAGCAGCTGGTAGTCGCCGCCGGTGTAGCGGACCTGCCCGTCGGCGTTCTTTCCCGTGCGCTGCCAGCCGTTGGGGACGGCGAGGCGGAAGCCCTCCGGATCGGTGCGCAGCCGGAAGTCGCCGCCGAGGCCGGTGGCGGCGCCGTCGTCCGCTGGAGTGGACCGCGTGGGCGGCGGGGCGCTCGTGGCGCGGGGCGAACTCCGCGGGGTCTTGGTGGCCGTCGACCCGTCGGCCCGCGGCTTCGTCGACTGCGGCCGTTCGTCACCGCCGGGCACCTGCGCGGGCAGGGTCCGCGTGGCGCCCGCCGCGCCCTCGTCGTCCCCGGCCCCGCCGCGCGGCATGAAGAGCACGGCGTAGAGCACGGCGGCGACCATCAGCAGCAGCACCAGGCCGACCAGGGTGACCCCGAGGCTGCGCGGCCCGCGCGCCGACCGCTGCCTGCGCTCCTTGGTGCGCTTGTGGCGCCCGTGCGCGGAAGGCGCGGGCACGGGGTCGGCGGCGGCCTTGCGGCGCCGCACCAGTTCGCCCCGGCGCCTTACGACGGGCAGTTTGTGCGGATCGTCGGCGGGCACCGGCACCGTGCTCAGCCCCAGGTCCGGTTCCGGCGCGGACCGGACGAGCGAGCGCAGCCAGCCGCGCAGTTCCTCCGCGTCGGGCCGCTCCTCGGGGTCCTGGCGGAGCAGGGACTCCACGACGGGCCGCAGCGGTCCGCACTCCTCGGCGTACGCGGGCGGTTCGGCTATGACCAGCTGGACCAGCTCCGCGGTGTTCTCCTCCGGGAACGGCGGATGCCCCTGGACGCTGCGGAAGAGCAGCGACCCCAGCGCCCACAGGTCGGCGGCGGGACCGACGGGCGGGGCGAGCTGCCAGTTCTCGTGGACCTCGGTGGCCTGCTCCGGGGCCCACCGCTCCGTGACCGGGCCGATCACGGTGAGCCGCGCCTGCCGGGCGCGTTCCAGCTCCAGCGCGGAGTGCGGGCCCTCCCAGCCGCCGCCGGGCGCCTCGCCGCCGCCGGCCATGGCGGGCACCGGCACCGGGTTGTACCCGCACAGCGCCTCCTGGGCGGCGCCCACGGCCAGGCCGGAGAGCATCGCCCGGCCGTCGTCGCAGACCAGCACGGTGCGGCCGGTGACGTTGCGGTGGACCCAGCCGTGCGCGTGCAGCACACGCAGCGCGGTCAGCACGTCGGAGGCCACCTCGGCGGCACGGTACGGGCTGAGCCGCTTGTCGGCGAGGACCGCGGCCAGCGGACGGGCGGCGACCAGTTCGCTCACTATCCACACGCTGCCGTCCTCGACGAAGATGTCGAAGACCTGCACCAGCCGGGGGTGGTCGGGTATCGCGGCCGCGGCCCGCGCCGCCTCCAGGGCCCGGTGGGCGGTGTCCCCGCCGTCCCCGGGGTGCGGCCCGGGCTCGGCGCTGACGACCTCGGGCAGCAGGACCTGGCGTATCAGCACCTCCTGGTTGCTGAACGTGTCCCAGGCCCGGGTCTCCACCAGTTCGAACTCGTCGGCGGGCGGCCGCGGCAGGCGGTAGCGGTCGGCCAGTACGCGTCCCGCGTAGTCGTCCACGACGCCTCCCCAAAGCGTCAGATCCGATCCGTTGTGGATGCGGACAGTCCGCAATGACTCACGATACGTGCTCGAGCGGCGTCACTTGGCCGGTTTGAAGGTGTTGTAGAGCGCCTCGCGCATCTCCCTGGTCTTCTTCCACTCGGCGTCCGGCGCGAAGAAGAGGATGGCGTAGCCGTGTCCGTCGTCCACGACGAAGCCGCGGTTGACGGCGCGCATCTTCGTCCCGCCGGAGGTGTAGGTGAACTCCCAGTCGGCCGCGGTGCGGTAGCCGCGGTAGTCCACGTCCTTTATGTCCACCTTCTGGTAGCCGGGGAACCTGCTCGCGGCGCCGGACTCGTTCTGGCGCCAGGCGTCCGCCGCGCTCCTGCCCGGGGTGTGGGTCCAGTCGACCTGCACCCGGGGGCTGCGGCGGGCGTTGAAGATCCAGCCGTTGCCGGCCCGCTCCTTGTTCGCGGCCCAGCCACTGGGCAGCGCTATCGAGAAGCCCTCGGAGTCGGTGTAGGTCGTCCAGCCGGCCGGGACGGCGCCGGTGCCGTTCTTCCCGCTGCCGGAGCCGTCGCCGGACCCGGAGGAGGAACCGCCCGACCCCTTGCCGGAGTCGTCGTCCTTCCCCTTGCCGGAGTCGTCGCCGCCCTTGTCGTCGCTGGCCTCGCCGCCCGTGCCCTTGTCGTCGCCTCCCTTGCCGTCCTGGACGCCTTCGTCACCGGACTTGGCGCTCGCCGGGGCGGACGGGCCGGCGGGCCCGCGCGCGCCCGGGTCGTCGTCGCCCTGGCCGGCCCAGATGCCGATGCCCGTCCCGAGCAGCACGAGGACGACCACGATCGCCGCGAAGAGCACCGCGCGGCGGCGGCGCCCGTCCATCGACGCCAGGAGCGGCAGCCGGAGGGCGGCCGGGGCGGCGGCGACCGGTACCGGCGCGACCGGCGCGGACGCGGTCGCCGGGGTGGCGGTGGTCGCCGGGGCGGCCTCGGGCTCCGGCTTGGCCTTGGCGGCCCGCAGCGCCGCCTGGTCGGCCGCGGCGGCCCGGGTGGCCGGGGGCGCGTCGGTCGGCGTCGGCTGCGGGTCCGAGGGCGGCAGCGGCATGGTCCGCGTGGCCTCCGCCACGGGGACGTCCGGCGCGTGGGCGACACTCGTGAGCAGCGGGCGCACGCCGGCGTCGTCGAGCCTCAGCTCCGGGTCCTTGTTGAGCAGCCCGTGGATCGCGTCGGCCAGCGGACCCGCGTTGCGCGGGGTCTGCAGAGACTCGGTCATGACCGCGGTGAGCGTGGCGATGGCCGAGCCCTTGTCGTACGGCGGCCGGCCCTCGACCGAGGCGTACAGCAGCGCGCCCAGCGACCACAGGTCGGCCGGCGGCCCCGGCTTCTGGCCGCGCGCCCGCTCCGGCGAGATGTAGGAGGGAGCGCCGACCAGCATGCCGGTGGAGGTGACGGACGGGTCGCCGTCGATCTGGGCGATGCCGAAGTCGCTGAGCACGACGCGGCCGTCGTCGGCGATCAGGACGTTGGACGGCTTCACGTCACGGTGGAGGATGCCCTCCTTGTGGGCGGCCCGCAGGACGTCCAGCACGGTCAGCCCGACCTCGGCGGCGCGCTTGGGCGAGAGCGGCCCGTCCTCGCGGATCGCGTCCGACAGCGAGCGGCCCTCGACCAGTTCCATGACGATCCAGGGCCGGTCGTCCTCCTCGACGACGTCGAAGACGGTCACCGCGCCGGTGTTGCGGATCCGGGCGGTCGCCTTGGCCTCGCGCAGGGTACGGGTGATCAGGCGGCGCTTCTCGTCCTCGTCGATGTTGTGCGGGAAGCGCAGCTCCTTCACGGCGACCGTACGGCCGAGCGTCTCGTCGACGGCCCGCCAGACGGTGCCCATGCCGCCCTTGCCGAGGACGGCGCCGAGTCGGTACCGGTCGGCGATGAGACGCTGGTCGGTGTCGTGCGCCTGGCCCATGAATTCCCTCTGCAGTCGCTGAAGATGAAGCTCCCTCATCGCCTGCTTGCGGCGACCGCGGGATGGAGACCTCCATCATCCCTGACTCGGGGCCGTGGTCCCACCCCGGCCCCGCCGTGTGCTAGTCGTGGACGACGAGTCCGGCCACCGCGTTGTCGAAGACCGACCGGAAATCGCCCCATTGGGCCGTAGGCGCCGAGAGGTAGACGGCGAACTCGCGTCCACCGGGCTCCCCGAAGCCGAGGTCGATGGCCCGGAAGTCGCGGGCCTTGCCCTGGAAGGCGAACTCCCATATGGCTGCGGGGCGATCACGCCAGCGGGTGCTCTGCATCCGCAGCCGCTCGTATCCGGCCAGCTTGGGGATGGTCTGCTGCTCCTCCTCCTCGAAGTGCTCCAGAGGGTCGCTCGCCGCGTAGTCCAGCGTGCCGATCCGCAGGCCGGCCAGTCCGCTCGGATCGACGTAGATGACCTGATCGCCCTGCACCTGACGGGTCCACCCGTCGGGCACCGGGACGGAGAAGCCGCGCTCCGGCTCCTCGGCCAGGCGGTAGCCCGCCGGCACGGGCGAGGGGCCGGGAGCCGACGGGGACGGAGAAGGAGACGGGGAGGACGGCGACGAGGACGTCGCCGAGTGGCTCGGCCCCGGCCCGTCGCCCTGGGTGCCGGTGGAGCCGCCGAAGTGCTGGGCGGCGTAGAACCCGCCGCCGGCCAGGGCGACCGCCAGCGCCGCCGCGACCAGCGCCCGTACGCCGGTGCGCCGCCGGCGCCCGGGGGCCGGCGGCGGCGCCGCGACCTCCGACGGGACCGTGGGGGCGTGCGGCGGCTCGGGCTGCGGGGCGGGGGTCCGGGGCCGGACGACGGCGGTCGGCGCGGTGTGCGGCACGGTGAGGCTGTCGCGGGGGACGCTCTCGGTCTCGGTCTCGGCGGCACCGGCCCGCAGCAACCGCTCGGCCTCCTCCGCCGACAGCCGCCCCCGCGGCTCCCG
>NZ_JARAVM010000089.1:0-1040 GCF_033792735.1 Streptomyces sp. PA03-3a
CCGATAGCGGATAGTACCGTGAGGGAATGGTGAAAAGTACCGCGGGAGCGGAGTGAAATAGTACCTGAAACCGTGTGCCTACAAGCCGTGGGAGCGTCGCATGCAAGCTTGCTTGTATGTCGTGACTGCGTGCCTTTTGAAGAATGAGCCTGCGAGTTTGCGGTGTGTGGCGAGGTTAACCCGTGTGGGGTAGCCGTAGCGAAAGCGAGTCCGAATAGGGCGTTTCAGTCGCATGCCCAAGACCCGAAGCGGAGTGATCTAGCCATGGGCAGGTTGAAGCGTGGGTAAGACCGCGTGGAGGACCGAACCCACCAGGGTTGAAAACCTGGGGGATGACCTGTGGTTAGGGGTGAAAGGCCAATCAAACTCCGTGATAGCTGGTTCTCCCCGAAATGCATTTAGGTGCAGCGTCGTGTGTTTCTTGCCGGAGGTAGAGCACTGGATAGGCGATGGGCCCTACCGGGTTACTGACCTTAGCCAAACTCCGAATGCCGGTAAGTGAGAGCGCGGCAGTGAGACTGCGGGGGATAAGCTCCGTGGTCGAGAGGGAAACAGCCCAGAGCATCGACTAAGGCCCCTAAGCGTACGCTAAGTGGGAAAGGATGTGGAGTCGCACAGACAACCAGGAGGTTGGCTTAGAAGCAGCCACCCTTGAAAGAGTGCGTAATAGCTCACTGGTCAAGTGATTCCGCGCCGACAATGTAGCGGGGCTCAAGCGTACCGCCGAAGTCGTGTCATTGCAGCATTACTCCCAACGGAGGCTGTGATGGGTAGGGGAGCGTCGTGTGCCGGGTGAAGCGGCCCTGGAAGGGAGTCGTGGACGGTTCACGAGTGAGAATGCAGGCATGAGTAGCGATACAAGAGTGGGAAACTCTTGCGCCGATTGACTAAGGGTTCCTGGGTCAAGCTGATCTGCCCAGGGTAAGTCGGGACCTAAGGCGAGGCCGACAGGCGTAGTCGATGGACAACCGGTTGATATTCCGGTACCCGCTTTGAAGCGCCAGCGCTGAACCCTCTGATGCTAAGCCCGTGAAGCCGCC
>NZ_JARAVM010000012.1:0-224603 GCF_033792735.1 Streptomyces sp. PA03-3a
CGCCGTGGCGTGGATGCTCTACCAGCGCGCCGGCCTGCTCGACCACCTCACCGCAAAGGGCTGGCCGCACTCCTCCCCCGACACATGGATGGAGGACATCACCCCGTACAGCGCCGCGCTCGCGAAGGCCAGCCTCGGGCTCGGTTTCGTCCCCGTCCTCCTCGGGGTCTTCCTCGGCGCCCCGCTGCTCGCCGGTGACCTGGAGAGCGGCACGGCCAAGCTCGTCACCACCCAGGCCGCGAGCCCCGCCCGCTGGCTCGCCGCCAAGATCGGCATCACCGCCCTGGTGGTCGTGGTCTGCACGGTCGCCGTCTCGTTCACCTTCGGCCGGTGGTGGGCACCGGTCAGCAGGCAGAACACCGTCCTGGACTGGACCTCCGGCGGGTTCGACAACACCGGGCCCGTGCCCGTCGCGCTCGCGCTCTTCACCGTCCTGGGCGGCGTCGCGATCGGCATGGTCCTGCGCCGCACCCTGCTCTCGATGGTCGTGACCTTCTTCTTCGCGGTCGCCGTCCAGGTGGCCTGGGGCCAGTACCGGCTCGACCTGGGCCACGTCGTGAGGATCACCACCGACTCGGGCGTCGACGGCGGCGCCCCGAGCCTCCCCACCGCCGCCTACGAGATCGATCAGTCGTTCGTCACGTCGTCCGGGGAGACCCTGGGCTGGAGCACCTGCGTGCACGCCGGATCCGAGAAGGCCGTCGAGGCCTGCCGGCAGCAGAAGGGCATCGTGGGCTGGGCGGTGGACTACCTCCCCATCTCCCAGATGAGCGGCATGCAGTGGCTCGGCGCCTCGATCCTGTTCGCCCTGGCCGCCGCTGTCACGGCCTTCGTCTTCCTCTGGGGCCGCAAGCGCGTCGTCTGAGGTGACGGCCTCGGTCCGCGATGAGACGGCACGACCCCGGGCGGCGCTCCCAGTGCCACCCGGGGTCGTGCCGTCCCTGCTGCAGAGGGCAACCGGATGCCCGTCATAAACACGGAGGGCAGCCTCCGACGATGCGGTCCGCGTTGATCCACCGACCGCCGAGTACGGGCTCAAGCCGAAGGCACGTCCGAGGACCGTACGCCGAACCACTGCTCGGCTCCGAACTCCTCGAACCGCTCCACCTCGGTGAACCCCAGCTTCTCCGCGAGGCGTACCGAGCGGCTGTTGGCGGTTTGGGTGCAGAGCACCACCGGCTCGCCCGGAAACGCGCCGGTGAACCAGTCGAGTGCCGCTGCGCAGGCCTCGGCGGCGTACCCGTACCCCCACGCCTCCGGCAGGAACAGGTAGCCGAGTTCGGCCTCCCCGGCACCCGGCAGGACACGACCCGGACGCTCCGCGTCGCGCCGGTCGAGCGTGATCGTGCCGATCAGCGCCCCGTCGAGATCGACCACGAAGAAGCCGGGACGCCGTCCGGGCACCTCGGGCACCGTGCGCTCGAGTTCGTCCCGCGGTCGTGCACCGCCGATGTAGGTGCCCACCTCCGGCGAGGCCAGCAACTCGATCACCGCCGCACGGTCCCGGGCCCCGGGCTCACGGAGCACGAGCCGTTCGGTCCTGATCGGGGCAGGCGGCCAGGCGACAGGTCCGAGCTCTCTCATGGCGGGCAGCCTACCCAGGCCCTTCGGCGGGAGCTCAGGGCTTTCCAATGGGAAACGGACCCGCATCAGGTCCTGGCCTATTGCGGGACGGCCCTCCGCCACACCGGCGCCCTCCCGGCGACGCGAGCGGGCGACCCTCGAAGGCCGCCACAGCCCTCCGCACGGCTGACGCCGCCGTACCGCGACACCGCCCGTCATCGGCGTACAACCATCAGGTATCCCGACGGGTCAAAGATCGCGGTTCAAGCGTCACCGCCCGCCATCGGACACCGGAGAGCCATGCGCGCCACCCGTACTGCCCTTGCCACCGCCGCGGCGCTCGCGGCGGCGGTCTGCAGCTCGCTTCTCATCGCCCCTTCGGCGGTCGCGGCTCCCGCCAGGCTGGCCGACGACTTCAATGGCGACGGCTACCGCGACTTCGTCATGCTCGGCGGTACGCATGGCAAGGACGGCAGGGTCACCGTCGTCTACGGCACGTCGACCGGCCCCGGCACGCGAGTCCAGACCATCCATCAGGACTCGCCCGGCATACCCGGCGCGGTGGAGAAGGACGACGAATGGGGATTCGCCGCCACCAGCGCCGACCTCGACCGCGACGGCTACGCCGACCTGGTCGTCGCCTCACCGGGCGAGGACGTCGGCGACATCCGGGACCGAGGCGGGCTGACCGTCGTCTGGGGCGGTGCCAAGGGTCTCGGTTCCGGCACCGTCTTCCACTCGCCCATCGCGTCGGTGAACCCGGGTCAGGGCGACGGATTCGGGCGGGACGTCGTGGCCGGCGACTTCGACGGCGACGGTGACCAGGACCTCGCCGCTGTCAGCGGCAGCCGGGCCGGTGTCGTCCTGCTCAAGGGCCCCTTCACCCGGGCCGGCGGCCGCGCCGGCTGGCAGTCCCTCGGCGACGGCTACGGCTATCTGGACGCCTCCCAGCTGGCGGCAGGCCGGGTCACCGCCGACGCCGCCACCGACCTGTACATCCTCGGCCGTGACCTCCAAGGTGACGACGACCTTGACCTGCGGGCCTACTTCCACCGCGGAGGCAGCGACTTCACCCGGCGCGCGGGCGAGACGCGCGTGCCCGACGACGGCGGCCACCAGATCGGCAGCGGCCCCGTGACCACCGTCGGCGACTTCGACAAGGACGGCTACGGCGACCTGGCCATCGGCCGCGGTAACGAGCAGCCGGACCGGGAACGGGGCTACGTCACGGTCCAGTACGGCGGGCCTGTCGGGCCGAACACGGCGCGCAAGCCGGTGAAGTTCACTCAGGACACGGCGGGCGTACCCGGCGCTTCCGAGAACGAGGACTTCTTCGGCGCCGCCGTCTCCGCCGGCGACGTCAACGGTGACGGATACGCGGACCTCGCCATCGGAGCCCCCGGCGAGGCTCTTTCGGGCAAGCGCCGGGCCGGCATGGTCACGGTGTTGCTCGGCCGTGCGGGGGGTCTGTCCGGCAGCGGCGCCAAGGCGTACAGCCAGAGCACCTCCGGTGTCGCGGGCGCCGTGGAGAACGACGACTCCTTCGGACTGAACCTCAAGCTCACCGACTACACCCGGGACGGTCGTGCCGACCTCATGGTGGACACGAACGAGTGGCTGGACAACCCCCGGCAGGGCCTGGTCCACATGCTGAAGGGTTCGGCGTCCGGGACCACCGGCACCGGCTCGAAGGCGTACTCCGTGATCTCGCTCAAGCTGTCGTACACCACGCTCAGCGGCCCCTTCACGCACTGACCGGGCGAGTGCGTCCCTGCCGACGACGGTGGCGACGCGGCCGGGCTACTGGGCCGCGTCGCAGCTCTGGCAGCGGCTCACCGCCACCCGCTCGACGTTGCCTTGGGTGGCGTGGAGCGGGCTGGAGGGCGCGAGACGGCGCCATGCCCCCGGGGACGGGGCGGGCACCCAGCCGTAGACGGGTGGCCGGATGTCGGCCGGAACGATGTGCGTGCAACCGGGAAGGTGGGCCTTGCCGCTGGCGTGGATGATGATCGAGGCCGCCGGCCAGCCATCCCATTCGTCGGTGGGTCCACCGCTGAGGGGTGGGCGTGGACCGCAGTCCGCGCAGTTGTGCATCTCATGGCGCTCGCAGTACCGCATGGTCCTCACCCTGGCAGGTCCCGAGTTTCCGCTCGGCGCGCTCGAGCCGACTTCGCCACCATTGAGCGAACCCGTACGTGGTCGGCTCGATCCTTAGGTCTGCCGGTCTCAGATCCTCACCCACTGCCATGGTGTGGCTCATGGGTGAACTGGTTGAGCGGGTCGATGAGCAAGATCACGTGCTGGCGAGGCTCGCGAGGCATTCGACCGTTATCGCGCACTCATCCATCCGCTCACAGAGGGAGGCAGTCAGGCCGGTCTCCTTCTCCACGATCGTGGAGAGAGCAAAGAGCTTGCCGAGCACCGTTGCAGCACCGTCGCCGACGTGCCAGTAGGGCACCGTGATGCTGACCTCGTCACCGAACGCTGACAGGTCGATACCGGTGCCGCAGTGGCTCACGGCCAGGTGGTGGGCGGCCCGGTGAGCATCCAGTGGCTGAAGGCCGTGTAACGCCACCGAGAACGACCTCTCAGCCGCCGCTCTTGCGTCGGAACGAGCGCTGGCCGGTAGTCGGGCCGTGCGCGCCGCGGACCTTCGACGCGTCGGTGTTCGCAGCGAGGGCCGTGGCTTCCGCCTGCATGCCGCGTTTGCGCGCCAGGGCCTCCCGAAACTTGGCCTTCAGGTCATACTGGCCGTCCTCGTCAGGCGCCAGGGCAGGGCTCTCGGCGTTAGCCGGCTCGGAACCTTCTTGCGATGGAGACGCTGCAGTCATGGTGACCTCCTGGACTCGGGCAGTGGGAAGTACAGCTTGTCATGCGGGCCACCTTGCGGGGACCCCCGCGGGCCGGAGCCCGGGCTACGTGCCTGGGGCTTTCTGCTGGAGCGGGTGACGGGAATCGAACGCGCGCTCTGAGCTTGGGAGTCACCGGGAATTTCGCGCTGGGGCAGCTATTGCTAGAGCGTGCTGGTGCCGACGAGACGATGGAGCAGATCGAGGAGATCGAGGAGGAGTGGCAGAGGCCATGGCTGGCCGACACCGACAAAGCATGGGACGCCCTACACCGTTGCCTGACTGACGGGTCTCTCAGGTTCAGTGCCGGGGACTACCCGCTGTCGCATGCAATCCTGGGCGGACGACCGCTGTACGACGGTGACGACTACATCATCACGCTCGTTGCGGCCGACGAGGTCGGGAGGTCTCCGCAGCGCTGATGCTGCTCAACGAGGCTTGGGTACGCGAACGGTTTTTCGCGCTCGATCTCGGCGACTACAAAGGCCGAGGGGACGAAGAGGACTTCCAATACACCTGGGGTAGCTTCGTCGAGATGCGAGACTTTTATCGCGTAACAGCCGACGCCGGCCGCGCTGTCCTCTTCACCGTCGCTACTTGAAGCGATCCCTGACCATCGACGCGACCTATGGGCGGTGCCCCGAAGGGGCAGGCGGCCACTCCAGCCGAGTCACCAAGGACAAGCTGCCATCAGCCACACTCGCCCCCTGGGTCACCCACCAACTTACGGAGCCGCCATGGGCGAGAGCCTCCGCCGATTTGCAAGCGGTTGGTACAACTTTGCGGACCGGGCGAATGTCTCACAGCAGCGGCGCGTGTTGCGCTGGTGGCTGTGGGAGGGAACAGACTTTGATTCACGCACGTCCGGGGGCCCGTCGTCGGCTGACGGCGGCTGCCATGACCGTACTCGCCATCACGGCCGGCACTTCGGCTTCCGTACTACTTGCTCCGCCCATGGCCGCGGCAGCTTCCGGCACGACCACCGACGGTGCCCGGGCCGCTGCCGTGACCTCCGAGCAGACCTCGATTGCCATGCCGCCTGATGGCGAGGTGCTCGGCGTCGGCATGACCGGCTTCCTCACCGTGGTTCAGGGCAGCAACCCTCGGTGGACATGGACGCGATTTGCGGACGGCGCAACGACCGACATGAACGGCAAGACCTGGGGCTCGTCCTCGGACCTCATTCTTGTGGACCAAGGGGACGCCTACATCCTCAAGGACATGACCGGTGGCACCGCCCCTGTACGGATCGACCGGAGTGCCCTGAACAGCAGCTACAGCCTGCGCCGGTTCGTCGGCGCCACGCTCGTCATGACGGCCCCCAACACAGCCGGCGGGACCGATCTACATTTCGTCGACACAACGGACGGCACGCTGCGGGACCGAAAGGTGACGGGTTTGCCGGCGAATGCCACCTTCAAAACCGCCGGCATCGACGCTCCAGCGGGCACGCTGCTCGTCCGCTACACCGTCCCCACAGCCACCACGAGCCGCCTTGCCCTGGTGGATGTCGCCACGGGAACCGTGATCGAGACGCGTGAGACCCGCAACGACGAGCCTGTGGTGTCCGTTTCCGCATCGGCAACGCGCATGGCTTGGAATGAGTACAGTCGTGAGGCTGGCCGGACCGTCGTTGTCGCTCCACGCGGCGAGGGCGAGCCCGAGCGCATCGGGCTGGGAGGCAACGGTCTCCTCAGGGTCGACCTGCTTGGCGACTGGGTTCTGTACGCGCAGTCGGGGGGCCGCACGGCTGCACACGCCGACCCGCTCTACGCGTTGACCGCGCGCTCCTTGAAGACCGGTGCCACGGTCAAGCTGTTGGACGACACTCTCTTCGGTGGCATGGCCGCGGCTGATGGTTCGCTCGTTGCACAAGGTGGCACCGTGGCGCAGGGCGAAGGCCTGTACCGGATATCCCTCGGTTCCGACGGGATACCGGCCGCCACCATGGTCGCGAGCACCGGCGAGCCGACCAAGGTCACCATTCTGAAGCACACCATTCCCAACGTGATCGACCTCGACCGCGATCGCGGCGTCATCTCCCTGGACACGACGGTCAGCCGCCCCACTACGCGACTGGAGATCGAGCTGACCCACACAGCCTCTCAGCGGCGGTGGACGGCGACGAGGGCCGTCCAGGAGTCCTGGGAGTCCGGTGCCGAGACCATAAAGGTTCCATGGGACGGCCGATTCAATCCGGTGTCGGGTGAGACGGGGAACTTCGCGGCCGCCTACAACGGCGCTTACACCTGGCGCATCAAGGCGACGCCGCTCAACGGCATCGGTCCCGTGGCGGAGGCCTCCGGGGCCTTCACCGTCGTCCGCAAGCAGGCACCCCACGACTTCAGCGACAACGGCTCTCCAGACCTGCTCGTCGTCGACCCCACGGGCCGCCTCAACCGCCACGACAGCGCCTTCTTCCTCGACATCAATTGGTACCAGTGGCCGTCGGTCTCGGCCGTCGGACCGGGCTGGCAGATCTACGACAGGTTCACGGCCCCCGGAAACCTGGGCGGCACCTCGCACGCCGACATCGTGGCCCGGGACAAGACGGGCGGCCTCTGGATCTACGAGGGCACCGGCACTCGCGACACACCCTTCGCACCGCGCAAGAAGGTCGGACCCGGCTGGCAGATCTACAACAAGATCACCGGGGGGAGTGACCTCAACGCCGACGGCAAGCCCGACCTGCTCGCCACCGACAACGCCGGGGTTCTGTGGCTCTACACGGGCACCGGCAACATCAGCGCGCCGTTCTCCCCGCGCAAGAAGATCGGCGGTGGCTGGGGCACCTACAACGGGATCACCGCCGTCGGCAACATCGCCGGAGCGAGCGCCGGTGACCTCGTCGCCCGCGACAAGGGCGGCGTTCTCTGGCTCTACCTGGGCAAGGGCGACGGCACTTTTGCGGCCCGGACCAGGATCGGCAGCGGCTGGAACGCCTACAGCCACCTCGTCTCGGTCGGTGACGCCAACCGCGACGGCCGCGCCGACCTCGTCGCCTACGGCGCCGGCCTCGCCTACGTGTACACGAGCACGGGCGACTGGCGGGCACCCTTCGCTCCTCGTCGTAAGACGATGGGAACCTGGCCCAGCGTCAAGAACATCGCTGTCTTCTGACACTCCGAAAGCCACTGCGGGAGTGTCACGCCTGAAGCGGGCCGGACGATGCCAGGCGACCGCGATGCACATCTCGATCAGCAACCAGGGCGCCCGTGGGGTTCCCCCGCACAGCCAGGGGAACCCCAGCTGGCCGCGAATCGGGCAGTCTGCGGTACGGCGTCGGCCCGCGCCGACGGTTGATGGTCCCAACTTGCCTCCTACGGACCGCTCCACAGCGGTGACTTCGACATGGACCGTATGGGCGCGACGATGAAGAGCGGGACGGCTGTGGCGGCGCTTCTTTGGGACGGGATCGCAGGGTGCGCCGGCGCCGGTGGACCGTGTCAAGAGGGGGCGGAGGAGTGCCGCCGTGCAAGCCAACCGTTGCTGTCGATCCCGAAGACTGAGACCAGTGGGCCGTGGTCCGAAATCGAGTGAGGTCGGCGGAGCGGCTTTGGGCTGGAGCTGCCTTGCTGATGCCCTTGAGAGGGCTGACCGCACGTCGAGCACGACGACGGCACATCGGGCACGCAACGGGCACGGGAGGGATGAGGAGGTCTGGACAACAAAGAAGCCCCGGGCGGTTCGCCTGGGGCTTTCTGCTGGAGCGGGTGACGGGAATCGAACCCGCGCTCTGAGCTTGGGAAGCTCATGTTCTACCATTAAACTACACCCGCGTAAGACGCCTGTTGAGGCTTCTGACCTCGCACACTGTACCCCATGCCAGGCCCCGGACGCATGCTGCCCGGGGCCTTCGTGTTGCTTCGGAAAGGTGTGCGCCGGGAGGCGCGGGGGGCGTACGGTGAGGGGGACCCGAGGTGCCCGAGAGGGCGGAGTGCCGCGTGAGGCGGGGGTGGGTTCATCCCCTAATGTGGCTTTCGTCGTTGAGGTACCGGGGAGAAGGGGAGCGATGGATCGCACCGTCGTTCGTTGTGCCGAAGGGCACGTTTTCAGCACCGCTACGTTCCCGATGCAGAACCTGGGCGCCGGAAGACTCGGCCCAGGGCGGTTGATCAGGTGTCCGCGGTGTGCGCGGCTGCGCAGCGCCGTCCCCGTGGCGGCTGACATCGGGAAGTAGCAGCGGACGTCCGGACGCGCAGGTCGGACGTGACGTGGGGGCTTCGGGCCGGGTCGGCTCGATTCGGCCCGGAGCCCCGTCCCCGCGTAACCTGCTTGCGTGCTTCTCTCTGACAAGGACATCCGGACCGAGATCGACAACGGACGGGTCAGGATCGACCCGTACGAGCCGTCGATGGTGCAGCCGTCGAGCATCGACGTCCGGCTGGACCGCTTCTTCCGGGTGTTCGAGAACCACCGGTACCCGCACATCGACCCGGCCGTCGAGCAGCCGGACCTGACGCGGCTGGTGGAGCCGGAGAAGGACGACGCGTTCATCCTCCACCCCGGGGAGTTCGTGCTGGCCTCGACGTACGAGGTGATCTCCCTTCCGGACGACATCGCCTCGCGTCTGGAGGGCAAGTCGAGCCTCGGCCGGCTGGGGCTGCTGACGCACTCGACCGCGGGCTTCATCGACCCCGGTTTCTCCGGCCACGTGACGCTGGAGCTGTCGAACGTCGCCACGCTGCCGATCAAGCTCTGGCCGGGCATGAAGATCGGACAGCTGTGCCTCTTCCGCCTCACCTCGGCGGCGGAGTTCCCGTACGGCTCGGACAAGTACGGCTCGCGGTACCAGGGGCAGCGGGGGCCGACGCCGTCACGTTCCTACCTGAACTTCCACCGGACGCAGGTCTGAGCGCATGGGCGGGCCGGCGCGGGAGAGCCTGACGTACGAGGCCTTCGGGCAGGCGGTGCGGGATCTGGCGCGGACGATCGCCGACGACGGATTCGCGCCGGACATCGTGCTCTCGATCGCCCGCGGCGGGGTGTTCGTGGCGGGCGGTCTCGCCTACGCGCTGGACTGCAAGAACATCCACCTCGTGAACGTGGAGTTCTACACCGGGGTCGGGACGACTCTGGACATGCCGGTGATGCTTGCCCCGGTGCCGAACGTGATCGACTTCTCGGACAAGAAGGTCCTGATCGCGGACGACGTGGCCGACACGGGCAAGACGCTCAAGCTCGTCCGGGACTTCTGCGCGGAACACGTCGCCGAGGTGCGCAGCGCGGTGATCTACGAGAAGTCGCACTCGCTCGTGAAGTGCGACTACGTCTGGAAGCGCACCGACGAGTGGATCAACTTCCCCTGGAGCGTCGACGGCCCCGTCGTCCGTCGTGAGGGTCAGGTCTTCGACGCCTGACCGGTGGCGGCAAGGGCCATGGGCACCGGCACCGGACCTGATTCCCCGGGCCGGGAACGGCCCGTTGCCCGGTACCACCAGGCGGCTTGCGGGGCGGCCGTCATACCGGACAGCCGGGCCCGGTGGCGGGGTTGGTGCAGGTGTTGGTGCCGGCTCCCCCGTTATTGATGTTGGAGCCGGTACCGCCGTTGAGGGAGTCATTGGCTTCGCCTCCGAAGAGGTCGTCGTCGCCGGCCTCGCCGTTGAGGGCGTCGTTGCCCGGGTTGCCGAAGAGCCCGTCGTTCCCGTCGCCGCCGAAGAGGCGGTCGTCGCCGTCGCCGCCGAAGAGGCGGTCGTCGCCGTCGCCGCCGAAGAGGTCGTCATTCCCGGCGCGGGCACCGTCGTGGGCGTCGGCGCTGTGGAGAACGGCGCCGCCGACGCCGCCGCGCAGGATGTCGTCGCCGGCACCGCCATAAAGGCTGTCGTCACCGGCGCCGCCGTCGAGGCCGTCGATACCGGCGCTGCCGTTGAGGGCGTCGTCGCCGTCGCCACCGTTGAGGTCGTCGCTGTTGGCGCCGCCGTAGAGACTGTCGTCTCCGGCCTCGCCGTCGAGGGTGTCGTTGCCGTCGCCACCGGAGAGGGCGTCGTTGCCTTTCCCGCCGTTGAGCGTGTCGTTACCCACGCTGCCGTCGAGGCTGTCGCGGCCGTCGCCGCCGAAGACGATGTCACTTCCGGTACTGCCGGAGAGGATGTCGTTGCCGCCGTCGCCGCAGATGAGGTCGTTGCCGCCGAGGCCGTCCACGTGGTCGTTCCCGCGCAGGACAACGATCACATCGTTGCCCGCAGTGCCCACGAGGTTGTCGTCGCGGTTCGTCCCGACGATCGTGGCGGGCACGGCACAGGTCGGGGTGCCGGGTATGGGGGTCTGCTGGTAGGCGACGGGAACCACAGCGGGTGGGCGGCCGGCGGTCGTGAAGAATCCCGCGGTCGCCAAGGCCAGCAGAGGCAGCAGCAGACGGCGGGTCCGGCCCGCCCCTGCACGCTGGTCGCGGCGACGAACGAACAGCTCCGGTTCCATCGACGTGCACCCTCCGCAGCAGAAGAATCACTCACCTCGTACAGCAGGCCACATCCCACACCGTCCCGCCTCTTCATCAGGGCGGCGACCGCGCCCCACCTGCTCACTTCACGGGTCAGGCCCGGGCGCGCGCCGGTGAGAACCTCTCCGACGGCCGTCCCCCGCTCAGGCCGCTCCGCCAAGGCCCGCCCCCTCGTCGGTCAGTGGGGCTCTTGGCACGGGAGGCTCGCCACCGGCGCACAGGTAAGGGGCGCCACTCCAGGAGTGGCGCCCCTTACCTGTGGTCCGTCTCGCGCGCGCCGGAGGGGCGCGGCGGGCGGCCTCAGATCACCGGCAGCTTGAAGAGCACCAGCAGCGCGATCAGCTGGATCGACGCCGCGCCCAGAGCCTTGGGCCAGGGCAGGTCGTGGGACTTGGAGACCATGGAGGTCAGCAGGGCCGCGCAGCCGAGCCAGGTGGCCCAGCCGAGGAACTGGACGAAGCTGTTGGCGCTGCCCAGGAAGACGGCGAAGGCCAGTCGCGGGGCGTCCGTCAGCGAGGTGATGAGCATCGCCATGCCGACGGTGGGCGCCCAGGCTCCGTCGCCGCCGAGCTGGCGGGCGAGGGCGTTGGTGACGGCGCCGAGCATCAGGCCGCAGAGGATGACGGCGATGGCCGTGCACACCACCCACGGGACGCTGTTGGAGAGCGTGGCGTCGAGTACGTCCTCGCGGGCGCTGTCGAAGCCGAAGACGGCGAGCAGCCCGTAGAGGAAGGTGACGATGAGGGCGGGGCCCCACACCTGGTAGTCGCGCATCTGCCAGAAGGTGGCGGACGGGCGCAAGACGATCCCGCTCAGCAGCGGCTTCCAGCGGAGCCGGGGGCCGGCCGGGGGCGCCGTGGTGTGGCCCGCGCGGTAGGTGGACACCTGGTCCGGCTGCGGGGACTGCGGTTCGTAGGGGTCGTAGGCGTCGGGCGCGTCGCCGATGGAGAAGGCGCGGGTGTGCCCGGGGTTGTCGTCGTACGTCGGCGTCGACGCCGCGGAGCCGAAGTACTCGGGCTCGCCCTCGGCGGCCGGCGCGAAGCCGTGGTGGGGCTGCTGCCCGCCCGGCGAGGTGTTCTGCTGCGGGTTGCCGCCGTACTGCTGATGCGGGTGCTGCACGTCCCCGTCCCGTCCGCGTCCGTTCCTGAATCCAGCCACGCTTCGAACGTACCCGGTCCCGGGGGCGGAGGACGGTGCCCCCCGCCCCGGGAGGGGCTTTGCTGCCAAGCTGTGACAGATTCAGCGTCCGCCGGACGGCGGCACCTCAGGGGCAGAGCGTCGATCCGAAGGCCAGGCCGCCGGTCGGGCCGGGCAGCCCGAGGCTGGCCGCAGAGAAGGCGGCCGAACCCGTGGTGGTGATCCCGGTGGGGGTGCCGCGCAGGGTCCACACCCGGCCGCTGGCCGCGTCCTCGCCGGTGGCGGCGACGGTGAGGTCGGCGCGTCCGTCGCGGTTCAGGTCGCGCAGGAGGAGCCCGCAGCCGGTGGCGCCGCCGAAGCCGTCGCCGCGCTCGCCGCCCCCGGCCACCCCTGCGGTGTCCTGGTGGACGGCCCGGGAACCGGCCGTGGTCAGGCCGGAAGGGGAGCCGAGCAGCACGGTCACGCTGCCCGCGTCGACCACGGCTCCGACGTCCTCGCCGGGCACGCCGACCGCGAGGTCCGCGCGGCCGTCGCCGGTGAGGTCCGCCGCCGCCAGGGTCAGGCCGAAGCGGTCGCCGGCCTCGTCGCTGCCGGGCACGCCCGCCGTGTTCTGGTCGAGGTCGACCGGGAGCCGTGTGGCGGCGGGGCCCTGGGCACTGCCGTACAGGACGCGGACGATGCCGCCGGTACGGGTGGGCAGCGGGTGCTCGGGCACCCACGGCTCCTCGGTGTCATGGGTGCCGAAGGCCGCGAGGCCGACGGCGAGGTCCGCGCGGCCGTCCCCGTCGAAGTCGCCGACCGCCAGGGACTCGCCCGTGGTCTCGCCGTACCAGGACGGTGCCCGGACCAGACCGGCCGGGGTGCCGCGCAGGTAGGCGGTGCCGCCGCCTTCGAGGCCGTTGTACGCCACGGCCACGTCCGTGCGGCCGTCGCCGTCGATGTCGCCCGCCGCGAGGCGTATGCGCTGGACGAAGTGGGGGATGCCGTCGTCGGTGACGGTGGTGAGCGCGGCCGGTGCCCGGCCGGGGGCGAACGGGCCGAGGGCCACGGAGAGGCCGCCGCTCTCGTCCCCCCTGTTGCCGGTGACGATGTCGAGGTTCCCGTCGCCGTCGACGTCGGCCGCGGCGAGGCCGGCGAAGCCCGTGCCCTTGTAGGCGACCGACCCGGGCAGGATCGTGCCGCGGGTGAAGCCGGAGGCGCTCCCCCACAGGACGGTGATGCGGCCGGTGTCCTCCAGGGCGGACAGGTCCTCGCCGGGCGCGACGACGATCAGGTCCGCGTAGCCGTTCCTGTCGAGGTCGCCGCTGGTCAGCCGGGCCCCGAAGCGGTCGCCGGTCTCGGAGGAGCCGGGGATGCCCGCGGTGGACTGGCTGACGGTGGTGCGGGCCGAGGTGCGGGGGCCGTTCGCGGAGCCGGGGATCACGGCGATGTACCCGGCGGCCTTCTTGCCGGCCGCGGTGCCGTCCGGCACGCCGATCGCGAGGTCGGGGTGGCCGTCGCCGTTGAAGTCGTACGGCTTGGCGGGTGACGCCGCCACGGCGGTCTGTGAGGGCAGGGCGAGACAGGCCGCCGTCGCGGTGAGGGCAAGGGCGAGGACGCGGACACGCACGGCGGCTCCCATCGGGTGAGGAACTGGTGACTGTGTGACACCCCGGGTGGCCGGAAGGTTGTGTCCGGGTGCACCCGGGGTGAACGGCCTCGGGTGGGGGCGCCGGACGGCCGGTGCGCGGTTGGGCATGTGGGCCCGCGAAGCCCTACCGTTCGGGGCGTAGCGGATCGAAGGGACGGGAAGTGCCGATGGTTGTCAGGGCCGTACGGAATGCCGCGCGCGGGACCGCGCGCACCTCAGCGCGGGCCGCGGCGGTCGCGGGGCTGGTGGCCCTGGCGGTGACGGGCTGCGGGCTGCTGACCACCGACTCCGGTTCCCCGGACGCTCCGGCGGCCGCGAGTTCCCCCGCCTCGTCCTCCGCCGTGGGCGACGTGCCGGTGAAGGCGGACCCCGCGGTGCTGGCCGCGCTGCCCGCGCGCCTGGAGTCGGACGGGACGACGATCACGGTGGGCGACCCGGCGGCGCCGAGGACCGTCCACATCTACGAGGACCCGCGCTGCCCGATCTGCAAGGCGTTCGAGGCGTCCGCCGGGCCCCAGTTGGCGGCGCTGGCGAAGACCGGTGAGGTCAGGCTGCAGTACACCCTGGCCTCGTTCCTGGACGAGAACCTCAAGGGCAGCGGTTCCAAGAAGGCCGCGGGCGCCCTGCGCGCGTCCGTGGAGGCGGGCACCGGCGCCTTCGCGACATACCACGAGCTGCTCTACGCCAACCAGCCGCAGGAGCAGGTGGACGGTTTCACCGACGCGTACCTGCTGGAACTCGCCGGAAAGGTGAAGGGGTTGCGCGGGGCGGCCTTCGACTCCGCGGTGCGCGAGCAGTCCCACGCGGACTTCGTGACCGCGTCCGAGGACGCCTTCGTCAAGAGCGGTGCCACGGGCACCCCTTACGTGAAGATCGACGGTAAGGCGGTGTCCCAGGCCGACCTGCAGAAGCTGTTCGACCCGGTCTCCTTCGCGGCGCTGCTGCGGCAGTCCGGCATCGGCGGCTGAGGACGCCGGGGAGCGGGAGGAGCACACGAACGCCGGTGGGCGCGTACGGGATCCGTACGCGCCCACCGGCGTTCCCACGTGCGTCCGCGAGAGGTGCTACTTCGCGGGCTCCGGCTGCGGCTCGTCCGCCGTCTCCGGCTCGCCGTCGGGGTCGAGCGGGGTCCTCACGGAGTCCAGCAGCAGCTGGGAGACGTCGACGACCTGGAGCGACTCCTTGGCCTTGCCCTCGTTCTTCCGGCCGTTGACGGAGTCGGAGAGCATCACCAGGCAGAACGGGCACGCGGTGGAGACGATGTCCGGGTCGAGGGACAGCGCCTCGTCGACGCGCTCGTTGTTGATGCGCTTGCCGATCCGCTCCTCCATCCACATGCGGGCGCCGCCGGCGCCGCAGCAGAAGCCGCGCTCCTTGTGGCGGTGCATCTCCTCGTTCCGCAGGCCCGGCACCCTGGCGATGATCTCGCGCGGAGGCGTGTAGACCTTGTTGTGGCGGCCCAGGTAGCAGGGGTCGTGGTAGGTGATGATGCCCTCGACCGGGGTGACGGGGACGAGCTTGCCCTCGTCGACCAGGTGCTGCAGCAGTTGGGTGTGGTGGATCACCTCGTACTCGCCGCCGAGCTGCGGGTACTCGTTCGCCAGGGTGTTGAAGCAGTGCGGGCAGGTGGCGACGATCTTCTTCTGCGCCTTGGGCTTCCTGGTGCTCTCGTCCTCGTCGTCCTCGCCGAAGGCCATGTTCAGCATGGCCACGTTCTCGGCGCCGAGCTGCTGGAAGAGGAACTCGTTGCCCAGGCGGCGGGCGGAGTCACCGGTGCAGTTCTCCTCGCCGCCCATGATGGCGAACTTGACGCCCGCGATGTGGAGCAGCTCGGCGAAGGCCTTGGTGGTCTTCTTGGCGCGGTCCTCCAGGGAGCCGGCGCAGCCGACCCAGTACAGGTACTCCACCTCGGTGAGGTCCTCGATGTCCTCGCCGACGACGGGGACCTCGAACTCGACCTCCTTGACCCAGGCGAGCCGCTGCTTCTTGGGCAGGCCCCAGGGGTTGCCCTTCTTCTCCAGGTTCTTGAGCATCGTGCCCGCCTCGGACGGGAACGAGGACTCGATCATGACCTGGTAGCGGCGCATGTCGACGATGTGGTCGATGTGCTCGATGTCCACCGGGCACTGCTCGACGCAGGCGCCGCAGGTGGTGCAGGACCACAGGACGTCCGGGTCGATGACACCGTTCTCCTCGGCGGTGCCGATCAGCGGGCGCTCGGCCTCGGCGAGGGCGGCTGCGGGGACGCCGGCGAGCTGCTCCTCGCCCGCCTTCTCCTCGCCCTCCGCGGTCTTGCCGCCGCCGGCGAGCAGGTAGGGCGCCTTGGCGTGCGCGTGGTCGCGCAGCGACATGATCAGCAGCTTCGGGGAGAGCGGCTTGCCGGTGTTCCAGGCGGGGCACTGCGACTGGCAGCGGCCGCACTCGGTGCAGGTGGAGAAGTCGAGGATGCCCTTCCAGGAGAACTGCTCCACCTGGCTGACGCCGAAGACGTCGTCCTCGCCCGGGTCCTCGAAGTCGATCGGCTTGCCGCCGGAGGCCATCGGCAGCAGGGCGCCGAGCGCCACGGCGCCGTCGGCGTTCCGCTTGAACCAGATGTTGGGGAAGGCCAGGAAGCGGTGCCAGGCGACGCCCATGTCGGTCCTGAGCGAGACCACGATCATCCAGACGAAGGACGTCCCGATCTTGATCATCGCGGTCAGGTAGACCAGGTTCTGCAGCGTGCCGACGCTCAGCCCCTTGAAGGCCGCGACCAGCGGGTAGGACGCGAAGTAGGCGGCCTCGTAGCCGTGCACCCCCGCCAGGGCGCCCTCCAGGCCGCGCAGGGTCATGATCGCGAGGCCGATGATGAGGATGACGGACTCGACGAAGTAGGCCTGGCCGGTGTTGGAGCCCGCGAAGCGGGACTTGCGGCCGGCCCGGCCCGGCCGGGACAGCTGGCGGATCGTGATCAGCGTGAGGATGCCGAGCGTGGTCATCAGGCCGATGAACTCGACGAACACCTCGTACGGCAGCCAGTGGCCGATGACCGGCAGCACCCACTCGGCCTCGAAGAGCTGGCCGAAGGCGTTCACCAGGGTGAGCACGAGCGAGAAGAAGCCGACGGCGACGAACCAGTGCGCGACGCCGACCACGCCCCAGCGGTTCATACGGGTGTGGCCGAGGAACTCCCGGACCACCGTGACGGTGCGCGCCCGCCAGTCGTCCGTGCGGGTGCCCGCGGGGACGTCCTGGCCGAGGCGTACGAACCGGTGGATCTGGGCGATGGCGCGGCTGAACAGCGCAACGCCGACCACGGCGAGTACCAGCGACACGATGATCGCGGCGAGTTGCATTTCGGGGCTCCTCGGACCTGCGAGAGGGGAGGCTCGGGGCTGTGCCCGGCTGAATACTAAGCAGTAACTTATGCGGTTCTCCTGAGACTACCCAGTATCGGCGTGCCTGCGCAGCCGCGCCGCCGGTGATCTGTGTCGCTGAGGGGCGCCTCTCCTCGGCCCCGCCGGGGCTGTGGGGCCTCCGGGGCCCGCGGAGGCGTGCGGCGGGACCCCGCGGTCGCTCGCCGTGGCCGCCCGTGCGCGGAGGGGTGGCCCATAAGTTGAGTCGCCACGACTCAGGTCTGTTGACAGGAACGGAGGTGTGGGGCACCCTTGAGCCAGTTCCACTCAAGTAGGCAGCTGGAGGATTCCACCATGGCACGTGCGGTCGGCATCGACCTGGGCACGACTAACTCCGTCGTCAGCGTTCTCGAAGGCGGCGAGCCCACCGTCATCACCAACGCCGAGGGCGCCAGGACCACGCCGTCCGTCGTCGCCTTCGCCAAGAACGGCGAGGTGCTCGTCGGCGAGGTCGCCAAGCGCCAGGCCGTCACCAACGTCGACAGGACCGTCCGGTCGGTCAAGCGCCACATGGGCACCGACTGGAAGATCAACCTGGACGGCAAGGACTTCAACCCGCAGCAGATGAGCGCCTTCATCCTGCAGAAGCTGAAGCGGGACGCCGAGGCGTACCTGGGCGAGAAGGTGACCGACGCGGTCATCACCGTCCCGGCGTACTTCAACGACTCGGAGCGCCAGGCCACCAAGGAGGCCGGCGAGATCGCGGGTCTGAACGTCCTGCGCATCGTCAACGAGCCCACGGCCGCCGCCCTGGCGTACGGCCTGGACAAGGACGACCAGACCATCCTCGTCTTCGACCTCGGTGGCGGCACCTTCGACGTCTCGCTGCTGGAGATCGGCGACGGCGTCGTCGAGGTGAAGGCCACCAACGGCGACAACCACCTCGGTGGTGACGACTGGGACCAGCGCATCGTCGACTACCTGGTGAAGCAGTTCGCCTCGGGTCACGGCGTGGACCTGTCGAAGGACAAGATGGCGCTGCAGCGTCTGCGCGAGGCCGCCGAGAAGGCGAAGATCGAGCTGTCCTCGTCCACCGAGACCTCGATCAACCTGCCCTACATCACGGCGTCCGCCGAGGGCCCGCTGCACCTGGACGAGAAGCTCACCCGCGCCCAGTTCCAGCAGCTGTCCACGGACCTGCTGGAGCGCTGCAAGATCCCGTTCCACAACGTGATCAAGGACGCGGGCATCCAGCTCTCCGAGATCGACCACGTGGTCCTCGTCGGCGGCTCGACCCGTATGCCCGCCGTCGCCGAGCTCGTCAAGGAGCTGACCGGCGGTCAGGACGCCAACAAGGGCGTCAACCCGGACGAGGTCGTCGCCATCGGTGCCGCGCTCCAGGCCGGTGTGCTCAAGGGCGAGGTCAAGGACGTCCTGCTCCTCGACGTGACCCCGCTGTCCCTCGGCATCGAGACCAAGGGCGGCATCATGACCAAGCTGATCGAGCGCAACACCACGATCCCGACCAAGCGCTCGGAGATCTTCACCACGGCCGAGGACAACCAGCCGTCGGTGCAGATCCAGGTCTACCAGGGCGAGCGCGAGATCGCGGCGTACAACAAGAAGCTCGGCATGTTCGAGCTGACCGGTCTCCCGCCGGCCCCGCGCGGCATCCCGCAGATCGAGGTCGCCTTCGACATCGACGCCAACGGCATCATGCACGTCTCCGCCAAGGACCTCGGTACCGGCAAGGAGCAGCGCATGACGGTCACCGGTGGCTCGGCGCTGCCGAAGGACGACATCGACCGCATGATGCGCGAGGCCGAGCAGTACGCGGAGGAGGACCACAAGCGCCGCGAGTCCGCCGAGACCCGCAACCAGGCCGAGCAGCTCGTCTACCAGACCGAGAAGTTCCTCAAGGACAACGAGGAGAAGGTCCCCGGTGACGTCAAGACCGAGGTCGAGGCGGCCGTCGCGGACCTGAAGGAGAAGCTGAAGGGCGAGGACTCCGCCGCCATCCGCGAGGCGACCGAGAAGGTCGCCGCCACCTCGCAGAAGCTGGGCCAGGCGCTGTACGCCAACGCCCAGGCCGAGGGCGGCGCGACCGGTGCCGCCGGTGCCGAGGGCGGGGCCCAGGCCGACGACGACGTCGTCGACGCCGAGATCGTCGACGAGGACAAGAAGGACGGTGCCGCGTGACGGAGGAGACCCCGGGCTTCGAGGAGGAGCCTGTCGTCCCCTCTGCCGAGGCCGGTTCCACCTCGCCGGGGGAGTCCCCCGGCGAGGCGGGGCCCGGCGCCGGACCCGCCGACCAGGCGGGCCCGGCGGGCCCGGCCGGGGACGCGAACGTCAACGTCGCTCTGCAGGCGCAACTGGACCAGGTGCGGACGGCGCTCGGTGAGCGCACGGCGGACCTCCAGCGGCTCCAGGCGGAGTACCAGAACTACCGCCGCCGGGTGGAGCGGGACCGCATCGCGGTCCGCGAGATCGCGGTCGCGAACCTGCTCACCGAGTTGCTCCCGGTGCTCGACGACATCGGTCGCGCCCGGGACCACAAGGAGCTGGTCGGCGGCTTCAAGTCGGTCGGCGAGTCGCTGGAGACGGTGGCCGCGAAGCTGGGCCTGCAGCAGTTCGGCAAGGAGGGCGAGCCCTTCGACCCGCTGGTGCACGAGGCCCTGATGCACAGTTATTCGCCGGATGTCACGCAGACCACCTGCGTGCAGATCCTGCAGCCCGGGTATCGCATCGGTGAACGCACCATCCGCCCCGCGCGGGTGGCCGTCGCCGAGCCCCAGCCCGGCACGCAGGGCCCGCAGAAGGACGATGACACGGCGGACGAGGAGAACGGTGGCCCCGAACAGGGCTGACGTAGGTCATGTGAGGAAGGAGGGACGCCGGGGATGAGCATCAGCAGGGATTTGTTCGAGAAGGATCTCTACAAGGTCCTCGGCGTCCCGAAGGACGCCACCGAGGCGGAGATCAAGAAGGCGTACCGGAAGCTCGCCCGCGAGTTCCACCCGGACGCCAACAAGGGCGACGCCAAGGCCGAGGAGCGCTTCAAGGAGATCTCCGAGGCCAACGACGTCCTGTCGGACGCCAAGCGCCGCAAGGAGTACGACGAGGGCCGCGCCCTCTTCGGCAACGGCGGCTTCCGCGCCGGCCCGGCCGGCGCGGGCGGGTTCGGCTTCGACCTCGGTGACCTCTTCGGCGGTGCCCCCGGTGGCACGGCCCCCCAGGGCGGCGGCTTCGGCGGCGGCCTCGGGGACGTGTTCGGCGGGTTGTTCAACCGCGGCGGCGCCACCACCCGTACCCAGCCGCGGCGCGGCCAGGACATCGAGACCGAGGTGACGCTGAAGTTCACCGAGGCCGTGGACGGCGCCACCGTTCCGCTGAAGATGACCAGCCAGGCCCCCTGCAAGGCCTGTTCCGGCACCGGCGACAAGAACGGCACGCCCAGGGTGTGCCCGACCTGCGTCGGCACCGGCCAGGTCTCGCGCGGCGGCAGCGGCAGCTTCTCGCTCACCGACCCGTGCACCGACTGCAAGGGCCGCGGCCTGATCGCGCAGGACCCCTGCGAGGTCTGCAACGGCAGCGGCCGGGCCCGTTCGGCGCGCACCATGCAGGTGCGCATCCCGGCCGGCGTCACCGACGGGCAGCGCATCCGGCTGCGCGGCAAGGGCGCGCCGGGTGAGCGCGGGGGCCCGGCCGGCGACCTCTACGTCACCGTGCACGTCGACGCGCACCCGGTGTTCGGCCGCAAGGCCGACAACCTCACCGTCACCGTGCCCGTCACCTTCGTGGAGGCGGCGCTGGGCGGGGAGATCAAGGTCCCGACGCTCGGCGGTCCCCCCGTGACCCTGAAGCTGCCCCCGGGCACACCCAACGGGCGTACGCTGCGGGCCCGCGGCAAGGGCGCGGTCCGCAAGGACGGCACCCGCGGGGACCTGCTGGTCTCGATCGAGGTCGCCGTCCCGGCGGCCACCGAGGGCAAGGCGCTGGACGCCCTTGAGGCGTACCGGGAGGCGACCGCGGACACCGACCCGCGGGCAGAGCTGTTCCAGGCCGCGAAGGGAGTCTGACCCGATGAACACGAGCGGCGGCATGCGTGGTGGGCGGGGTCGCAACCCGTACGAGCTGACTGACGAATCCCCCGTCTACGTCATCTCGGTGGCGGCCCAGCTCTCGGGGCTGCACCCGCAGACGCTGCGCCAGTACGACCGTCTCGGCCTGGTCTCGCCCGACCGTACGGCCGGGCGGGGCCGCCGTTACTCCGCTCGTGACATCGAACTCCTGCGCGAGGTCCAGCGCCTCTCCCAGGACGAGGGCATCAACCTGGCCGGCATCAAGCGCATCATCGAACTGGAGAACCAGGTGGCGGCCCTGCAGTCGCGGGTCGCCGAGCTCTCCGCGGCACTCGAGGGCGCGGCGGTGGCCATGCAGCAGCGCGAGGCCGCCGTCCACGCCTCGTACCGGCGCGACCTGGTGCCCTACCAGGACGTCCAGCAGACCTCAGCGCTGGTGGTGTGGCGGCCCAAGCGGCCGGAGTGAGCGGCGGCCGCTCATGGGGCGGCACGGCCTAGGGGAGCAGGTCGGCGGGGCCGCGCGAGACGTGGTGCAGATGACGCCCCGAGGCGACCATCGCCTCCAGCAGGCGGTGGCCCTCCGCCGCGGGCACGAACCCCTCGGCGCAGGCCTGACGCATCAGGTCGAAGGTCTCCTTGGTGGTGATGCCGCGCCGGCGCGCGAAGTCGCGGGCCGAGCGGTCGTCGGTAATCCAGACCGCGCCCCGGAACTCGCGGCGGCGGGTGATCAGCACACATGTCTCGGCCTCGCCGAGGTGCTTGGTGGGCTGGTGGGACGAGCCGCCGAAGACGGCCCGGCGCAACCGGTCGACCTCCCGCAACTCGGCGCCGTCGGTGATCTCCACGGGCTCGCCGAGCCATCCGGCCTCCCCCAGACCGGCCAGCCGCGGCAGGAAGCGCGCGGAGCGGGCGGCCTCCCAGGCCACGGCCTGGGTCCAGCGGCCGCGGCCGTCCAGCACCTTCTCCAGCAGGAGCAGCCGGTCGACGGCCGCGAAGTTGCACAGGACGGTGTTGTCGGGGAACCACCACGTGGTCATGGCTGGAAGACCGGATCCCCTTCTTCCGCGTCCTGCTGCTCGACGCCGTTGCCCGGGGGCGGTTCGGGCGCGAGGAGATCGTGCAGCCGCTCCACGTCCGTGTCCAGAAGCGCGGCGAGCGGGCGCAGGGTCGTCTCCCCCGCCAGGTAGGCCTTGTACAACTCCGAGGCGACACGGGGCGGGAAACGCTCCGCCGAGGCCCGCGAGGCCTGCTTCTGGTAGGCGTCACCGGCTCCGGCGAGCAGGTGGCAGGCCTCCGTGGTGAGGGCGCGCAGCCGCTTGCGGTGGGCGGCGTCGACGAGCCCCAGCTGGTGCAGCCGGGCCGCGAGCGCGCTCGGCGAGACCCGGAAGCGGACGACCAGGCGCTGGAAGCCGGCGTCCGAAAGCCCGCCCCCGGCCGCCTCCTTCGCCGCGGCCCGCGTCAACTCCCGCGCGGGCATCAGCAGATGCGAGGCGAAGACGTTGGCCCTCACCTCGGCCAGGTCCTTCTGCCTGCCGGGGGCGACCCGGGACTCCACGACCACGCTCCGCGCGTCCTTGGCGAGGATGTGGCAGAGCTCGTGGGCCAGGGTGAAGCGCTGCCGTGTCCACAGGTCGGTGGGCGCGAGGAGGACCAGGCGGAAGGAGTCGGCCTGCCACGCCAGGCCGTCCACACCCTGGGGAAGGGCCGTGAGGGCGACGTCCACGCCGAAGCGGTCCTCCATCGCCGCGATCAGCTCGTCCGTGCCCAGCTCCGCCGCCGGCAGCAGCTCCAGCACCCCGGCCGCCAGCCGTTCGCCCTGCGCCGCGTACCGGTCCGCCGTCGCGTCCACCTCGGGTACGGGCGGCAACTGCGCGGCACGGCCGAGCAGTTCCAGCACCTCGTAGGCGGCGGCGAACCGCGCCGCGACCTCCTGCGCCCCCACCGGGTCGGCGGCGGTGTCGCCGCGCGTACGGGCCGCGAGCGCGGGGCGCAGCGGCTCGGTGCCGGTCAGCAGCCAGTCCACGGTCGTGCCGCCCGCCTCGGCGATCAGCGCCAGGTCGAGCGAGGTGAAGCGGCGCACGCCGCTCAGCGACTTCGACAGCTTGTCGGGCGTGAGCCCAACCGACCGGGCGAACGCGGCCTTGGTCATCGCCGCCGCGTCCATCACGGTGCGTACGCGTTCGATGACAAACGGGTCCATGTCTACAGAATAAGGCAGGGCTTGCGAAAATCGCAAGGCCCGCCCTTTCCCGGTCGTCCCAGGACGTCACGGCGTCAGGATCGCGTGGCCCCCGCCGGGCAGCGACTCCGTTCCGTCCGCGTACACGGCGCGCACCCAGTAGCGGTGGGTGGTGCCGCGGGCGGCGGTGGTGTCGGTCCAGGCGGTGCCGGTGACCGGCTCCGGGGTGACGCCCTCGTAGCGGCCGGTGTCGAGGTCCCAGCGGTAGACGAGGTAACCGACGGCGTCGGCCACGTCGTTCCATCCGAGCCGCACGCCGTCGCTGACGGCGTGCGCGGTCAAGCCGACCGGGGAGCCCTCGGGGGTCCCGACGGACGGGGTGAGGTCGAGTTCCTTGAACTCCACCACATTCGTCTCGCGTTCCGACAGGAACAGGGAGTTGCCCGAGGTGTCCGTGGCGTCGACGAAGTAGCAGCCCTCCTCGCCGTCGGGCAGCCGCTCGGCGAAGTACTCCGTGGTGCCCGGGCTCAGCCACTCGACCGCGGAGGCGAGGCAGACCCGCTCTTCCTCGTCCTCGTACACCTCACCGCGGTAGACCGTGTGACGGGCGAGGTCCGGCTCGGTGTTGGGGTCCCAGTGCAGGCGCACCCCGTACTCGGTCGGCACGACGGTCAGGCCGGAGACCAGGGCCGGGGGCGGCGCGTATGGATGTGGTCAAAGATCCCTCCCTGAGGAGCCGAATCCTGGCAGGACCCGAACACCCGTGCCAAGTCGATTCGGTTGCTCGTGATCAGGCCGTGCCGCGCGGTGCCGGCCCGGTCCCGCGTCCGCCGAAAAGGTGGGCTCCCGTGGCGGGGCGTGCGTGTGGGGCGCGTGGTGGGGAAGACGCTCCGTATGCCGCACAAGGGCGTCGGAGCGGGGATCGTGGCGGGACTGGCCGTGGGAATGGTGGCCGGTGCGATGCCGCTCGGCGCGCGCTGGGGCGCCGAGGGGCTGGACGTGGGGCTGGCGACCGTGGCGATGTGGGCCGGGCTGCGGCTGGCCGCGCGGCGGGAGGGGCCGTGGTGGATCGCCGGCCTGATGGCGCTGGTCCTGGTGAGCGTGGGCGTCGCGGCGTACGGCGACGTGGGCGTGCCGCGGTACGCGGGGCTGGTGCCGGTCCCGGTGGTGGCGGCTCTGCTGGTGGTGGGCGGCGCAGGGTCCGTGTGGGCGCGGCGCCGGGGGATCGGCGTCGCGGGTGCGGCGGCCGGGGCTGGGGCCCTGGTGGCGACCGCGTGGCTGCCGGTGTGGGTGGCGGCCGCGATGTGGGCGGCGGCTCAGGCGGGTTCGACGTCGCGGACCTCACTGCCGACGAGGTAGTCCTCGGGCTGCAGCGGCATCCGTTCGCGTTCGGGGCTGTTCCAGTACCGGGTGTTGGCCGCGGCGAAGCCGTCCTCGCCGTCGTAGGCGATCAGCCAGACGAACCGGCTGTGTTCGCGGTCCACCCAGGCCTGGCCGATCTCGAAGCCGTAAGCACGGCGCAGCGGCACGATCTCCGCGTGCCACAGGCCGAGCCAGGCGTCGAGCATCTCCGGCTTGATGGTGTACGTCCGCAACTGAGTGGTCCTGGGCAATGCGGGGCTCCCTCGGGTGCTCGGCCCGGTGCTCGCTGCTCGTTCCCCCGGTCACGCGGGCGCGTGCACGCGGACCTGCTGGGGGCGGACGACGCGGTCCCCCATGCGGTAGCCGTGCCGTACGACCTCGGCGACGTCCCCGGCGAGCTCCGGGCGGGGCGCGGGGACGGTGCCCACGGCCTCCTGGAGGGCGGGGTCGAAGCGCCCGGCGGTGACCGGGATCCTGGTCATGCCGTACTTCTCCAGGAGGGTCAGCAGCTCGGCGCCGACCGAGTCGGCGAAGCCGCCGTCGAGGCCGAGGTGGCGGTCGACGCGGTCCAGGAGCAGGACGAGGTCGTAGAGGAGCGGCTGCGCCAGCCGGCCCTCGGCGGCCCTGCGGGTGTGGTCGAGTTCGGCGCGCAGCTCGTCCAGACCGCGCCGCCCCTCGCGGTCGTTGAGCAGCCGGCGGCGGAACTGGTCGCCGAGCGCGGCCATCTCCTCGCGCAGCCCGTCGACGGCGTCGGCCACCACCGCGAACGGGTCGGACGCGGGCTCGTCCGCGCCCTGCGGGACGGAGTCCGCGCCGGTCTCCTCCCGCGGTGCCGGCGGCACCGGCGGTGCGGGGGGCGGCGGCATCTCCGGCAGGGGCGGTGCCCCCGGCGGAGCCACGGGCGGCACGGGCGGGACCAGCGGCGGCTGCGGCGGCTGCGGCGGCGGGATGCTCATGCGCGGCTCCAGGACTGCTGCGGCGGGGTGAGGAGGTTCCGGGGGAGCGAGGCGCGGGTGTGCCACCAGCGCGGCCGGAAGCCGATCCACGCGACGAGTGCGAGGGCGGCGAGCGCCACGAAGACGGCATAGGGCCTGGCCGGCGTGAGCGGCACCACGACGGCCGGGACGAGGACCCAGAGCATGCTCTTGTGCCACCGCCAGGTCTTGCCCAGCGACTCGGCGGCCAGTCCCCGGTAGAACTCCAGCCGCCCCACCAGGTCCGGGTCCGCCGGGCGTACGGCCAGGCCCTGGTCGACGCAGTGCAGGATGCGCCGGGCGGCCTCCTCGGAGGCGACGACCAGCCGGCGGCTGACCGGGTGCGTGATCATCGCGCCCTCGGCGCGCAGCGACCAGATGCGGCTGATCTGGTCGCGCAGCCCGGTGTGGCCGGGGCTGTGCGCGAGGGCCTTCTCGTACCAGGTCAGCGCCTCGTCGAAGCGGGAGGAGGCATACAGGCCGTCACCGACGGCGAGCTCGGTCGCGAGGTCGCCCGGGGACAGCTCGTCGGCCTTCATGTACCAGGTCAGGGCCGTGTGGTGGTCGCCGAGCGCGGTGTGGACGTTTCCGATCAGGACGTGGTTCGCGGCGTCGTCCGGGGCCAGCTGGAGCGCCCTGCGGTGCTCCTGGAGGGCGTCCTGGTACGCGCCGAGGTCCTGGTGGACGGCGCCAAGCAGCCGCCAGGCGTAGGCGTTGCGGTCGTCATGGTGCACGGCCTGCCGCAACTCGTACTCGGCGGCCTGGAGGTCGCCGTCGGCGATGTTCCGCTCGGCGATGCCCACCCAGTCGCGCACGGTGCCGCCGGGGGCGGGCCGGGGGCCCCTGGGCTCCCGGGGCTCCGGCGCCTTCTTGCGGGAGCGTGCCAGCCGCTGGTCGTACAGGGCGCGCGCGGAGGGGTCGGTGAGCGCCTTGCGGGCCTCCAGCACGCGCCGCACCTTGTCCTCGGCCTCGCGGCGCTTGTCGGAGGTGGGGGCCTTGCTCGCCTTCCCCGCCCAGCTGCGGTGCTCGCGGTCGAGTTTCCTGCCGATCTCCTCGGCACTGTCGCCGGTGCCGATGCCGAACTCGGCGTAGTAGTCGGGCACGTCCGTCGTGGTCATGGCGTGTCGGCTCCCGCTCCGGTCAGAGGGCCGCGGTGCGGGACACGCGGTCGCTGAGTTCCTCCAGCTCCTCGCCGCCCAGGTTGTCCGGGCGCTCGACCTCGAACTCGCCGAGCCACTCGCCCGAGGTGAGGTCCTTGACCTCGACGTGGATGATGCCGTCCACGTCGTAGGCGTAGTACACCTCGAAGGGCGCGCCCCTGGGGTACGGCGGGATCCTCAGGGTGCTCTCGCCGACGACCTTCACGTAGTCCAGGTCCTCGCCCTCGCCCTCGGTGACCTGCACCCGCAGCGCGGCCTGGCGCTCGCGGACCGTGTAGAAGGTCTCGCTCTCCTTCGCGGGCACCGTGGTGTTGTGCGGGATGATCACCGCGTTGTACTCCGGCGAACGCGGGGCGTCGTCGTGGACGGCGACCATGCCGAGGGACTGCGAGGTGACGTCCTTGATGGACTTCACCCTGCCCTTGGTGAGCCGCGCGAGGCCGTCGCCGGGGGCGGACTCCACGTGCGCGCCGCTGCCGATGTACTTCTTGCGCTCGGCGGCCTGTTCGGCGCGGACCTCCGCGTCCAGGGCGATCAGCGCGGCCCCCAGGGCCACGACCTCGTCCTGGTTGACGCCGCGTTCCGCGCTCTTCCCGGACAGCCGCCCGACCAGGGCCGGGACCTGCGGCATCCGCGTGGAGCCGCCGACGAGCAGCACCTTGTCGATGTCGTCCCAGGTGAGGCCGGACTCCTCCAGCACACCCTCGGTGAGGATGCGGGTGCGGTCCAGCAGTTCCGCGGTGAGCTCGTCGAACTTCTCGCGGGTGATGCGGATCTGCTCGTGCCGGCCGCCGGCCGAGAGCATGACGACCGCCTGCGGGGCGTTGGACAGGGTGCGCTTGGCGATCTCCGCCTTGTCGCGCAGTTCGGCCAGGGTGGCGGTGTCGTCGGTGAGGTCGGGGCCGCCGGCCGCCATGAAGGCGCCGTTGAGGTGCTCCATCAGCGCCCCGTCCCAGTCGAATCCGCCGAGGTTGCGGTCGCCGTCGGTGGCGACGACGTCGTACTCGCCGTCCTCGACCTTCATCACGGTGACGTCGAAGGTGCCGCCGCCCAGGTCGTAGACGAGGACGGTGCCGACCCGCTCGCCCTCGTCCTGGTCGAGGCCATACGCGAGGGCGGCGGCGGTCGGCTCGTTGACGATCCGCAGCACCTCCAGGCCGGCGATCCGGCCGGCGTCCTGGGTGGCCTTGCGGCGCGCGTCGTCGAAGTAGGCGGGGACGGTGATCACGGCGCGCTCGACGGGCTCGCCGAGCATCATCTCGGCGTCCTCCTTGAGCCGCTTGAGGATCAGCGCGGAGATCTCCTCGGGGCGGAAGGGGGTGCCCGACTCCGAGGTGTAGACGGGGGTGGGCTCGCCCATGTAGCGCTTGACGAACTGCACCACATGGTCCGGGGCGGTGGCCGCGGAGCGCTTGGCCTGCGAGCCGACGACGACGACGTCGCCCTGGAACATCACCACGGAGGGGGTGATGTTCTCGCCCTCGCGGTTGCGGACGATGGACGCGGTCCCGGTCCGGTCCGCCACCGCGACCGCGGAGTACGTCGTGCCCAGATCGATTCCCACAACCCGTGCCACAGCCGGGCACCTCCCCGTAGCCGTACGTCGTCCGAATCTGCCGGAGCGTCAATCATGCAGCACGCAGGGGTGTTTGCGGGACGGGATCGACGGGGCGGATGAGGCTCAGGCGCGGCCCATGGCGCGGGTCAGCGCGATCTCGACGACGACGCGGTCCGGGTTGGGGGCGGGGGTGCGGCCGTAGCGCTCGGCGTAGCGCCGCACCGCGTCGGCGACGGCGTCCGGGTCGGTGTTGATCCGGGCCACGCCCTCCAGCGTCGCCCACCGCCCCTTGTCGACCTGGCACAGCGCGACCCGGGCGCCCTCCGGCCCGGCCGCCAGCACGTTGGCCACCTTGCGGCTCGCCTTGTTGGTGATCACCCGGGCCAGTCCGGCCTCCGGGTCGTACGTCACGCCCACCGGCACGACGTGCGGGGTGCCGTCGAGGCGGTGCGTGGTGAGGGTGCTCATGAGGTACTCCCGCCAGAAGGCGAGGTAGCCGGGGTCGGGGCTGCGGGGGTCGATGGCCATGTTCGCGAGGTTACGTCACCTCGTGGCCGCGCCCCCGGCCCCAAAGGTCGATCTTGCGGGTGCCGTCGAGGTGAGAGCGGGTGGCGCCGGCGGGGTCGTGGTTCTCGTCGCTCGAGGTGTCGCAGGCGGTTTTCCTCGGGGTGCCATTGAAGGTGGCGTTCGCGTGGTCGACGCGACCCGGACCCCGGTGGAGCAGGGGTGGCCGCGTGGGCGGCCCCCGCGGGCAGCACGAGGAAGGTCGCGCCGACGTTAACGGTCATGGCCGCGGCCTGGGCCGCCCTGATGCGTAAGGACGGTGGAGACCCCCTCCCGGAGGATGCTCGCACGTGTGGCCGACACCGGTGGGTGGCCTTTCCGCCCAAGCGTGGGCCGGATGGCGGGCGCGCCTTGGAAAACCAACCTTGAGTGGAATAGACTCAACTTGTCTTACGCTGGAAAAAGCAGCTTCGATGGTGAGGTCGAGAAGGAGGAGTAGGCGGACGTGGACACCGAGCTGACCAACAAGAGCCGGGAGGCCCTGAACGCCGCCAACAGCAAGGCGGTCTCGGCCGGGCATGCGGATCTGACCCCCGCGCACCTGCTGCTGGCGCTGCTGGAGCAGCCGGAGAACGACAGCGTGCTGGACGTCCTCGCGGCGAGCGGCGCGGACGCCGCGGCGGTGCGCTCCGGCGCCGAGCGGCTGCTGGGCGGGCTGCCCAGCGTGCAGGGCAGCACGGTGGCGCCGCCGCAGGCGAACCGCGAACTGCTCGCCGTGATCGCCGACGCGGCGGCGCGGGCGAAGGAACTCGGGGACGCGTACGTGTCCACCGAGCACCTGCTCATCGGCATCGCCCTCAAGGGCGGAGCCGCCGGTGAGCTGCTGAACCACAACGGTGCGACCGGCAGCGGGCTGCAGGACGCCTTCGAGCAGATCAGGGGAGGTCAGCGCGTGACGACACCCGACCCCGAGGGCACGTACAAGGCGCTGGAGAAGTACGGCACGGACTTCACCGCGGCGGCCCGCGAGGGCAAGCTCGACCCGGTGATCGGCCGGGACAACGAGATCCGGCGCGTGGTGCAGGTGCTCTCGCGGCGAACCAAGAACAACCCGGTGCTCATCGGTGAGCCCGGCGTCGGCAAGACCGCCGTCGTCGAGGGACTGGCGCAGCGCATCGTCAAGGGCGACGTGCCCGAGAGCCTGCGCAACAAGCGCCTGGTCGCCCTCGACCTGGGCGCGATGGTCGCGGGCGCCAAGTACCGCGGCGAGTTCGAGGAGCGGCTCAAGGCCGTGCTCGCGGAGATCAAGGCGAGCGACGGCCGGATCATCACCTTCATCGACGAGCTGCACACCGTCGTCGGCGCGGGCGCCGGCGGCGACTCCGCCATGGACGCGGGCAACATGCTCAAGCCGATGCTGGCGCGCGGCGAGCTGCGCATGGTCGGCGCGACCACCCTCGACGAGTACCGCGAGCGGATCGAGAAGGACCCGGCCCTGGAGCGCCGCTTCCAGCAGGTGCTGGTGGCCGAGCCCAGCGTCGAGGACACCATCGCGATCCTGCGCGGTCTGAAGGGGCGCTACGAGGCACACCACAAGGTGCAGATCGCCGACGCCGCCCTGGTCGCGGCGGCGACGCTCTCCGACCGCTACATCACCGCCCGCTTCCTGCCCGACAAGGCCATCGACCTGGTCGACGAGGCCGCCTCGCGGCTGCGCATGGAGATCGACTCCTCGCCGGTCGAGATCGACGAGCTGCAGCGCTCCGTCGACCGTCTGCGCATGGAGGAGATGGCGCTGGACAAGGAGACCGACGAGGCCTCCAAGCAGCGCCTGGAGAAGCTGCGCAAGGACCTCGCCGACAAGGACGAGGAGCTGCGCGCTCTGACCGCCCGCTGGCAGAAGGAGAAGGAGGGCCTGAACCGGGTCGGCGAGCTCAAGGAGCGCCTGGACGACCTGACGACCCGGATCGAGCGCGCCCAGCGCGACGGCGACTTCGAGGCCGCCTCCAAGCTGCTGTACGGCGAGAAGCCGAAGCTGGAGGAGGAGCTCGCCGAGGCCACCGAGGCCGAGGAGGTGGCCAAGCGGGGCACCATGGTCAAGGAGGAGGTCGGGCCGGACGACGTGGCCGACGTGGTCGCCGCCTGGACCGGTATCCCGGCCGGCCGCCTGATGGAGGGCGAGACCCAGAAGCTGCTGCGTATGGAGGAGGAGCTCGGCAAGCGCCTGATCGGCCAGTCCGAGGCCGTGCGCTCGGTGTCCGACGCGGTGCGCCGCTCGCGCTCGGGCATCGCGGACCCCGACCGTCCGACCGGTTCGTTCCTCTTCCTCGGCCCGACCGGCGTCGGCAAGACCGAGCTGGCCAAGGCGCTGGCGGACTTCCTCTTCGACGACGAGCGGGCCATGGTCCGCATCGACATGAGCGAGTACGGGGAGAAGCACTCCGTCGCCCGCCTGGTCGGTGCCCCGCCCGGCTACGTCGGTTACGAGGAGGGCGGTCAGCTGACCGAGGCGGTGCGCCGCCGCCCGTACTCCGTGGTGCTGCTGGACGAGGTGGAGAAGGCCCACCCTGAGGTCTTCGACGTCCTGCTCCAGGTGCTCGACGACGGCCGGCTCACCGACGGGCAGGGCCGTACGGTCGACTTCCGCAACGCCATCCTCATCCTCACCTCCAATCTCGGCAGCCAGTACCTGGTCGACCCGGTGCTCGGCGACGAGCAGAAGAAGGAGAGCGTGCTGGAGACGGTGCGGGCGTCCTTCAAGCCCGAGTTCCTCAACCGGCTCGACGACATCGTGGTCTTCAGCGCCCTGAACAAGGACGAGCTGCGCCGCATCGCCCGACTGCAGACCGACCGCCTCGCGGTCCGGCTGCGCGACCGGCGGATCGCCCTCGACGTCACCGACGGGGCCCTGGACTGGCTCGCCGAGGAGGGCAACGACCCCGCCTACGGAGCCCGTCCGCTGCGCCGCCTGGTGCAGACCGCCATCGGCGACCAGCTGGCCAGGGAGATCCTGGCCGGCGAGGTCAGGGACGGCGACACGGTGCGGGTCGACCGGGCCGGCGACCGGCTGCTGGTGGGCGCCACCACCGGCAAGACCCTCTGAGTCCTCCCGCGCGAATCCCACGCTAACGGGCTACGGCGGGCCGCGCTTGCACGGAGCGGCCCGCCGTGAGGGAGGATGGGGGTATCCGTACGAAGGGAACTCCAAGGTGAGCATCGACCCGTCCTCGATTCCGAATTTCGGGGGCCAGCCGGACCCCCAGCCCGGCTCTGCCGGGAACGTGGTCATTCCTGACCAGGATCTGGTCAAGCAGCTGCTGGAGCAGATGGAGCTCAAGTACGTCGTCGACGAGGAGGGTGACCTCGCCGCGCCGTGGGAGGAGTTCCGCACCTATTTCATGTTCCGAGGTGAGGAGGACCAGCAGATCTTCGCGGTCCGCACCTTCTACGACCGGCCGTACAGCATCGAGGACAAGCCTCAGCTGCACGAGGCGCTCGACGACTGGAACCGCCGCACCCTGTGGCCGAAGGTCTACACCCACACTCACGACGACGGCACGGTCCGTCTGATCGGCGAGGCCCAGATGCTGATCGGCCTCGGCGTCGGTCTGGAGCACTTCGTCTCCAGCACCGTCAGCTGGGTCCGGGCCTCCATCGAGTTCGAGAAGTGGATCCTCGAGGCCCTCGGCCTGGAGAAGGACGCGGAGTCCACGGACGACGACGGCGAGGACTGATCCCGCCCCGCACGGGCGCGCAACGACCGCATCGGGGCAGCCCGTCCGCCACGCGACCGCCGCCCGGCGGGCGTGCGCGGGCGGGCTGCCGTGTTCCGCTCCCCGCGCGGCCTCAGAGCCGGCGCAGCCGCTCCACGCTCTCCCGCAGCACGTCCTCGCGCTTGCAGAAGGCGAAGCGCACCAGGCTGCGGCCCTCCTCCGCGTCGTCGTAGAAGATCACGTTGGGCACCGCGACGACCCCGCAGCGTTCGGGCAGCGCCCGGCAGAACGCCAGGCCGTCCTTCTCGTCGAGCGGGCGGATGTCGGTGGTCACGAAGTACGTGCCCTCCGGGCGGAAGACCCGGAACCCGGCCTGCTCCAGGCCGTCGGAGAGCAGGTCCCGCTTGCGCCGCAGGTCCTCGCGGAAGTCCCGGTAGTAGGCGTCGGGCAGCCGGAGCGCCTCGGCCACGGCGTACTGGAACGGGCCCGCGCTCACGTACGTCAGGTACTGCTTGGCCGCCCGCACCGCGCTGACCAGGGCGGGGGCGGCCGTCACCCAGCCGACCTTCCAGCCGGTGAACGAGAACGTCTTGCCCGAGCTCGAGATGGTGACCGTGCGGTCGCGCATCCCCGGGAAGGACGCGAGCGGCACGTGCTCGACCCCGTACGTCAGGTGCTCGTAGACCTCGTCGGTGACCACGATCAGGTCGCGTTCGACGGCCAGCTCTGCGATGGCCGCCAGCTCCTCGCGGGTCAGGACCATGCCGGTCGGGTTGTGCGGGCTGTTCAGCAGCAGCAGCCGGGTCCGCGGGGTGACCGCCGCGCGCAGGGCGTCCAGGTCGGGGCGGAAGGACGGCGCGCGCAGGGTGAGCGGGACGCGCCGGGCGCCGGCCATGGCGATGCAGGCGGCGTACGAGTCGTAGAAGGGCTCGAAGGCGATCACCTCGTCCCCGGGTTCCAGCAGCCCGAGCATGGCGGCCGCGATGGCCTCGGTGGCGCCCGCGGTGACCAGCACCTCGGTGTCGGGGTCGAAGCCGAGCCCGTGGAAGCGCGACTGGTGCTCGGCGACGGCCTGCCGCAGTTCGGGCACACCGGGCCCGGGCGGGTACTGGTTGCCGCGGCCGTCGCGCAGCGCGCGTACGGCGGCCTCGCGTACCTCCTCCGGACCGTCCGTGTCCGGGAAGCCCTGGCCCAGATTGATCGCACCGGTACGGAGGGCGAGGGCGGACATCTCGGCGAAGATCGTGGTCCCGAACTCGGCGAGTGCGCGGTTGAGCGGGGGTCGCGAGGAGGTCATGACCGCTATCCTCCGCCGAACCTCTGGACTTCCTCAACTTTGCTTTCGGCCCCGGACGGCGGGGGCATCACCGTCGCACAACGGAAAGCAAGGAAAACGGGGGTGGGAACGATGGAGGCCTTCATCATTCTGCTGGTCTTCGGCGCGATAGGGCTGCTCGTCCTGGTGGCGTGGAACACCGGCCGCGGCCACCAGCGGCGGCGTTCGCGCGGCTCCGGCGTGGCTGGGGCCGAGGCCGGGGGCGGGATGAGCTGGTGGGCGGGGGACTCGGGTTCCGGGGACGGGGGAGGCGGTGGCCACCACGGGGGAGGCCACCACTCCTGCGGCGGCGGGAGCTCGTGCGGCGGAGGCGGCAGCTCGTGCGGTGGGGGCGGTGGCTGCGGCGGCGGAAGCTGACGATACGAAATTGCGTATTGCCCGTGCCGAATCGCATATGCGCCCGGCGGGTTGTTCACCCGTCGGGCGCATTTGTAGTGAACACCTGAACCCGTCCGGGCCCTTGGGGATGCCCTTGGGGATGTAAAGCGGGTGGAGATGGGTAAAAACGCTGAAGGCGACGCGCCATTCATGATTGCGTATTCACCGACCCCCCGTGGGCACGAGCCGACGGACGTCCTCCCTCACAGGCGCGGGTCGGCGTGTCCTCCCCCGATGCCCGTGACCTTCCCTCGCTTGCTCGCGATGTGCCTGCGGAGCCGACTTCATGCTCACCACGCTTCAGACCGCCTACACCGACACCCGCGCCGGCGACCTGGCCTGGTGTCTGGGGAAGGACGAACTGCCGGCGCTCGCCGTGCTCGACCGCGAGCTACCCGGCACCGCTGCCGTGCCCGCCGTGCCCGCCGTGCCCGCCGCGCCCCGCGTGCAGGTCCAGTTGCGGCTGCTCGGCGCCTCCCACCAGGTCATCCTGGACTCGCCGCGCGGCCGCTGCTCGGAGACCGTCGCCTGCATGCCGGGCAGCAGCGCGCCCCTGCCGTTCGGCGTGGCGCGGCGGATCGCCGGCTGGGACTACGAGTTCGCGGCACGGATCGAGACGCTCTCCCGCGGGTGCTTCGCCGGGCGGGCGCAGGAGCTGCTCGCCCTGGTGGCCGATCACCCCAACGGCCTGGCGGGGACCTTCCCGGGTGATCCGCTGGCCTTCACCGCGATGCTGCTGCAGTACCGCGGCGGCAGCGTCCTGTGGCGCACCTGGCACGCGTACCCCCAGGAAGGACGGCTGGTGGCGACCCGTTCGACCCTCAGCGCGCACCCGTGAGCGCGGTGGTACGCAAGCGCCCGGCACGGCGTCAACGCGCCGCCGACGTGACACGAATTGCACCCCTGTGGGTGACGTGGACCGGCAAAACCTGACATAGCGTTCAGTCATGATCGACCAGTCCGCCTCCCGTACGGCCAGGGCCGCCCCGCGCTTGCGCCGGTCGCGGTTCCCCGTCCCGCCGGCCGCGGCCAGGGCGCTGGTCCTGGCCGCGGTCTTCGTCTGCGCCGCCTGCGGCCTGGTGTACGAACTCGAACTGGTCGCCCTCGGCTCGTACCTGGTCGGCGACTCCGTGACCCAGGCCTCGATCGTGCTGTCCGTGATGGTCTTCGCCATGGGCGTCGGCTCGCTGCTGGCCAAGCGGCTCAGTTGCGCGCCGGCCATCGGCTTCGCCGCCGTCGAGATCGCGCTGGCGCTGGTCGGCGGGCTCTCGGTGATGGCGCTGTACGCGAGCTTCGCCTGGTTCGGCCAGTCGCGGCCCGCGATGGCGGTCTTCGCCTTCGTCATCGGTGTGCTCATCGGCGCCGAGATCCCGCTGCTGATGACGCTGATCCAGCGGATCCGGCGGCAGGACGCGGGCGGCGCCGTCGCCGACCTCTTCGCCGCGGACTACGTGGGCGCGCTGGTCGGCGGCCTCGCGTTCCCCTTCCTCCTGCTCCCCTGCTACGGCCAGCTGACCGGTGCGCTCGTCACGGGCGCGGTCAACGCCGTGGCGGGCGGCGCCATCGTGCTGTGGCTCTTCCGCGGTGACATCACGCCCCGGGCCCGCGCCCGGCTGCTCGCCGCCGACGTCGTCGTCCTCGCGGTGCTCGCGGGCGCGGCCTGGGCGGCCGGGCCCTTCGAGCGGGCCGCCCGGCAGGCGGTGTACGGCGGTGACGTACGGCTCGCCGAACAGACCGGGGTCCAGGAGGTCGTGCTCACCGCGGCGCCGCTGCAGCTCTTCCTCGACGGCCGGCTGCGGGTGCGCGGCCGGGACGAGTACCGGTACCACGAGGCACTGGTGCACCCCGCGATGACGGGGCGGCACCGCCGGGTGCTGATCCTCGGCGGCGGTGACGGCCTGGCGCTGCGCGAGGTGCTGCGCCACCGGGGGGTCGGCTCGGTGACCCTCGTGGACCCCGACGCCCGGCTGGTCGCCCTGGCACGCGACGATCCCGCGCTGGCCCGGCTCAACCGGCACGCCTACCGCGACCCCCGGGTCCGGGTGGCCGCCGCCGACGTCTTCGACTGGCTGCGGCGGGAGCGGCCGCCGCGGCCGCCCGGCGGATACGACGTCGTGCTCGCCGACCTCCCCGACCCGGGGATCTCGCGCAGCGCGAAGCTGTACTCGCAGGAGTTCTACGGACTGGTCCGGCGCGCGCTCGCTCCGGGCGGCCGGCTCGCGGTGCACGCGGGCGCACCGGGTGCCGACCGGCGCGGCTTCTGGACGGTCGACGCGAGCGTACGCGCGGCCGGACTGCGCACCGCCGACTACTGGATCGGCACCGGCCGCGGGGACGAGGACTGGGGCTTCGTCCTCGCCGCCCCGCTCCGGGCCCCGGCGCTGTGGCTCGCCGCGGACGCGCCGCGGCCGCGGTCGCTGTCCCCCGCGGCGCTCGCCTCGGCGGCCCGGCGCGCCGCGCGTGCCCCGCTGCGGGACCTGCCCCCGTCGACACTGATGCATCCGCGCTCCGGGTGAGGGCGAACCGGCGGTGAAAGGGCACCGAAGGGCCGCCCGGCGGATTAGGCTCGCGGCATGGAGCCGCATGAGGTGTTCGTTCCGTTTCCGGCCGAAACCATTCGCCGGTCCCTCGCCGATCTGGAGCGCGTGGCCCGCTGCGTGCCCGGCCTCCAGCGCGACGCCGGCGCCGAGGACGGGCTCGCCGGCCGGCTGAGGCTCAGGATCGGCGGCTCGACCATCACCTACCGCGGCACGCTGCGGCTGGTGCCGCGCGGCGGCGGGCTCACCGTGGAGGGCGAGGCGGTGGAGGCGCGCGGCGCTGGCACGGTCAAGCTGGCGCTGGAGCTCGGGGTGGACGGCGTGTCGGGCGGTGCGCTGCTCACCGTCACCGGCTCCGTGCAGGCCGACGGGCGGCTCGCCGACCACGACGAGGCGACGGTCACCGCGGCCGGCCACCGCCTGCTGGACCGTTTCGTCGCCGCGCTCACCTCCGACCTGGAGGAGCATGCCCCGGCCGGGGCGTCCGAGCCCCCCGCCGACGCCTCCGTCGACTCCCCCGTCGAGCCCTTCGCGGAGGACACCGTCGAGGACCTCACCGACGACCTGCCCGCCCAGCTCGACGAGTTCGCCGGGCACGACGCCCAGGAGCTGCAGGACCTGCAGGGACTTCCCGAGCCGGAGGACGCGGACGGCGAGGCCGCCGGGGAGGTGCCGCCCGCGGGCGGCACGGCGGCCGCGATCCCCGAGGACCCGGCCGGGATCGACCTGCCCGCCGAGGCCGCGCACGCCCGCCGCACCCTGATCGGCCGGAGCGCCGAGGAGGTCGACCACGCCCCGCCGCGCGGCCGCTACGCCCCGGTGCCCGCACCGCAGAGCGGTGCCGCGACCGCCTCTCTGCGCCGCTACGCGCCGGCCGCGGCGGCTCTGCTGCTGTCCGCCGTGGTCGCGGGGCGGGTGCTGCGGCGGCGCAGGCGTTCGTTCCCGTAGGGTCTCACCGTGGCCACGGATGAGACCCCTGACGGGCGAGACGACGAGCACGCTGTCCAACTCGAAGCCGGACCGGCGCGGCTGACGATCCTTCCGGATCTCGGCTGCCGTGTCGGCTCGCTGACGGTCGGCGGCGTCGAGCTGCTGCGGCAGGGCCCCAACTTCGGTTCCTTCCCCATGGTCCCGTGGTGCGGCCGCACCAGGGACGGGCAGTTCCGCAACGGCGGGGTGCTGCACCAGATGCCGCGCGACGCGGGCCCGCACGCCATCCATGGCACCGGCCGGCACGTCGCGTGGCACACGGCCCCGGGCACCACCGGCGGCAGCGCCTGCTTCTACTACGACCTGGCCGAGCCCTGGCCGTACAAGGGCCGGGTCAGCCAGCGCTTCGAGCTGTCCGAGGACCGCCTCGACCTCACGATGAGCGTGGAGACCACGGACGACTCCTTCCCGGCCCAGGCCGGCTGGCACCCCTGGTTCCTGCGCAATCTCGGCCGGGGCGGGCAGGACGCCCTGATCGACTTCACCCCCGGCTGGATGGAGGAGCGCGGCGACGACCACCTGCCCACCGGCCGCCGGGTGGAGCCGAAGCCCCGCCCCTGGGACGACTGCTTCGGCATGCCGGACGGCGTGGACGTCACCCTGACCTGGCCGGACGAGCTGCGGCTGCGGATCACCAGCCCCGCCGAGTGGGTGGTCGTCTACGACGAACAGCCCCCGGCCGTCTGCGTGGAGCCGCAGTCGGGTCCCCCCAACGGGCTGAACACCGCGCCGCGCCTGGTCACCCCGATCGATCCGCTGGAGATCCGCGCGACCTGGGCCTGGGAGTCGCTGGGCTAGGCTCGTGACCCATGAGCGACGCGCGTGATGCCCTGCTGCAGCAGATCAAGGACAAGGCCGTGGTGCACGGCAAGGTGACCCTCTCCTCGGGTCTCGAGGCCGACTACTACATCGACCTGCGCCGGATCACGCTGGACGCCGAAGCCGCTCCGCTGGTGGGCCAGGTGATGCTCGACGTCACCGCCGACCTGGACTTCGACGCCGTCGGCGGTCTCACCCTGGGCGCCGACCCGGTCGCCACCTCGATGCTGCACGCCGCCGCGGCCCGCGGCCGCAGGCTGGACGCCTTCGTGGTGCGCAAGGCGCAGAAGGCGCACGGAATGCAGCGGCGCATCGAGGGTCCGGACATCAAGGGCCGCCGGGTGCTGGTCGTCGAGGACACCTCGACCACGGGCGGCTCGCCGCTGACCGCGGTGGAGGCCGCGCGCGAGGCCGGGGCCGAGGTCGTGGCCGTCGCCGTGATCGTCGAGCGGGGTGCCGCACCGGCCATCGCGGAGGCGGGTCTTCCGTACGTCCGCGCGTTCGGTCTGGACGATCTCGACCTGGGCTGACTGGTTGTCTGACCTGCGCTTTTCCTCAGGGGTGAAGGGTTTCACGTGAAACCCTTCACCCCTGAGGTATGTCCGTGGTGCGCAGTGTGTGGAGCTCTCGCGCGAGTCTGCCAAGATGGGGTCGACGATGACGTCGATCCCAGGTCAGGGTCACTCACCGAACAACCCGCACATCACAAGGAGCGGACACATGCCCATCGCAACCCCCGAGATCTACAACGAGATGCTCGACCGGGCGAAGGCCGGCAAGTTCGCCTACCCGGCCATCAACGTGACCTCGACCCAGACCCTGCACGCCGCGCTGCGCGGATTCGCGGAGGCGGAGAGCGACGGCATCGTCCAGATCTCGACGGGCGGCGCGGAGTTCCTCGGTGGCCAGTACAAGAAGGACATGGTCACCGGTTCGGTGGCGCTGGCCGAGTTCGCGCACGTCGTCGCCGAGAAGTACCCCGTCAACATCGCGCTGCACACCGACCACTGCCCGAAGGACAAGCTGGACGGCTACGTGCGCCCGCTGCTGGCGATCTCCCAGGAGCGTGTGGCGGCCGGCCGCAACCCGCTGTTCCAGTCGCACATGTGGGACGGCTCCGCCGAGACCCTCGACCACAACCTGGCCATCGCCCAGGAGCTGCTGGCCGAGGCCGCCAAGGCGAAGATCATCCTCGAGGTGGAGATCACCCCCACCGGCGGCGAGGAGGACGGCGTCACCCACGAGATCAACGACAAGCTCTACACCACGGTCGAGGACGCCATCCGCACCGCCGAGGCGCTCGGTCTGGGCGAGAAGGGCCGCTACCTGCTCGCCGCCTCCTTCGGCAACGTCCACGGTGTCTACAAGCCGGGCAACGTCGTGCTCCGCCCCGAGCTGCTGAAGGAGCTCGCGGAGGGCGTCGCCGCCAAGTTCGGCAAGCAGGACCCGTTCAACTTCGTCTTCCACGGCGGCTCCGGTTCCACCAAGGAGGAGATCGCCACCGCGCTGGAGAACGGCGTGGTCAAGATGAACATCGACACCGACACGCAGTACGCCTTCACCCGCCCCGTCGCGGACCACATGTTCCGCAACTACGACGGCGTGCTGAAGATCGACGGCGAGGTCGGCGACAAGAAGACCTACGACCCGCGCAGCTGGGGCAAGCTGGCCGAGGGCGGAATGGCGGCCCGCGTCCTCGAGGCCTGCCAGGACCTGCGCTCCGCGGGCACCAGGCTCAAGTAACCGCCCCGCTCGGCGGCACGCACCGGGCCCGGCCCTTCCACGTGGAGGGGCCGGGCCCCGGCCATACTGGAACCCATGGCCATTCACGAGAACCTGCTCGGGGGACCGCCCCCGACGAACCTGCCCGACGACCCCGAGCCGCGCGAGCTGCTCGCCTCGGGAGCGGCCCCCTCCGAGGTCGCCGCCAAGTACCCGGTGTCCTCCCTGGCCTGGGCGCAGCTCGCGGACGACGCCTTCGAGGCCGGCCGGGTCGTCGAGTCGTACGCCTACGCCCGCACCGGCTACCACCGCGGCCTGGACGCGCTGCGCCGCAACGGCTGGAAGGGCCACGGTCCCGTGCCCTGGGAGCACGAGCCCAACCGCGGCTTCCTGCGGGCGCTGCACGCCCTGGCGCGGGCCGCCCAGGCGATCGGCGAGCAGGAGGAGTACGAGCGCTGCAGCACCTTCCTGCGGGAGTCCTCGCAGACCGCCGCCGACACCCTCGGCTGAGCCACCGCCCCGTCGCCGACCACGGCATCCGCCCCCGACCTGCCCGGCGAGCCCGCCGGGCAGGTCTTGCCGTAGCGGGCTCTGACCACGCATGATGCCCGTTGGGCCCGGCGCCGGTAGAGCGCGGGCCCGAGGGGACCGGGGTCCCGCCGCGACGGCGTGCGGGACAGACCGCTACCTGGTAGCTCGTATCCACGGAGACACCGATGTCCCACCGCCCCGACGTTTCCCAGGCGGCCCCCGAGGCCCCGAACCTGGACTTCGAAGGGACCACCCCGTACGAGGACTACGTCCAGGCGGACGTCCTCACCCATCTGCAGCACCCCCGCTCCGACGACCCCGGCGAGATGGTCTTCCTGGTGACGACCCAGGTCATGGAGCTGTGGTTCACCGTCATCGTGCACGAATGGGAGACCGCCTCCCGTGCGCTCGCGGCCGACGACCTGCCCACGGCGCTGGCCGCGCTCAAGCGCAGCACCTACGAACTGCAGTCGCTCAACGCCTCCTGGGAGCCCATCGCGCACCTCACCCCGGCGCAGTTCAACGCCTACCGCGCCGCCCTGGGCGAGGGTTCGGGCTTCCAGTCGGCGATGTACCGGCGCATGGAGTTCCTGCTCGGCGAGAAGTCCGCGTCGATGCTGGTCCCGCACCGCGGAGCGCCGCGGGTGCACGACGAACTGCAGAAGGCGCTGCACGAGCCCAGCCTCTACGACGAGGTGCTGCGGCTGCTCGCCCGCCGCGGCCACGACATCCCGCAGCGCGACGACCTCTCGCGGCGCTACGAGGCCGACCCGGCCGTCGAGCGGGCCTGGCAGGCCGTGTACTCCGGTGACCAGGAGAGCGAACTCGTCCGGCTGGGCGAGGCGCTGACCGAGGTGGCCGAGCTGGTGTGGCGCTGGCGCAACGACCACCTGGTGGCGACCCGCCGCGCTATGGGCGCGAAGACCGGCACCGGAGGCTCCGCCGGGGTCTCCTGGCTGGAGAAGCGCGCCACCAAGAACGTCTTCCCCGAGCTCTGGACGGCCCGCAGCCATGTCTGACGCGACGAAGCCCACCGAGTCCCCCGCGGCGAAGGCCGCCCGTCTCGACACCGCCGACGAGCTGGCCAAGCTCCGCGACCGCTTCGTCCTGGACGACGCCACCGTCTACCTGGACGGCAACTCGCTGGGCGCGCTGCCCGCGGGCGTGCAGGACCGCATGGCCGACGTCGTCGCGCGCGAGTGGGGGCGGTTGCGCATCCGCTCCTGGACCGAGAGCGGCTGGTGGACGGCGCCGGAGCGGATCGGCGACCGCATCGGCGCGCTGACCGGTGCCGCCCCCGGGCAGATCGTGGCCGGCGACTCCACCAGCGTCAACGTCTTCAAGGCCGTCGTCGGCGCCGTCCGGATGGCCCAGCAGACCGATCCGGCCCGCGACGAGGTACTGGTCGACGCCACCACCTTTCCCACGGACGGGTACATCGCGGAGTCCGCGGCCCGCATGACCGGGTGCACGATCCGCGCGGTCGACGCCGCGGACATCGCCGCCGCGGCGGGCCCGCGCACCGCCGTCGCGCTGGTCAACCACGTCGACTACCGCACCGGCCGGCTGCACGACCTGCCGGGCACCACCGCCGCCGTGCACGCGGCCGGCGCCCTGGTGGTCTGGGACCTCTGCCACACGGCCGGGGCCCTGCCGGTGGGCCTGGACGAGCACGGTGTGGACCTGGCCGTCGGCTGCACGTACAAGTACCTCAACGGCGGCCCCGGCGCGCCCGCGTACCTGTACGTCCGCCGTGACCTGCAGCCGCGCTTCGACTCCCCGCTGCCGGGCTGGAACTCCCACCGCGACCCGTTCGCGATGGAGGCCGCCTACCGGCCCGCCGACGGCAGCGTCCGCGGTCGCGTCGGCACCCCGGAGATCCTGTCGCTGCTGGCGCTGGACACGGCCCTCGACGTCTGGGACGGCGTGTCCCTGGACGCCGTCCGGGCCAAGAGCCTCGCCCTCACCGACTTCTTCCTGGAGTGCGTCGCGGCGTACGTGCCGGACGGCGTCGTACGGTCGGTCACCCCGGCCGCGCACGCGGAGCGGGGCAGCCAAGTCGCGCTGCGCTGCTCCGACGCGGGCGCGGTGATGGGGGAGCTGATCGCCAGGGGCGTCGTCGGCGACTTCCGTGAGCCGGATATCCTCCGCTTCGGATTCACCCCGCTGTACACGCGCTTCGCCGACGCGGAGCGGGCGGCGCGGGTACTGGCCCAGGTCCTGGAAGGGACGCGGTAACGCATGTCCGACCCCACCTCGTCGAGCGACACCATTCCGGCACGCGCCGACGGCCGCGCCGACGCGGTGGGGCCGGCGTCCGTTCCGCGGGACCGCGCGGAGCGGATCGCGGCCGAGGAGGCGTCCGCGTTCTCGCACGCCCCCGTCCCGCCGGACGCCACCGCCGCCTACGGTGAGCACCCGGACCAGGTCGTGGACTTCTACCGCCCGCGGCACGCGGCCGGCGGCGCGCGGCCGGGGCCGCTGGTCGTGCTGCTGCACGGCGGCGCCTGGCGGGCGGCGTACGACAGGACGCACGTCTCGCCGCTGGCCGGCCTGCTCGCCCGGCACGGCTTCGCGGTGGCCTCGGTGGAGTACCGCCGGGGCAACGGCGGTACGGCCGCGGGCCGCTGGCCGGACACCTTCGACGACGTGGCCGCCGCCACCGACGCGGTGCCGGAGCTGGCCGTGACCGCCCTCGGCGCGGACGCCGTGGACGTCCGGCGGATCGTGCTGACCGGTCACTCGGCGGGCGGGCACCTCGCGTTGTGGGCGGCCGCCCGGCACGTGCTGCCGGCCGGGTCGCGCTGGCACCGCCCCGTCGCGCCCGCGCTGCGCGGGGTGGTGGCGCTCGCTCCCATCGCCGACTTCGATGCCGCGCTCGCGCGCGACGTGTGCTCCGGAGCGGTCGCCGAACTCCTCGGCGGGCCCGAACTGCTCGCCGGGCGCCGGGCGGAGACCGACCCGGCCGCGCTGCTGCCCACCGGCATCCCCGTGACCGTCGTGCACGGCGACGGCGACGAGGTCGTTCCGCCCCAGGTCGCGGAGGCCTTCGCGGCGGCCTCGGCGAAGGCGGGGGAGGAGGTCCAGCTGACGCTGCTTGAGGGCGTGGGCCACTTCCCGGTGATCGACCCGGCGGCGGACGCGGCTGCCGTGGTCGCCGAGGAGATCGGCCAGCTCGCCTGGTGAGGGCTCCTCGCGTGTGGGGTCCTCCTTGAGGATGACGCCGGTACATCGTCTTCGCAGGTGACGACGGCGACGTACGGAGTCCCTACCGTGAGAGCGTGACCGAGACAAGCCAGACCTCGCTGCGGACCGAGCTCCGCATGGCCCGCGGCGCCCTCAGCGGGCTGCGGCACGATCTGATCACCGATGCCTTCGCCTTCCGGCCGATGGCGCCGCTGCGGGAAGGGCACGCGCTGCTCGCCTTGGTGCCGCGCAGGCTCCGGGGGTACGGGCGCTGGCTGCCGCACGCGGCGCTGACCGCCTTCACCTTCTTCCTGATGTTCGTCTCTCTGGAGAGCCAGGGCGGGCCGGGCGGCCTGGCGCTGGCCCTGCTGATCGCCGTGCCCCTGCTCACCACGATGTTCCGGCCGATCGGGGCGTGGTGGCTGTCCGTCGGGGCCACGGTGCTGACCGGCGTGTTCACCGGTGAATCGTGGTCGTCCACCTACCCGTGGACGGACACCGGCTTCGTCGCGCACCTGACGGTGCTGGCCGTGGTGGCGGCGCGCACCCGGGCGCGGGTGGCCGCCGAGATGTGGCTGCTCACCGCCGCCTTGGCGCTGGTCTTCCAGCCGCTGTCGGGCATGTACGGCTCGGACCCGTTCATCATGATCTTCCTCTCCGCCGTCGTGCTGTCGGTCGTGTCGGCGGTGCGCGGGTTGCGCCAGTCCCGGCAGGAGGTCGCCGCCCAGGTCGCCGTGACCGAGGTCGAGCGGACCCGGCGCACGCTGCTGGAGGAGCGCACGACCATCGCCCGCGAGCTGCACGACGTCGTCGCCCACCACATGTCCGTGATCGCGATCCAGGCTGAGGCCGCGCCGTACCGCGTGGAGAACCCGCCCGAGGAGCTGACCAAGAGCTTCTCGATCATCCGCGAGAACGCCGTCATAGCCCTGACCGAGCTGCGCCGCGTCCTCGGGGTCGTACGCGCCGAGGACTACCAGGCCCCCGACGCGCCGCAGCCGACCCTCGCCGACCTCGACCGGCTCGTCGCCAACGTGCGCGAGGCGGGGCTGGACGTGGAGCGGACGGTGACTGGCGCGGTGCGCGAGCTCCCGCAGGGCGTGGAGCTGTCGGCGTACCGGATCATCCAGGAGGCACTGAGCAACACGCTGCGGCACGCGCCGGGCGCCGCCGCCCGGGTGGAGGTCAGCTACGTCCTCGGCGGGCTCGGGCTGCGCGTCGTCAACGGGCCGCCGCGCGGGCTGGTCAAGCCCTCACCGGGCGCCGGGCACGGGATCGCCGGCATGCGGGAGCGGGTGGCGATGCTGAGCGGCGAGATGACCGACGGGCCGGCGGAGGACGGCGGCTACGAGGTCAGCGTGTTCATCCCGGTCCCCGGGGAGCGCGCATGAGCGGGAACACCATCCGGGTGCTGATCGCGGACGACCAGATGATGGTCCGCGAGGGCTTCTCGGTGCTGCTGGGCGCCCAGCCGGACATCGAAGTGGTCGGCGAGGCCGTCGACGGGCGGCAGGCGATCGAGCAGGTCGCGGCGCTGCGGCCGGACGTCGTGCTGATGGACATCCGCATGCCCGAGCTCAACGGGCTGGAGGCCACCCGGGAGATCGTCGCCGCGGACGCCGACGCGAAGGTGCTCGTGCTGACCACCTTCGACCTCGACGAGTACGTCTACCAGGCGCTGCGCGCGGGCGCGTCCGGCTTCCTGCTCAAGGACGCCTCGGCCCGCCAGCTCGCGGACGGCGTGCGGATCGTGGCCGCCGGCGACGCGCTGCTCGCCCCGGCGATCACCAAGCGGCTGATCACCGAGTTCAACCGGCTGGGCACGCCCCGGCCGCCCGCGCAGGACCGGGTCGGGGAGCTCACCGAGCGCGAGACGGAGGTGCTGGTGCTGGTCGCCCAGGGGCTGTCCAACGCGGAGATCGCCGACCACCTGGTGGTCGCCGAGTCGACGGTCAAGACCCATGTGAGCCGGGTCCTGGTGAAGCTGGGGCTGCGCGACCGGACCCAGGCGGCGGTCTTCGCCTACGAGGCGCGGCTGGTCACCCCGGGAGGCTGAGCGGGCGGAGGGTAGTCTCCGCACATGAGCAGCACCGCCACCGCCTTCGATCCCTGGTCGCCGCAGTTCGTCGCCGACCCCTACCCGGCCTACGCCCGGCTGCGCGCCGAGGGGCGCGCCCACTGGTTCGAGCCGAGCGGGCAGTGGCTCATCCCGCACTTCGCGGACGTCAGCGCGCTGCTGCGGGACCGGCGGCTCGGGCGGACGTATCTGCACCGCTTCACCCACGAGGAGTTCGGCCGGACCGCGCCGCCGCCTGAGCACGAGCCCTTCACCACACTCAACGGCAACGGCCTGCTCGACCTCGAGGCCCCCGACCACACCCGTATCCGGCGGCTGGTCTCCAAGGCGTTCACCCCGCGCACGGTCGAGCGGCTCACGCCGACCGTGCAGCGGCTCGCCGGGGAACTGGTGGAGCGGCTGGTCGCGGAGGGCGGCGGCGACCTCGTCGCCATGGTCGCGGAGCCGCTGCCGGTGGCCGTCATCGCCGAGATGCTGGGAATACCGGCCGCGGACCGGCACCTGCTGCGGCCCTGGTCGGCCGACATCGTCGGGATGTTCGAGCTCAATCCCTCCGAGGAGGCCGCGCGCAAGGCGGTCCGCGCCAGCGAGGAGTTCTCCGCCTATCTGCGCGAGCTGATCGCCGAACGCCGCAAGACGCCCGGCGAGGACCTCATCAGCGCGCTGATCGCCGCGCACGACGAGGGTGACCGGCTCAGCGAGCAGGAGATGGTCTCCACCTGCGTGCTGCTGCTGAACGCGGGCCACGAGGCGACCGTCAACACCACCGCCAACGGCTGGTGGACGCTCTTCCGGCACCCCGCCCAACTGGCGGAGCTGCGTGCGGCACCGGAGGAGCTGCTGCCCACGGCGATCGAGGAGCTGCTGCGCTTCGACACCCCGCTGCAGATGTTCGAGCGCTGGGTGCTGGACGACATCGAGGTGGGCGGCACGGTGATCCCGCGCGGCAGCGAGGTGGCGCTGCTCTTCGGCTCCGCCAACCGCGACCCGGAGCGCTTCGCCGACCCCGACCGGCTGGACCTCTCCCGCGCCGACAACCCGCACATCACCTTCGGCGCCGGTATCCACTACTGCCTCGGCGCGCCGCTGGCCCGTATCGAGCTCGCCGCCTCCTTCACCGAGCTGCTGCGCCGCGCCCCGCGACTGGAGCTCGCGGCGGAGCCCGCCTGGAACGAGGGCTACGTCATCCGGGGTCTGCGCGAACTGCGCGTCACCTGCTAGGCCCGGCCTAGGTAGGACGACACGGTCGCCGGGGCCCCGGCCCCGTACGACCGCGGGACCGGGCCCGGTGGGCGGGTCCCGCGGCTCACGTCGTGATGTCGCGGCGGCGCAGCGCCGCGAGGCCCAGGGCGGCGAGCGCGAGGGCCAGTACGGTGAGCACCGCCAGCGGGGCCACGGTGACGTCCGCCGAGGGCACCTTCGGCAGGTGTGTGAAGACGGACAGGTCCATCACCCAGGGCGAGAGCCTGAGCGCGGGCCCGTAGAGCCCGATGGCGAGCGTCAGTGACGCCACCCCCCAGCTCGCCCGCGCGGCCCTCGGCGCCGCGCCGTAGAGCAGCAGTGCCACCGCGGCCACGAACCAGACCGCGGGCAGTTGCACCAGGCCCGCCATCGTCAGCCGAGCTGTCTGACCACCGGCGTCGCCGGTCGTCACGCCGTAGCCGAGCCCCATGGTGAAGCCGGAGACGGCCATCAGGAGGACGGAACCGGCGAAGGCGAGCAGCGCATGGCCCGCGGCCCAGCGCACCCGGCCCACCCCGGTGGCGAGTACGGGCTCGGCGCGGCCGGTGTTCTCCTCGGCCTGGAGCCGGAGTACGGCCTGGACGGCGTAGATAGCGGCGATCATCCCCATCACCCCGGTCATCGAGGCGAGGTAGGAGTCGACCAGCCCGGAGGCGCCGCCCATGTCGCGCATGACATCGGCGAGCCGCTCGTTGTCCCGGACGAGGTCGGCGGCTCCGTCCGCGAGGCCGCCCAGCGCGGCGCCGCCCGCGGCGAAGCCCGCCGTCCATCCCCACAGCGAGCCCCGCTGCAGCCGCCAGGCCAGCCCCTGGGCGGAGCGCAGACGGCGACCGGCGGTGGCCGGACCGGGGCGGGACGGCAGCAGGGAGGCGTCGATGTCGCGCCGGGCCACCAGGGCGTACGCGACGGCGACGAGACCGGCGGCCCAGGCCGCGAACAGGGCGGCCACCCACCAGCGTTCGTCCGCGAAGGGGCGGATGTTCTCCGCCCAGCCCAGCGGCGAGAGCCAGGTCAGGGTGCCGCTCCCGGCGTCGCCGACGGCGCGTGCCAGAAAGGCGAGGCCGAGGACCGCGCCCGAGATGCCCCGCGCCGCACGGGCGCTCTCCGTCAGCTGCGCCGCGACGGCCGCGACCGCGGCGAAGGAGCAGCCCGCGCCCGCGAAGGCGATCCCGAAGGCGACCGCGCCCCGCGCACCCTGCCCGAGCAGGGCCAGGGTGACCAGCAGCCCCAGGAGCAGCGCGGCGCCGAAGCCGGTGACCAGGGCGGCGGCCAGCGGCGCCCGGCGTCCGACGGCGCCCGCGCCGACCAGCTCCAGCCGGCCGGCCTCCTCTTCCTCCCGGGTGTGCCGCACGACCAGCAGGATCGCCATCAGGCCCGCCAGCGCCGAGCCGAAGGCCGTCATGCGCCAGGCCGTCAGGCCTCCGATGCCGGTGTCGAACACCGGCCCGTACAGGGCGCGCAGCGAGCCGTTGCCCGCGGTGCTCGCCGCGACCCCGGCCCGTTCCGCCGGGGTGTCGTAGAGGCCGCCGAAGGCCGAGGCTGTGGACGCGACCAGCAGCGCGATCGGCACGACCCAGGCGGGGATCATGACGCGGTCCCTGCGCAGCGCAAGCCGGGTGAGCGCGCCCGTCCCGGTGAGGGCGTTCATCACCGGGCCTCCGCGTCCGCCGCGAGGGCGCCGGTGGAGACGGCCGGGCCCTCAGAGCCGACGGAGCCGCCCGGGCCGTTCTCGTAGTGCCGCAGGAACAACTCCTCCAGCGTCGGCGGAGTGCTCGTGAGGCTGCGCACTCCCGTCTCGCCCAGCCGCAGCAGCACGGCGTCGAGCTTGTCGGTGTCGACCTGCAGCCGCACATGGTCGCCGCGCACCTCGAGGTCGTGCACGCCCGGCAGCCCGCCGAGCCCTTCCGCCCGGCCCGCCAGCTCCGCGGTGACCGAGGTGCGGGTGAGGTGCCGCAGCTCGCCGAGGCTCCCCGTCTCCACCGTGCGGCCGCCCCGGACGATGCTGACCCGGTCGCACAGCGCCTCGACCTCGCCGAGGATGTGACTGGACAGCAGCACCGTCCGGCCGCGGTCGCGTTCCTCGCGGACGCACTCGCGGAAGACCTCCTCCATCAGCGGGTCGAGGCCGGAGGTGGGTTCGTCGAGTATCAGCAGGTCCACGTCGGAGGCGAACGCCGCCACGAGCGCCACCTTCTGACGGTTGCCCTTGGAGTACGCCCGCCCCTTCTTCGTCGGGTCCAGCTCGAAGCGCTCCAGCAACCGCCGCCTGCGCGCCTCGTCCAGGCCGCCGCGCAGCCGGCCCAGGAGGTCGATGGCCTCGCCCCCGCTGAGGTTGCGCCACAGGGTGACGTCACCCGGGACGTAGGCCAGGCGCCGGTGCAGCGTGACGGCGTCGCGCCACGGGTCGCCGCCGAGCAGCCGGGCCGCCCCCCGGTCCGCGCGCAGCAGCCCGAGCAGGATGCGGATGGTGGTGGACTTGCCGGCGCCGTTGGGCCCCAGGAAGCCGTGCACCTCTCCCTCTTCGACGGCCAGGTCGAGGCCGTCCAGCGCGTGCGTGCGGCCGAAGGACTTGTGCAGTCCGGCCACGCTGATTGCCTTCGTCATGATTCCGAACGTACAGTAATTTCACAAATTTGTGAAGCTAAGGAAATGTATAAACTTCGGGACGGGAGGCGATGACGGTGGCGGAGGATTCCTTGGAGCCGATGACGTTCGTCGAGCGCTTCGCGGCGGAGCTGGTCGAGGCGGGCATGCAGCGCATGGCGGCGCGCGTGTTCGCGGCGCTCCTCGCCTCGGACACCGGCGTGCTGAGCGCCGCCGAGCTGTCCGAACGGCTCCAGGCCAGCCCGGCCGCCGTCTCCGGCGCGGTCCGCTACCTGGCGCAGGTCGGCATGCTCACCCGCGAACGCGAGCCGGGCTCACGGCGCGAGCGCTACCGGGTGCACAGCGACCAGTGGTACGAGACCTTCACCCGCCGCGACCAGGTCCTCGCCCGCTGGGAGAACACCCTGCGCTCGGGCATCGACACGCTCGGCCCGGAGACCGCGGCCGGCCGGCGGCTCGCGGAGACCGCCGCCTTCTTCGACTTCCTGCAGGACGAACTCGTGGACATGATGGCCCGCTGGCGCGAGCGCAAGTCGGAGCTGCGGGAACAGGGCGTCCTGTGACGGCCCTCCGGCCGGCCTAGTAGGCCGACCGCGGGACGGTCAGCCGCCAGGCCGAGGGCACGACCGTCCAGGTCCGGCGCCGGACGGGGCCGGCCGGCGCGGTGTCCGCCGTGTAGCGGAAGTCCCGTCCGGAGACGGTGACGCTCCGGGCGTGCACCGGGCCCGCGGGCGCCACGCCCTCCCTGCGGACCAGCACCTCGGCGACGCCGGGCACCGCCGTGGAGACCGACACCTCTTCGACGCAGTCGTCCAGGTCGGCCAGCACCATCCCGTCCGCCTCGATCCGCAGCCGGTGGCCGCCGCGCATCCCCAGCCCCAGGTGCGGGGAGTGGCCGTTCAGGCTCAGCGTGCGGGCCAGTGAGCGGGCCCGCCGCTCCACCGGCGTCCACCAGGCGGGCGTCGCCGAGCCGATGCGCAGCGCGCCCAGCACGATGCCGCCGCTGTCGTCGAGCAGCAGGTCCAGCTCCCGCTCCGCCCCGTCCAGCACCGCCCGGGCCGCGCTCACCGCTCCGCCCGGCACGCCCAGCGCCCGCGCCAGGCCGGTCCGCCGTCCGACCGGCACCAGGCCGACGACGGCCTCGCCCAGCCCCCGGGCCGAGTGCAGCGTCCGTACCGTGCGCAGCAGCGCCGCGTCGTCGCCCACGACCACCGGGCGCCGCCGGCCCCGGTGCTCCAGCACCCGGACGGCCTCCTCCTCGGACTCCGGAAGAGCGATCTTCACGGAGGGGGCTCCCCCGCACAGCACGTCCTTCGCGATGCGTACGGATTCGCCGTCCATGACGCGGGCGGCAGGGTCGATGACCACGAGCAGAGGCTGCCCGGACGGTCGCTGAGCCGACACCTTGGTCCTTCCTCAGGTAACATCTCGGTGCAAGAGCCCCTTGCGCTGCCTTGCGCCAGGGGCTTCGTCTATTTCCGGGGCACCGGTCCGACGGCTCTCCCCGCCATGGGGAGCCACGTTGGACATGCCCCGCCCGGAAGGGGTGTACGCCTGTGCCCGCACTTGTGCTGCTCGGTGCTCAGTGGGGTGATGAGGGCAAGGGAAAGGCCACCGACCTGCTCGGTGGCTCCGTGGACTACGTGGTGCGCTACCAGGGCGGCAACAACGCCGGCCACACGGTCGTCGTCGGCGACCAGAAGTACGCGCTCCACCTCCTGCCTTCCGGGATCCTGTCGCCGGGGTGCACCCCGGTCATCGGCAACGGCGTCGTTGTCGACCCGGCGGTCCTGCTCTCCGAGCTGAGCGGGCTGAACGAGCGCGGCGTCGACACGTCCAAGCTCCTCATCAGCGGTAACGCGCACCTGATCACGCCGTACCACCAGACGCTCGACAAGGTGACGGAACGCTTCCTCGGCAAGCGCAAGATCGGCACCACCGGCCGCGGCATCGGCCCCGCCTACGCCGACAAGATCAACCGCGTGGGCATCCGCGTCCAGGACCTCTTCGACGAGTCGATCCTCCGTCAGAAGGTCGAGGCGGCACTCCACGACAAGAACCAGGTCCTGATCAAGATCTTCAACCGCCGTGCCATCGGCATCGACCAGGTGGTCGAGGAGTACCTGGGCTACGCGGAGCAGATCAAGGACTACGTCGCCGACACGACGCTGGTTCTCAACACCGCGCTCGACGAGGGCAAGGTCGTCCTCCTCGAAGGCGGCCAGGGCACCCTGCTGGACGTCGACCACGGCACGTACCCCTTCGTGACCTCGTCCAACCCGACGGCCGGCGGCGCCTGCACCGGCTCCGGCATCGGCCCCACCAAGATCAGCCGGGTCATCGGCATCCTGAAGGCGTACACGACCCGCGTGGGCGCGGGCCCGTTCCCGACCGAGCTGTTCGACGAGGACGGCGACGCCCTGCGGCGTATCGGCGGCGAGCGCGGGGTCACCACCGGCCGCGACCGCCGCTGCGGCTGGTTCGACGCGGTGATCGCCCGCTACGCGACCCGGGTCAACGGCCTCACCGACTTCTTCCTCACCAAGCTCGACGTGCTCACCGGCTGGGAGCAGATCCCGGTCTGCGTCGCCTACGAGATCGACGGCAAGCGCGTCGAGGAACTGCCGTTCAGCCAGACGGACTTCCACCACGCCAAGCCGGTCTACGAGACCCTGCCCGGGTGGAGCGAGGACATCAGCAAGGCGAAGACCTTCTCCGACCTGCCGAAGAACGCCCAGGCGTACGTCAAGGCGCTGGAGGAGATGTCCGGGGCCCCGATCTCGGCCATCGGCGTCGGCCCGGGCCGCACCGAGACCATCGAGATCAACTCCTTCCTCTGAGAGACGCCTCCGGGCGACGTTTCCGAGGGACGGCGGCGGCGCGCGCTACAACCTGTCGGCGCGCGTGGCCACCGTCATACAGGGTGCCAATGTCGTGCGCCCGGGCCGTTGCTTAGCCTGGGCGCATGACCCCTCCTTTCGCCGACCCCGAGACCGGTGCCGCCGTCAAGGCCGCCGACCGCGCCCACGTCTTCCACTCCTGGTCCGCGCAAGGACTGATCGACCCGCTGCCGGTCGCGGGGGCCGAGGGCGCCTACTTCTGGGACTACGACGGCAACCGCTACCTGGACTTCACCAGCGGCCTGGTGTTCACCAACATCGGTTACCAGCACCCCGCGGTCGTCGCCGCCATCCAGGAGCAGGCCGCGAAGCTCGTCACCTTCGCGCCCGCCTTCGCCCTGGAGTCGCGCTCCGAGGCCGCCCGGCTGATCGCCGAGCGTACGCCCGGCGACCTGGACAAGATCTTCTTCACCAACGGCGGCGCCGAGGCCGTCGAGAACGCGGTACGGCTCGCCCGGCTGCACACCGGCCGCCCCAAGGTGCTCTCCGCGTACCGCTCGTACCACGGTGCCACCTCGGCCGCGATCAACCTCACCGGCGATCCGCGCCGCTGGCCCTCCGACAGCGGCTCGGCCGGCGTCGTGCACTTCTGGGCGCCGTTCCTCTACCGTTCGCCCTTCCACTCGGAGACCGAGGAGCAGGAGCGCGACCGCGCGCTGCAGCACCTCGAGGACACCATCGTGTTCGAGGGCCCGCAGACCGTCGCCGCGATCGTCCTGGAGACGGTGCCCGGCACCGCGGGCATCATGGTGCCGCCGCCGGGCTACCTGGCCGGCGTGCGCGAGATCTGCGACCGGTACGGGATCGTCTTCGTCCTCGACGAGGTCATGGCCGGGTTCGGCCGCACCGGCAGCTGGTTCGCCGCCGAGCGGTTCGACGTCATCCCCGACCTGCTCACCTTCGCCAAGGGCGTCAACTCCGGCTATGTGCCGCTCGGCGGTGTCGCGATCAGTGAGGAGATCGCCGCGACCTTCGCCACCCGCCCCTACCCGGGCGGACTCACCTACTCCGGCCACCCGCTGGCCTGCGCCGCGGCCGTCGCCACGATCCGGGTGATGGAGGACGAGGGCGTCGTCGAGCACGCCGCCGCGCTCGGTGAGAAGGTGATCGGCCCCGGCCTGCGGGAACTCGCCGAACGCCACCCCTCGGTCGGCGAGGTGCGCGGCCTGGGCGCCTTCTGGGCGGTGGAGCTGGTGCGCGACCGCGAGACCCGCGAGCCGCTGGTCCCCTACAACGCGGCGGGCGAGGCGAACGCCCCCATGGCGGCCTTCGCGGCGGCCTGCAGGAAGAGCGGACTGTGGCCGTTCGTCAACATGAACCGCACCCATGTGGTGCCCGCCTGCAACATCACCGAGGCCGAGGCCAAGGAGGGCCTGGCGCTCCTCGACGCGGCGCTGGCCGTCGCCGACGAGCACACGCGCTGAGCGCGCCCCGCGGGTGCCGGGGCCGTCGGTGAGCCGCACCACAGGTGTGGACCACTCGCGGCCCGGCCTCGCATAAGGTGTGGCGGAGCCGTAAGCGCACCGCCACATCTTGTAGGGAGGCACCGGCATGCCGGAAGGCCCAGCGGGCGGAACCGTCCGTCGGAGCAGTCTGCGGCAGCAGATAGCCGACGCGCTCCGCGACGAGGTGCTCACCGGGCGCATGACGGCCGGGCGGCACTTCACGGTCAAGGAGATCGCGGAGCTGTACGGCGTGTCCGCGACCCCGGTCCGCGAGGCCCTGGTCGACCTGGCGGCGCAGGGGCTGCTCGACGTCGAGCACCACCGCGGCTTCCAGGTACGGCGTTTCACCGACGCCGAGTTCCGCTCCATGGTGGAGGCGCGCACCCTCGTCGTCGAGGGGATCTTCCGCCGCATCGCCGCGCGCGGCATGCGCGAGGTGGACCCCAAGGAGCTGGCCTCCGTACGGCGCCGGGCCGAGGCGGCCTCGCGCGCCTCCCGGGCCGGCGAGCTGGACGTCCTCATCGGCTACGACATCCGCTTCTGGCGCGAGTTGACCGCGCTGGCCGGGAACGCCCACGTCGGCGATTTCCTCGACCGGATCCGCACCCAGACCTGGGTGTACGCCGTGCCCTATCTGCGCGGCCGGCCGGACGTGGCGGGTCTGTGCTGGTCGGACCACGTGGCCCTGGTCGCCGCGATCGAGAAGCGGGACACGGAGGCGGCCCAGCGCGTCGTCGAGGAGTTCAACGACCACTCCCTCGCGCTCATGCGGCGACTGGCCGCGGGCCGGTAGGAACGGCCGCCGCCCACTACGCTGGTCCGACCACGCACGGAAGGACTTTGAGCGCCTGTGGCCTGCGACTTGTGGCTGGTTCCCCTGGTGGACGTGCTCTGCCACAGCCCCGACAACCCGTTCGCCGAGGAGATCGCCCGCTATGACAAGGCGTTGAACGACGCCGGGCTCCCCCCGGTGCCCGTCTACAGCTACATGCCGGGCCTGTCCGGCGACGTGGCCCCGGTCGCGGGCTTCGACTACGACGCGCTGCACTTCCTGCGCCGCGCGTACCTGCTGCACATCCAGGGCCTCGCGGTCGCCCCGGTCGACGAACTCGGCGGTGACTACGAGCAGTTGCTGGAGATGTTCGAGACCACCGCCCAGCAGTCGCATCTCGTCTGGCACTACGACCACGCGGGCGCGTACGTCCCCGTCGACTTCGCCCACCCGCTGGTCAACGACGAACTCCTCGACGCCGGCGGACCACTGGGCTCCGCCCACGGACTGCTGCGCGAGCTCGAGTTCGTCGCCGCGGTGATCGGCATCGACCCGCGCAACCCTCCGCCCGCCCCGGCGCCGCCCGCCGGACCCACCGAGCTGGAGGAGCCGGCGGCCCCGCCGGCGTACCACGACGGCAGCCCCTTCGCGCGGGAGCGCCACGTGTGGCTCGGGCTGCACGCGGCGGCGACGCGTGCGCTGGGTCAGGGTTCGATGATCGTCTTCAGTTAGGCCCGGGTCCGGGGGCGCTCCCGGCGGTGGTCAGCTCGCGCGGGGGCCCTCCGGAGGGCGCTGGCGCGGCATGCTCGGCCGACCGCCGGGCAGCAGCGGGAACCGGCCGCCGCTGCCGGACGCGGCGCCCTCAGCGCCCCGGGTGCTCCCCGCCCAGGTGAGGGACTGGGTCCGCAGCGGGGCGGCACCGGCCCGGAAGTCCACCATCCAGTCGGCGGTCTCGCAGCGCACCAGCTCCGAGACGTCCTCACTGAAGCGGCGCAGCACCGAAAGGCAGCGCTCGGCGGCCTCGGCCGCCGTGCCCTCCGTCGGGCCCAGGACCTCGCGGACCGACTCGGACGCCCAGTCGAAGCGCAGCGCCTCCATCCGGCGCTGCACGGCCTGGGCGGTCGCCATGTCCCGCATCCAGCCCGCCGTCAGCCCGAGGTAGCGGTCCAGGCCCACGCACACGACGGCCAGCACCAGCGCGGCGTACGCCCAGCGGATGCGGCCGCCCGCGCCCATGACGGCGAGCACGGCGCCGGACGTGGCGAAGAGGGCGGCGCCGACCCGGAGCGACCGGGCCCAGCGGCGCTTTCGCAGGCGGTCGGCGAGGTACCACTCGACGGTGCGCAGGGCGTCCGCCTCCACCCAGCGGTAGAGCTCCTCCAGCCGCTCGGCCGGCTCCCCCCAGTCGCCGAGCGGGAAGGGCAGCGCCCGCAGGTCCTCCTGCCTGTGCAGCGCGCGCCGCTTCGGCTTCTCCCGGGGGACCTCCTCGGGATACATGTCCGGCTGGCTCACCTGCACGCTCCCTCGCGACTTCCGATGACGAGGCACCTTCTTACCGCCGAACGGCTGACCCCGCGAGCGTCATCCGGCAGTTTCCGCCCTTACGAGTTGCTTGATCAGGTATGGGTCCGCGCCGCGGGCACCCGAAAGAGTGAGCCGGCAGCCGTGGCGACCGGCCCGCGGGGCGGAGGGCGGCAGCCGATACCCTGGGCACCGTGAACGTGCTTGTGATCGGCGGCGGAGCCCGCGAACACGCCCTGTGCCGTGCCCTTTCCCTCGACCCCGACGTGGAGTCGCTGCACTGCGCGCCCGGGAACGCCGGCATCGCCGAGGTGGCGGAGCTGCACGCGGTCGACGCCCTGGACGGCGCGGCCGTGGCGGATCTCGCCGAGCGGCTCGGCGCCGACTTCGTCGTGGTGGGCCCGGAGGCCCCCCTTGTGGCGGGTGTGGCCGACGCCGTGCGCGCCCGCGGCATCGACTGCTTCGGTCCTTCCGGGCAGGCGGCGGCCCTGGAGGGCTCGAAGGCGTTCGCCAAGGACGTGATGGCCGCGGCCGGCGTGCCGACCGCCCGTTCCTATGTGTGCACCACCCCCGCCGAGGTGGACGACGCGCTGGACGCCTTCGGCGCCCCGTACGTCGTGAAGGACGACGGTCTCGCCGCGGGCAAGGGCGTCGTGGTGACCGACGACCTGGAGGCCGCGCGGGCGCACGCCAACTCCTGCGAGCGCGTCGTCATCGAGGAGTACCTGGACGGCCCCGAGGTCTCCCTGTTCGCCGTCACCGACGGCGAGACGGTGGTCCCGCTGCAGCCCGCGCAGGACTTCAAGCGCGCCCACGACGCCGACGAGGGTCCCAACACCGGTGGCATGGGCGCGTACAGCCCGCTGCCGTGGGCCGATCCGCGGCTGGTCGAGGAGGTGGAGCGCACGGTGCTCCAGCCCACCGTCGACGAGCTGCGCCGCCGCGGCACCCCCTTCGCCGGACTGCTGTACGCGGGGCTGGCGATCACCTCGCGCGGTGTGCGGGTGATCGAGTTCAACGCGCGCTTCGGCGACCCGGAGACGCAGGTCGTGCTGGCCCGGCTCAGGACCCCGCTGGCGGGCCTGCTGCGCGCCGCGGCGACCGGCCGGCTGGCCGACTTCCCGCCGCTGCGCTGGAGCGACGGCGCCGCCGTGACGGTGGTCGTCGCCTCGGAGAACTACCCCGGCACCCCGCGCACCGGCGACCCGATCACGGGCCTGGACGAGGTCGCGGAGCGGGACGAGCACGCCTACGTGCTGCACGCGGGCACCGCGGCGGACGCGGAGGGCCGCGTGGTGAGCGCCGGCGGCCGCGTACTGTCCGTCACGGCCACCGGTGCCGATCTGGCCGAGGCCAGGAAGCGTGCCTACCGGGCGGTGGGACGTATCGGGCTGAAGGGCTCGCACCACCGTTCGGATATCGCAGAGAAGGCCGCCCAGGCCTGAATCAGCGGGCAAGGCCACTCCAAGGGGTGATGCCTTCGCCATCCTGCTGACGTGAGCCCCGAGCCCAACTACTGTGCCCGGCAAGCGCACTGTGGCACCCCGTCGTCACCGCACTATCGGCCCTACCGGCATTGCGGTGTCGGTGGGCGGTGCGACAGTGGGGGCATGCAGTCGCGTCAGCAGCTTGGGGGTGAGCACACCGTTGGCCGGGGAAGCAGGTGAGGGTCACGCGCGATCACGCGCCCTCGCCGTCCTGCGCATCCGCAGCGCCGCGCTGGCGGTCGCGCTGCTGCCCGCGGCGGTGGCTGTCGTACTGCTGGTCGGCGGCGCGACGGGCCGCATCGTCGGCGACGCCTCCGAGGTGCTGCGCTGGGCGGTCGTCGCGGGCGCGCTGCTCGTGCTGCTGCTCGCGGCCGGTGTCGCGGCGGTGATCGTACGGGCCAGGCCGGCCGTGAGCCCGACCGTGGCCGTCTCCGAGGCATCCGCCCCCGACCTGTACCGCATGGTGCGGGACCTGGCCGTCCGCCTGCAGGTGCCGGCCCCCTCGGCGATAGAGCTGACCCCGGACTGCGACAGCTGGCTGGAGGACCGCACCCACCGGCGGCGGCGCAGCGCGCCGTCCGAGGCGCCCGCGCTGGTGATCGGCTCGCCGTTCATGTGGTGGATGCGGGTCGCCGAGCTGCGCGCCCTGCTCGCCCCCGTCGTGGCGGGTACGGGCCCGGCCGCCGATCCCGACATCGCGGCCGCCCGCCGCTTCGTGCGCGGCCTGGACGCCGCCGTCGGCGTGGCCACCGCCCCTCGGGAGTCCTCGGCGGTCGGCCTGGTGCGCCGCCCCGCGTACGGGTTCCTGGGCTGGGTCGCCAAGCTGCTGCTGCGCGGCTGCCGGGCGCACGCGGCGGAGATGGAGCGCGCGGTGGCCGCCTCCGCCTCCGAGCGGGCCCAGGCCGTCGACTACGGGCTCCGCATCGTCGCCCAGGAGCAGGTGGGGCTGGCCTACGCGGGGTGGGACCGGCTGCTGACCCGGGTCGCGCTGCCCGCCTGGCGCATGGGGCGCTGGCCGTCCCGCCTCGACGCGGGCGTGGTCGCGGCCCTGACCGAACTGTCCCGGCGGGACCGGCTCGCCGAGGGCTTCGAGACCCGCCTCGGCGAGCGCCCGGCGTGCGACCTGCTGGAGGAGCCCGGCACGGTGGACGAGGCGGCCTCGCTGCTCGCCGCCCGGCTGTTCCACGGCGGCCCGCGGCGGTCCGGCCCGGAGTGGGCGCCCGTCGGCTGGGACACCTATCCGCAGGAGGTCGTGGACCGCATCTGGCGCAGCGACGCCTCCCGCCTGGTCAGCGTCCTGGACGAGGTGCACGAGCCCGCGGGGGTCCCCGGGAGCCGGCGCATATCCGTGGCCTCCGGCGCGTCCAGGAGCGCGGTGGACGACTGCGACGCACCGGGGCGTGCGACCCTGGCCCGGGTGCTGGAGCGGCTCTCCGCGGGCGGCGGCGAGGAGCTGGCGGCCCGCATCACCCGGCACGTGGCCCGTGAGGAGGCCGTGCGCGATGCGGCCGTGCGGGAGGAGTCCGCCGGCCAGGTCCCGCCCGAGGGCGCTTTCACGCCCGTCTACCACCTGCTCCCGCCGCGGACCGGCCGCGAGCTGCTCACCGACCACGTGACCGCGATGGTCTGCTGCGCCGCGGTGGACACCGCCGGCGCCGCCCCGGGCCTGGACTGGCTGGACGGACCGGCGCTGCTGGTCGGCGGGGTACGCAAGGGAGATCTGGCCTGGCCCGTGCTCCGGCTCGTGGAGAACGGCGACGCCGCCCCCCTGCGTTCCTGGCTCAGTGCCGTGGGCGTACGCCCCGAGAAGCCGATACGGCTCATCTGACGGAAAAATGGCGGGGTTTGTCCGCCCCGGCGTGAAATCCTGGCGATAATGCACCACGAACAGTAACCAAGTCAGCGCATCGTGTGATGTGCTGGATGTGCGCACATGCACACCACCTCGGGGGACGACGAGGAGGGGACCATCGTGGTGAAGGAGCAGGTCCGCCGCTGGCAGTCCGGGGCACTGGCGCACGGGGTCACCGACCCCTTCGGGCAGGGCCCGGTGCCGTGGCTGCGTGGTGCGGTGCAGTATCTGGACGACACCGGCCAGGTTGTGCCCTGGTACGTCGACCTGGCGGCGAGCCGCGGGGAACCCGGGGGCTCCCCGGGCGACACCGTGGGGCGTACGCCCCGCGTACCCGGTCCGCGCGCCGCGGACGACGTGCGGTGCCAGGTCAAGGGCTTCGCGCCGGGCGCCTCCGTGGCCCCCGGCGACGCCATCGACTTCCGGATCACCGTCGACCCGCCGCAGAGCTTCGGCATCGACGTCTACCGGATCGGCCACTACAGCGGGGACGGCGCCGCCCAGTTCACGTCCAGCCCCCGGCTGTCCGGCATCGTCCAGCCCACACCGCTGGCGGCCGGGCGCACGGTCTCCTGCCACCACTGGTGGCAGTCCTGGCGGCTGCAGGTGCCCTCGTACTGGAAGCCCGGCGCCTATGTCGCCGTCCTCACCACCCAGGACGGCTACCGCAGCCACATCCCGTTCACCGTGCGCGACGACCGGCCGGCCGATCTGCTCCTGCTGCTGCCCGACGTCACCTGGCAGGCGTACAACCTCTACCCCGAGGACGGCCGCACGGGCGCCAGCCTGTACCACGCGTGGGACGAGAAGGGCCGCCTGCTGGGCGAGGAGGAGGCCGCGGTCACCGTCTCCTTCGACCGCCCGTACGCGGGCGCGGGGCTCCCGCTGCACGTCGGCCACGCCTACGACTTCATCCGCTGGGCCGAGCGCTACGGCTACGACCTGGCCTACGCCGACGCCCGCGACCTGCACGCGGGGCGGATCGATCCTTCGCGCTACCGGGGCATGGTCTTCCCCGGTCACGACGAGTACTGGACGGTCCCCATGCGGCGCGCCGTCGAGGCGGCCAGGGACGGCGGCACCTCACTGGTTTTCCTGTCCGCCAACACCATGTACTGGCAGACCGAGCTGGGCCCCTCCCCGTCCGGCGACCCCGACCGGTTGCTCAGCTGCCGCAAGCGCCGCGGCCACCCGCCGGGCCGCAGCGCCCTGTGGCGCGACATGGGCGAGCCCGAACAGCTGCTGATCGGCGTGCAGTACGCGGGCCGGGTGCCCGAACCGTCCCCGCTGGTGGTGCGGAACGCCGGCCACTGGCTGTGGGAGGCCACCGGCGCCGAGGAGGGCGAGGAGATCCCGGGCCTGGTCGCGGGCGAGGCGGACCGTTACTTCCCGCGTACACCGCTGCCCGACTACATGGAGCGGATCCTGCTCGCGCACTCCCCGTACGAGGACTCGGCGGGCCGCCGGGCGCACCAGGAGACCTCCCTGTACCGGGCGCCCGGCGGGGCGCTGGTCTTCGCCTCCGGCACCTTCGCCTGGTCCCCGGCGCTGGACCGCCCGGGCCACGTCGACCCCCGTATCCAGCGCGCCACCGCCAACCTCCTGGACCACATCTGCAAGCACGGCTGACCCCGCGTCGCGCCCGCCTGGCACCGATACGGGAGAATCGGGAACCGAACCGCCGATCGGGGAGGACCCATGTCCGTATTCGTCCACAAGCCCGAGCCCGCGCAGGTGCCGGGCCTGGTGCACCTGCACACCGGCAAGGTGCGCGAGCTGTACCAGAACGAGGCGGGGGAGCTGGTGATGGTCGCCAGCGACCGGATCTCCGCGTACGACTGGGTGCTGCCCACCGAGATCCCGGACAAGGGGCGCGTCCTGACCCGGCTGTCGCTGTGGTGGTTCGACCAGATCGCCGACCTGGTGCCGCACCATGTGCTGTCCACCGAGGTCCCCGAGGGCGCCCCCGCCGACTGGGAGGGGCGGACGACGATCTGCAAGCGACTGGACATGATCCCCGTCGAGTGCGTCGCGCGCGGCTACCTGGCCGGCTCCGGCCTGCTCGAGTACGACACCGACCGCACGGTGTGCGGGGTGACCCTCCCCGAGGGCCTGGTGAACGGCTCGGAGCTGCCCGCGCCGATCTTCACCCCGGCCACCAAGGCCGAGGTGGGCGAGCACGACGAGAACGTCAGCTACGAGGAGGTCGCCCGCCAGGTCGGCGCCGACACCGCGGCGCAGCTGCGCCAGAGCACCCTCGCGGTCTACGGCCGGGCCCGGGACATCGCCCGCGAGCGCGGCATCCTCCTGGCCGACACCAAGTTCGAGTTCGGCTTCGACGGTGAGGTGCTGACCATCGCCGACGAGGTGCTGACCCCGGACTCGTCGCGCTTCTGGCCCTCGGACCTGTGGCAGCCGGGCCACGCCCAGCCCTCCTTCGACAAGCAGTTCGTTCGCGACTGGCTGACCTCCGCGGAGTCCGGCTGGGACCGCCGCGGCGAGCAGCCCCCGCCGGCCCTGCCGGAGCGGGTGGTGGAGCAGACCCGCGCCAAGTACATCGAGGCGTACGAGCGGCTCACCGGCCTCAGCTGGTAGCCCGTCCGCGGCCCGCGTGCCCGCCGCTTCTCTCCGGGCGGCGGGCGGGCGGGCGGCGGGTGTGTGCCGGCGTGCGGCGGGTGTGGCCGGGACGCCACGGGCACGCGGTCCGCGTGCGGTGTCCGCGCCGGACGCCGAACGGCCCAGCCGTCCCAGGAACACCGAAGGCCCCGGTCGTCACGACCGGGGCCTTCCTGCTGAGCGGACGACGAGGCTCGAACTCGCGACCTCAACCTTGGCAAGGTTGCGCTCTACCAACTGAGCTACGTCCGCCTGCTCCGCGCGTTCCCGTGCGGTGCGTCATCCACTATAGCCAACGCGCGGGGCCTTGGGCACACACCCCGGCACGGCGGGTTGCCCGCGTCGTGTCCCGCAGTGCCGCGACGGGCGCACCGCGCGGGCGAGGGCCCCTTCGAGGGCCTGCGGGCGCCCGCGGCCGTGTTCGCCGGCGGACGCCAACTCCGGTCCCACGACGGGCCGCAGGGCGGCCCACGGCACGCTCGGGAGCCCGGTGCGCGGCCGGCCCCGGAGCGGGCAGGGACGCCGCGTCGCGGCGATAACCGCCCGCCGGAGGGGAGTTCGGGTGTCCGCGCTGTGGGAACCGTCACACCGCCGCCACGGCCGGGAAAACGAAGAGGACCCCGGTCGATGATTCGACCGGGGTCCTCTTTCAAGAGCGGACGACGAGATTCGAACTCGCGACCCTCACCTTGGCAAGGTGATGCTCTACCAACTGAGCCACGTCCGCACGGCGACTACTGTACCCGATCCTCAGGATCGGTCGAGCAATCAGAGCGGGTGACAGGGATCGCACACTGCGCCTTCCCCCTGGAAGGGGGATGTTCTACTACTGAACTACACCCGCGTGGCCCGGGAGCCTGGCCTTTCGGCCCGCCCTCGGCGTGCTCCAGACTCTAGCGGATCAACAGGGGTCGCTGTCCAATCGCTTCTTCCGGGTGATTCCCGCGGCGCCTCCGCCTTGCGGTCCGGGGCGCCGCCCGGAGGGTCATCCGGCCTCGGCGTACGCCTCGTAGAGCTTCTTGGGGATGCGGCCGCGCGGCGGCACGTCGAAGCCCCGGGAGAGCGCCCAGGCGCGTACGGCGGCCGGGTCGGGGGCGAGCGAGGTGTGCTTGAAGGCCTTGCCGAGCCGGCTGCGGCGGCGTCCCGCCTCGACGTAGGGCGCGAGGGCCTCGCGGAGCTTGTCGGCGTTGCCGGCGGACAGGTCGATCTCGTACGACTTGCCGTCGAGGCCGAAAGAGACCGTTTCCGCCGCTTCACCGCCGTCGAGGTCGTCGGAGAGCGTGACCACTACGCGCTGCGCCATGGATGCCGGTCCTTTCAATGGAGAAGGCCTGGGGCCTGCGTTTGCCCCGTTGTTGTATCGAAGCCTCAGGGCCGGGGTCAATGCTTTTCCATTTACCGGTCCGCTCTTTTTCGCCGCAACCGCTCGGCCAATTCCTCCGGGCGTCCCGGAGGCAATCCGGCCGACGGATATACCGTGACCATCCTGGAATATCTACCCGCGTAGATTTTTCGGCGGGGTACGGTGGGGACATCTCACCGCAGCACACCACCGGGAGTGACCGTGGCACGCGTCGTAGTCGACGTCATGCTCAAGCCGGAGATCCTCGACCCCCAGGGCCAGGCGGTGCAGCGCGCGCTGCCGCGTCTTGGGTTCGAGGGAATCGCCGACGTCCGCCAGGGCAAGCGTTTTGAGCTCGAACTGGAGGGGCCGGTCGACGACGCCGCCCTCGCCCGTATCCGCAAGATGGCCGAGACCTTCCTCGCCAACACCGTGATCGAGGACTTCACCGTGAAGGTGGAGTCGTGACCGCACGTATCGGTGTCGTCACCTTCCCCGGGACGCTCGACGACCGGGACACCCAGCGCGCGGTCCGCGTCGCCGGCGCCGAACCGGTGCCGCTGTGGCACCGTGACAAGGATCTCCACCAGGTGGACGCCGTCGTCCTGCCCGGTGGATTCAGTTACGGCGACTATCTCCGGGCCGGGGCGATTTCCCGCTTCTCGCCCGTGATGGAGTCGATCATCGCCGGTGCCAAGGACGGCCTTCCCGTCCTCGGTATCTGCAACGGCTTCCAGGTGCTCACCGAGACGCATCTGCTGCCGGGCGCGATGCTGCGCAACAATCACCTGCACTTCATCTGCAGGGACCAGAAGCTGCGCGTCGAGAACAACTCGACCTCCTGGACCGCCGATTACGAGCAGGGCCAGGAGATCAGCATCCCGCTGAAGAACATCGACGGCCGCTACGTCGCCGACGAGCGCGTCCTCGACGAGCTGGAGGCGGAGGGCCGTGTGGTGTTCCGCTACGCGGACTGGAACCCCAATGGCTCGCTCCGGGACATCGCCGGCATCACCAACGCCGCGGGCAATGTCGTGGGCCTCATGCCGCATCCCGAGCACGCCGTCGAGTCGCTGATCGGGACCGGCCGCACCGACGGCCTCGGATTCTTCACCTCGATCCTCAAGAAGCTGGTTCACGCGTCATGACACTCGATTCCGTGAAGCACGCCACCGAGACTCCGGACACCGAGCAGCCGTGGTCCGAGCTCGGTCTGAAGCAGGACGAGTACGACCGCATCCGGGAGATCCTCGGCCGCCGCCCCACCGGTGCCGAGCTCGCCATGTACTCCGTCATGTGGTCCGAGCACTGCTCGTACAAGAGCAGCAAGATCCACCTGCGCCAGTTCGGCGAGAAGGCCCCCGCCAACGACGCCCTGCTGGTCGGTATCGGTGAGAACGCCGGTGTCGTGGACGTCGGCCAGGGCTACGCGGTCACCTTCAAGGTCGAGTCGCACAACCACCCCTCGTACATCGAGCCCTACCAGGGCGCGGCCACCGGCGTCGGCGGCATCGTCCGCGACATCCTCGCCATGGGCGCCCGCCCGGTCGCCGTCATGGACCCGCTGCGCTTCGGCGCGCCGGACCACCCCGACACCAAGCGCGTCCTGCCGGGCGTCGTCGCGGGCGTCGGCGGCTACGGCAACTGCCTGGGCCTGCCCAACATCGGCGGCGAGGTCGTCTTCGACGCCTGCTACCAGGGCAACCCGCTGGTCAACGCCCTGTGCGTCGGTGTGATGAAGCACGAGGACATCCACTTGGCCAAGGCCTCCGGGGCCGGCAACAAGGTCATCCTCTACGGCGCCCGCACCGGCGGCGACGGCATCGGCGGCGTCTCCGTGCTCGCGTCCGAGACCTTCTCCGACACCGGCCCGACCAAGCGCCCCGCCGTCCAGGTCGGCGACCCCTTCCAGGAGAAGCTGCTCATCGAGTGCACCCTGGAGATCTTCAAGGAGAAGCTGGTCGCCGGCATCCAGGACCTCGGCGGCGCCGGCCTGTCCTGCGCCACCTCCGAGCTGGCCTCGGCCGGCTCCGGCGGCATGCGGGTCGAGCTGGACACCGTGCCGCTGCGCGACGCGACGCTCTCGCCGGAGGAGATCCTCATGAGCGAGTCGCAGGAGCGCATGTGCGCCATCGTCGAGCCGCGGTACGTCGACCGCTTCCTGGAGATCTGCGAGAAGTGGGACGTGATCGCCACCGTCATCGGTGAGGTCACCGACGGCGACCGGCTGGAGATCTTCTGGCACGGCGAGCAGATCGTCGACGTCCCGCCGCGCACCGTCGCCCACGAGGGCCCGGTGTACGAGCGCCCCTACGCCCGCCCCGCGTGGCAGGACGCGCTCCAGGCCGACGACGCCAACAAGCTGCCGCGCCCGGCATCCGCCGAGGAGCTGCGGGCCCAGGTCCTGACCATGGTCGCCCACCCCAACCAGGCGTCGAAGTCGTGGATCACCGACCAGTACGACCGCTTCGTACAGGGCAACACCGTGCTGGCCCAGCCGGAGGACTCCGGCATGATCCGCATCGACGAGGACACCAACCTCGGCGTCGCGGTCGCCACCGACGGCAATGGCCGCTACGCCAAGCTCGACCCGTACACCGGGGCGCAGCTGGCGCTGGCGGAGGCGTACCGCAACGTCGCCACCTCCGGCGCCAAGCCGCTGGCGGTCTCGGACTGCCTCAACTTCGGCTCGCCCGAGGACCCGGCCGCGATGTGGCAGTTCGCCGAGGCCTGCCGCGGCCTCGCCGACGGCTGCCTGGAGCTGGGCACGCCGGTCACCGGCGGCAACGTCTCGCTCTACAACCAGACCGGTGACGTCGCCATCCACCCGACGCCCGTCGTGGCGGTGCTCGGCGTGATCGACGACGTCACGCGCCGCACCCCGGTCGCCTTCAAGGACCAGGGCCAGCTGCTCTACCTGCTGGGCGACACCAAGGAGGAGCTGGGCGGCTCCGCCTGGTCCCAGGCGGTCCACGACCACCTCGGCGGACTGCCGCCGGCGGTGGACCTGGAGCGCGAGAAGCTGCTCGGCGAGATCCTCATCTCGGCCTCCCGCGACGGCATGGTCGACGCGGCGCACGACCTGTCGGACGGCGGGCTCGTCCAGGCCGTCGTCGAGTCCTGCCTGCGCGGCGGCAACGGCGCGCGGCTGGTCGTGCCGGACGGCCTCGACCCGTTCGTGTTCCTCTTCTCGGAGTCGGCGGGCCGGGCGGTCGTCTCGGTGCCGCGCAGCGAGGAGCTCCGCTTCACCGACATGTGCGGTGCGCGCGGTCTGCCCGCGACGCGGATCGGTGTCGTCGACGGTGACGCGGTCGAGCTGCAGGGCGAGTTCAGCATCGGCCTGGACGAGCTCCGCACGGCTCACGAGGACACGATCCCGGCCCTCCTGGCCTGATCCGTCCGCCCTCCGCACGCGCCCCCGTGCCGCCCGGCGCGGGGGCGCGTTGCCGGGGCCCTGACCGCGCGGCGGTGCTTGGCCTCATACTCCAGGCGTGAGCGAGCGCGATACCCCCGGCGAACTGCCCCGGTGGCGCAGCCGTGACGCCATGCGCTGGACGGCGTGCCGCCCCGCCGCGTGGGCCCGCCCGCGCTGGGGTGCCCTGGCGCTCGTGGCGGCCGCCGCAGCCGCCGCCGTGGCGGCCCCGGAGACCTTCGGGGCGGCGCACTACGGGCTGGCGGCCGTCCAGTTGTACTGGCTCCGCAGACTGCCGGGACTCACCCTCGTGACGGCCCCGGTGCTCGCCGCACTCCTGGTCTGGCGGGTCGAACCGCAGGCCGCGGTCCCCGCCGTCGCCGCGCTGCTGCTGTGCTGGTGCGGGGCCCGGCACCGTACGGCGGTCCACCGCCGGCAGCGGCTGCTCGCCGCCAACGCCGCCCGGGGCGTACGGCTTCCGCTCCCCGAGCCCCTCCCGGCGCTGCGCCGCGGTCTTGCCACCATCGCCCTCGGCTCGCTGCTGTGCGCGGCCGCCGTTCCGACGCCGACCCGCCTGGCGGCGCCGGCGGGCGGTGCCCTGCTCGCGGTGGGCGTCGTGGCCCGGGTGCGGGCGGGCGCCCTGCGGCGCGGCGCCCATCCGGTGCTGCGCGTGCTCACCCGGGAGGACGAGGACGGCCGTACGTGGGTGTTCGCGGCCGACGACCACGCGGGCCGCAGGGCGCTGTTCTCCTGCCCGGTGGACCCCGAACCCGAGCCGCCGTCCGGGTTCCGCGGCGACGCGCTGCGGACCTCCCTGCTGTTCGGGACACCGTACGAGGGCGCCGAACTGGTGCTGCTCTCCGCCGACTCCGAGGACGGCACCCTCGTCGACCGGGCGGCGGGACCGGTCCGGCCCGCGTAACCCGGCGGTACTACTGTGCGTTCCGCAACCACCGGTACGACAAAGGGTGTCAACGATGCACGAGTACAAGGTCGTCAGCTTCCGCGAGTCGCTGGTAGGCGACGCCATCGACGACGACAAGCTGGAGAAGACGCTCAACAAGCACGCCGAGGACGGCTGGCAGCTGAAGGCGATCACCTCGGCCGACGTCAAGGGCCGCATCGGCCCGGGCGCCGTGCAGGGGCTGCTGCTCACCTTCGAGCGCCCGCGCCAGGCCTGATCGCCGGGTCGGGGTGCGGGCCGGGCCGGCGCGTAGGCTGCGGGCATGCCGCCCGCCGCCCGCAAGGCCCGCACCTACGACCCCGCCAGGACCCGTGCCGCGCTCACCGCGCAGGTCGGCCACGTCGTGGGCGCGGCCCGCGGACTGACGGAGGATCGGCTGACCGCGCCCTCCGGGCTGCCGGGGTGGGACGTGCGCGCGCTGGTCGTGCACGTCGCCCGGCAGGTGGAGGCCGTCGCCCGGGTGGTGGCCGCGCCCGCCCCGGCGAAAGCGGACCTCGACCTCGCCACGTGGGCCCGCTCGGCGGCGTGCTCCGCCGGCCCGCCGGCCGACGGCACCCGGGAGGCCGCCACGGAGGGCGCGGACGCCGCCGCCCGGCTGGAGGAGGCCGCCCAGGGGCTCGCCGGGGTACTCGACGAAGCGGTGGCGCCCGAGCGACTGGTGGCCGTCCCGCCCGGCGCGATGCGGTCCACGGACTTCCTGGTGACCCGGCTCTTCGAACTGGTCGTCCACAGCGACGACCTCGCCCGGGCGACCGGTGTGCCCGTCCCGCTGGAACGGCAGGCCGTCGCCGCCGTCGTACGGCTCCTGGCGGACACCCTCGCCGTCGCGGTGCCCGGCAACTCCGTCGAGGTCCGCGTCCCGCCGTACGCGGCCGTGCAGTGCGTGCCCGGGCCCCGCCACACCCGGGGCACCCCGCCCAACGTCGTCGAGACGGACCCGCTGACCTGGATCCGCCTCGCCACCGGCCGTACGTCCTGGGCCGAGGCCCTCGCCTCGGCGGCGGTCTCCGCGAGCGGCGAGCGGGCCGACCTGGCCCCGTACCTCCCCCTGCGGGGCTGAGGCGGACCCAGGCGCCCCCATAATGCGCCGGTGACCTCGACGACCGCACCGGCCGGCATGCCGGCCCGCCCATGGCTCGCCGCCGACGCCCGGCGCTGGGCCGCCGCGCGCCTGCCCGGGTGGGCACGGCCGGTCTGGGCCGCAGCGACGCTGGTGGTGGCGGTGCTCGCGGCGGTCGTCCCCGTCGGGTGGGACCCGGTGTGCACGGTGGCGGCGCCCTGCGGACCGATGTGGCTGTACGCGATCGGCGCGATCGGCTTCTTCGTCCACGTGGCATGGCTGTTCCTGCTGCCCGAGGCGGCGCTGCTGTCCGCGCCCCTGCTGCTGTTCTGGATGGCCGATCCTGCCTTCCGGGCCGACGGCGGGGCCGGACGGGCCGCGGACGCGGCGGTGGTGGCCGCGCTGTGCTGGGGCTGGGCCGCGGCCTTCGTACGGCTGCGGGTGCGCCGCCGGCAGCGCGCGCTGGCCCTGGAGGCCGCGGGAGAGGTGCTGCTCCCGGTACCGGAGCGGGCCGCGCCGGTGCGGCGGGGCGTGGTCCGGATCGCCGCAGGTCTGGCGGGCCTGGTGGTCGCGGCGGTGACCGCCGGCATCGCGGTGTCCGGTGACCGGGCGGACCGGGCGCACGCGGCCGCGGCCGCCCGCGTGGAGGCGGTCGTCGTCGCCAACGGCGCCGAGGACCACGTCGTCACCCGCTTCGGCGACGGCACCCGGCACCGCGTCGGGGTGAGGTGGCCGGAGGACCACGAGCGAGGCTCCGGGCTGCCCGTACTCGTCGACGGGGAATGGCGGCGCTTCGCCGCGGAGCCCTACGAGGACCGCGCGGGGCTGCAGCTGCTGACGCTCACGGCGGGCGGCGCCGGTGCCACGCTGCTGCTGTCGGGGGCGGTCGCCGCGTTCCGGGTCCGGTCGCTGCGCCGTCGGCCCGCACCCGCGCTCCGGGTGCTGTGCGGCCGCGAGGACGGTCGCACCGTGATCCGCCCGGTGGACGGCGCCGCGGGTCCGCCGGTCCTGACGTACCGCGCGGCCGGGCCCGGCGCGTGGGCCCGCGGCGAGTGCGTGCTCTTCGGCCTGCCGGCCGAGGGGGTGGAACTGGTGCTGGTGGGCGCCACGGCCTCCGGCGACGTGCTGTTCGCCACGACGGACTCACCGGCGCGGCGGTGGACGGAGCCGGCCCCCGACAACGAGCCGCAGGGGCCCGGCGAGCACCGCCGGGAGGCGGAGGCACGGGTCGCCGAGGCGGCGGCCGCCATGAAGCCCGCCACCGCCCCCGTCGGCTGGCACGGCGGTGCGGCCGGCCGCACCCTGGGCGCGCTGCTCCTGGTGGGCGTCCTCGTCTTCCAGGTGGGCTCCAACGCGGCCTCCGCGTTCTCCGGCGAGGACTGGTGGCGCTCGGCGCTGTCGGTCCTGGGCAGCCTGTGGCTCGTCGAGAAGGCGGCGTCCATGATCACCTGGCGGATCACCGCCGGTCCCGACGGCCTCGCGGTCCGCCGGTACCTGCGTACCCGGTACGTCCCGTGGGCCGACGTGACCCGGGTCGTCCGCACCCCGGACGGCCGGCTGGTCGTGCGCCGCGTGAGGGGCCTTGAGGACCTCTCGCTGGGGGCCGTCGCCTTCCCGTGGTGGGAGCGGAGGCGGCGCCGCCCGTCCCCCGCGACACGCGCCGCGGCCGAGCTGACGGCCATGGTCCGCGACCCCGGACTGCGTCCCTAGACCAAGGTCACATGCCCAAGTGCCCCATGGGTTTACGCGCATAGAACGCGCTTTTGTCGGGTTCCCCCGTTCGGACGACACCGGAACCTGCCCTAGACTCGGTGCCGTGCCACGTGGTGACGGACGACTCAACCACGACCTGCTCCCCGGCGAGAAGGGCCCCCAGGACGCTTGCGGCGTCTTCGGTGTCTGGGCCCCCGGCGAAGAGGTCGCCAAACTCACCTACTTCGGGCTGTACGCCCTGCAGCACCGCGGACAGGAGTCCGCGGGCATCGCAGTGAGCAACGGCTCCCAGATCCTGGTCTTCAAGGACATGGGCCTTGTGTCCCAGGTCTTCGACGAGACCTCCCTCGGCTCCTTGCAGGGCCACATCGCGGTCGGGCATGCCCGTTACTCGACCACCGGCGCGTCGGTCTGGGAGAACGCCCAGCCCACCTTCCGCGCCACGGCCAGCGGCTCCATCGCGCTCGGCCACAACGGGAACCTCGTCAACACCGTCGAGCTGGCCGAGATGGTCGCCGCGCTGCCCCAGGGCAACGGCCGGGCGACCAGGGTCGCGGCGACCAACGACACCGACCTGGTGACGGCGCTGCTCGCCGGGCAGGTGGACGAGGACGGCAAGCCGCTGTCCGTCGAGGACGCCGCCCGCAAGGTGCTGCCCGACGTCCAGGGCGCCTTCAGCCTGGTCTTCATGGACGAGCACACGCTCTACGCCGCCCGCGACCCGCAGGGCATCCGCCCGCTGGTGCTGGGCCGGCTGGAGCGCGGCTGGGTCGTCGCCTCGGAGACCGCCGCGCTGGACATCGTGGGCGCGAGCTTCATCCGCGAGATCGAGCCGGGCGAGCTGATCGCCATCGACGAGAACGGGCTGCGCGCCTCCCGCTTCGCCGACGCCCGCCCCAAGGGCTGCGTCTTCGAGTACGTGTACCTCGCCCGCCCCGACACCGACATCGCGGGCCGCAACGTCTACCTCTCCCGGGTCGAGATGGGCCGCCGGCTGGCCAAGGAGGCCCCGGTCGAGGCCGATCTGGTGATACCGACCCCGGAGTCCGGCACGCCGGCCGCGGTCGGCTACGCCGAGGAGAGCGGCATCCCGTACGGCTCGGGCCTGGTGAAGAACTCGTACGTGGGCCGCACCTTCATCCAGCCCTCGCAGACCATCCGGCAGCTGGGCATCCGCCTGAAGCTGAACCCGCTCAAGGAGGTCATCCGGGGCAAGCGCCTGGTGGTCGTGGACGACTCGATCGTCCGCGGCAACACGCAGCGCGCGCTGGTCCGGATGCTCCGCGAGGCCGGGGCCGCGGAGGTCCACATCCGGATCTCCTCGCCGCCGATCAAGTGGCCGTGCTTCTTCGGCATCGACTTCGCCACCCGCGCGGAGCTGATCGCTAACGGTCTGTCGGTCGACGAGATCTGCAAGTCCCTGGACGCGGACTCGCTGTCGTACATCTCGATCGACGCGATGGTCGAGGCGACCACGATCGCCAAGCCCAACCTCTGCCGGGCCTGCTTCGACGGCGAGTACCCGATGGAGCTGCCGGACCCCGAGCTGCTCGGCAAGCACCTTCTGGAGACCGAGCTGGCCGGCGGCCCCGACGCGGCCGACGCGCTCCGTCGCCCGTAAGCATTCGACGCAAGGACACAACACAGCCATGTCCGAGAACACCGGTGCCAGCTACGCCGCGGCGGGAGTCGACATCGAGGCGGGCGACCGCGCGGTCGAGCTGATGAAGGAATGGGTGGGCAAGGCCACCCGCCCGGAGGTCGTGGGCGGTCTCGGCGGCTTCGCCGGGCTCTTCGACGCCTCCGCGCTCAAGCGCTACGAGCGGCCCCTGCTGGCCTCCGCCACCGACGGCGTGGGCACCAAGGTCGACGTCGCCCGGCGCATGGGCGTCTACGACACCATCGGCCACGACCTCGTCGGCATGGTCGTCGACGACCTGGTCGTCTGCGGCGCCGAGCCGCTCTTCATGACCGACTACATCTGCGTCGGCAAGGTCTTCCCGGACCGGGTCGCGGCCATCGTCAAGGGCATCGCCGAGGGCTGTGTGCTCGCCGGCTGCGCCCTGGTCGGCGGCGAGACGGCCGAGCACCCGGGCCTGCTGGGCGAGGACGAGTTCGACGTCGCCGGCGCCGGTACGGGCGTGGTCGAGGCCGACCGGCTGCTGGGCGCGGATCGCATCCGTAAGGGTGACGTCGTGATCGCCATGGCGTCCTCCGGTCTTCACTCCAACGGGTACTCGCTCGTCCGGCACGTGCTCTTCGACCGGGCCGGCTGGGCGCTGGACCGGGACGTGCCGGAGTTCGGCCGCACCCTCGGCGAGGAGCTGCTGGAGCCGACCCGCATCTACTCGCTGGACTGCCTGGCGCTGACCCGTACGACCGAGGTGCACGGCTTCTCGCACATCACCGGCGGCGGTCTGGCCAACAACCTGGCCCGGGTCGTCCCGGACCACCTGCACGCCACGGTGGACCGTTCGACGTGGACGCCGGGCGCGGTGTTCGGCACGGTCGGCGAGCTCGGCGGCGTGGAGCGGCTGGAACTGGAGAAGACCCTGAACATGGGCGTCGGCATGGTCGCCGTGGTGCCCGAGGGCTCGGTGGACGTGGCGCTGACGACGCTGGCCGACCGTGGCCTCGACGCCTGGGTGGCCGGCGGGATCGTGGAGCGCGGCGAGCACGCCGAGGCCGTCGAGCTGACCGGGGACTACGCGGGCTGACGGGTCTGAGCAGCACAAAGCCCGGTCCGGACGGTGCCCGGACCGGGTCAGTGGTCAAGCTGGAACGGAATGTGCTGCGTCAAGCGCGACGGCGTTGTGATGAGGACTGGGACTCGTCGTCCTCGTCGTCGTCCTCGTCGTCGCCGTAGAGATCCGCGTACCGTGCGTACGGGTCGTCTTCCAGCTCGTCGTCATCGTCGTCTTCCTGTACCTCCGGATTGACCGGCAGTGTCGACGATGCGCCCAGCTCTTCGGCCAGACGTGAAAGGTCCGTACCGCCGCTGTTGTACTTCAGCTGGCGGGCGACCTTCGTCTGCTTGGCCTTGGCCCGGCCGCGCCCCATTGGCTCGACCCCCTCAACGGTGGGGCTCGACGGCCCCGAGTCTTGACACGCGTTCACGATGTGGAACGGGCCCTCGGGTGAGAGTCCCGGTCCGTAGGACTTCAACGGTACCTGCTTCCGAGGCCGCACGGTACGTCGCCCGCACGACGCGCGTCGGAGCAGGAGCCGTCGATGGCCCCGTCCTGGCTGGTCAGTCGCGATTTTACCTTCTTCCGCCGCGGTCTGGCTGCCGGGGCGTGGTAACGGTCGGATGTCCGGCCCGCCGTCCTCGTCGCCGAGGCCCGCCCGGAGCCGCCCCGACACGCGAGGACGCGCGCACACCGTACGTCGGGAGCGCCCCGCGGGTGTCCGCTTTGTGATGTAAGACACGCCCCTTCACACGCGGACGGGGGCGTGCCGGAGGGGCCGCGGACGTGCCGCGGCCCCGTGGGTCACGGGCGCAGCCAGCTCTCCGCCGGGGTGCGCTCGGCCATGCGCTGCTCGGCCAGCCGGTCGGCGGCGGCGGCCGGCGGGATGCCGTCGGCGGCGGCGCGCTCGAAGATGGCGAGCGTGGTGTCGAAGATCTTCGTCGCCTTGGCGCGGGCCCGGTCGAAGTCGAAGCCGTGCAGCTCGTCCGCCACCTGGATCACGCCGCCGGCGTTCACGACGTAGTCGGGCGCGTACAGGATGCCGCGGTCGGCCAGGTCCTTCTCGACACCCGGGTGGGCGAGTTGGTTGTTGGCCGCGCCGCAGACGATCGAGGCGGTGAGGGCGGGCACCGAGTCGTCGTTCAGGGCGCCGCCGAGCGCGCAGGGCGCGTACACGTCCAGCGGCGTGCGGACCAGGACGTCAGCGTCGGAGACGGCGGTTACCCCCGGGTGACGGGAGATGATCCGGTCGACGGCCTCGCCCCGAACATCGGTGATCACCACCTCGGCGCCGTCCTTGAGCAGGTGCTCCACCAGGTGGTGGCCGACCTTGCCGACGCCCGCCACGCCCACCCTGCGGCCGCGCAGCGTGGGGTCGCCCCACTTGGCCTGGGCGGAGGCCCGCATGCCCTGGAAGACGCCCCAGGCGGTCAGCACGGAGGAGTCGCCGGCGCCGCCGTTCTCGGGCGAGCGGCCGGTGGTCCACTGCGGGGCGGTGCGGGAGACCACGTCCATGTCGGCCACGTAGGTGCCGACGTCGCAGGCCGTGACGTAGCGGCCGCCGAGCGAGGCGACGAAGCGGCCGTAGGCCAGCAGCAGCTCCTCGGACTTGTCCATGTCGGGGTCGCCGATGATGACGGCCTTGCCGCCGCCGAGGTCGAGGCCGGCGAGGGCGTTCTTGTACGACATGCCGCGGGCGAGGTTGAGCGCGTCCTCGACCGCCGCCTCGTCGGAGGAGTACGCGTGGAAGCGGGTGCCGCCGAGGGCCGGGCCCAGGGCGGTGGAGTGGATCGCGATGACGGCCTTGAGGCCACTGGCGCGGTCCTGGCACAAGACGACCTGCTCGTGACCGCCCTGCTCCGATCGGAACAGCGTGGAGACGATGCCGGGTGTCTGACGTACGTCGGTCACTGTGGTGACTCCCGAATGTCCAGAGGTCGCCCTCCGGGTGGGTGGGGGAGGGCCGGTCGGCAGAAGACTAGAACCACCCGGCCCTGAACATCTTCCCAGTGTCGTGGATCACTCCCCGTGCCGGAAGCGACGTGGGACGATGCCAGGGCGCGGAAGCCGTCACGAGGGAGCGGGTGTGGGCTTGTCATCGGTGCTGGTCCCGTACGCGGCGTATCTGCGGGTGTACGAGCCGCTGGCGGCCTTCCCGGAGCCCGACCGCGGCTACTGGTACCGGTACGCCGCCCAGGGCGTGCAGCGGACCGCACAGGACGAACTGCGCCAGTCGCTGGCCGGTCTGCTCTCCGTCCCGCCCCTCTCCGTACCGGTCCGGGAAAGCGGGGAGGCCTTCGTCGCCGTCGTGGACGGCGTGACCCACGTATGCCCCTGGCGCACCCGGTTGCGCGGCTGGCTCGCCCTGTCCGAACTGGTCGAGGAGTTCCCCGTCCCCGTGGTGGACGCGGTGCTGCCCAGGGCCACGCGCGAGCAGGCGGAGGCCGACTTCGCGGCGTGGCGGGCGGAGAAGCCCGAGAACGCCGACGCCCGGCCCTGGATCCGCGGGGCGACGTGGCACGTCCCGGTGCGCTGGTTCGCGCTGTTCGACGACTCCGAGCGGGAGTACGAACCCGCGGGCGCGGGCGAGTCCAAGCAGCCGGTGATGCGTTACCGGACGCCGATGGTGCAGGCCCGCCGGCGGACGGCCCGGGCGCTGCGGGTGCTCAAGGATTCACTCGAAGAGGGACCTTTGATCGACGGCCTGGTAGATGTAGGGCGTTGGCTCGAGGAGTTCCACCCGCGTTCCCTGGTCGAACTCGACTACGGGGGGCTCGTCCACGCCATCGCCCCGGACTCCCTCGCGGGGGACCGGTCCGCCGCCGACGTGGCGGACGCGTTGGCGGCGCTGCGGGACGAGGACGGCACCCGGGCCGGCGAGGCGTACGAGCGGCTCACCGACCGGTGGCGGGCCGTCCGGGAGCTCCAGTACGCGAGTTGAGGGACCGTCGGGAGCCGGCGGGTGGGCGGCGGGACTTTGGTCCTGAGTCCGGCCGACCGGTACCTTTGGCCTAAGCGTGACCTAAAGCACGTTTAGGGGTCTTGCCCTCATCCCCACCCCCCATGACAATATGGGACATCGGGTCCGGAAGGACCTCTTTCCGCTCGCTCTGAGCGGAATGTCCGGTATTGCATCCCCTTGAGGTGGGGCTGTGGCTCGTGGGTTGGCTGTGACTGATCGTCACTCAGGTGTGACTGTCCGTTATGGCCCGGTCCATCGGCTTCCGTCGAGCTTAGACACCTCAGAGGGCAAATCCATCGGTTTGGCCGACACGGCTGGACAGATGGTGTAGTTGTAGTGCCAAGGACAAGCCGTTCGTCCTATTACCGACTCGGCCCGCGTCCGCCATTTCGGGCAACGCGGGTCAAGGTGCAGAATTTAGAGGAAAGAACCGTGTTGGTTCGGTTCTCTCGAGGAGGCCGCTCATGACCGCTCGCACCCCTGATGCCGAGCCGCTGCTGACCCCCGCTGAGGTCGCCACGATGTTCCGCGTGGACCCGAAGACGGTCACGCGCTGGGCCAAGGCTGGCAAGCTCACGTCCATCCGCACGCTCGGCGGGCACCGCCGCTACCGCGAGGCGGAGGTCCGTGCACTGCTCGCGGGCATTCCGCAGCAGCGCAGCGAGGCCTGACCTGAACAAACGGACGTCCGCGCGGGGCCCCCAACCCGCCACGACGTCCGATCCGAAGGGTCCCTGCCCCCATCAGGGAAGCCCGTAGGAACGTTGATCGCATCGGAGTCCGCCGGCTCCGGTGCGATCTTTTTTGTGCGTGTGGTGTGTCCGTGTTGTGAGGACTGGGCCCTCTGTCATGAGTGCAATTGCACATATTAAATTGACGGTCCCACAGGAGGCCCCAAGTTCCCTCAGAGTCAGAACTTTTCACGTGACTCCCGTCACATGCCGGAGTCCTGTTCCTCTCCGCTCTCCTGCGGTAGTGGGACGGCCGCGCGCCGCAGCGCCAGCCGCATCAGCCGGTGGCACACCGGGCAGTGCCGGGTGAGGTGCCGGCGCCCGCCGCCCGCCGCGGCCGCCAGGTGCGCGCGCAGCAGTGCCCGCGTCACGCCCCGGGGCATCGGGCCCGGGTCCCTCGGCGTCGCGCTCATGTGCCAGGCGTACCACGCGTGAACGGACGGAACCAGGGGACCGGCCCCCTCCGCAACCGCATCGCGGCCACGGCGGCCGCCGCGCGCACAGCAAGAAGGCCCGCGTCCTTCGCTGGACGCGGGCCTTGCATTTGCTGCGGTCCTGACGGGATTTGAACCCGCGGCCTCCACCTTGACAGGGTGGCGAGCACTCCAAACTGCTCCACAGGACCAGGTTTCGCGGCCGTCGTTCCTTGGCCGCGAGGAAGACTGTACAGCAGGTCAGAGGGTGATTGCGAACCCGATCAGCCCCAGGCTTCGTCGAGGGCCTTGAAGATGCGTTTGTCCGATACCGGGAATGCCGTGCCGAGGGCGTGCGCGAAGTAGCTGACCCGCAGTTCCTCGACCATCCAGCGGATCTCGCGCACCCGTTCGGGGACCGGCCGCCCGGCCGGCTGGGCGGCCAGCAGCTCGGCGTACTCGGTCTGGATCTCCCGGACCTTCTCCATGCGCGTGGTGTCCCGCTGGACGCCCGTGGGCATCTGCTGCAGCCGCCGGTCGACGGCCACCAGGTAGCGGAGCAGGTCCGGCAGCCGGCGCACCCCCGTGGACGTCACGAAACCGGGCCCCACGAGGGCCCCCAGCTGCTCCTTGACGTCCGCCAGGTTCGCCACCAGGGCGAGGCTCTGGGTGGCCTTCAAACGGCGCTCACAGGCCTGCCAGGCGGCCAGCACCTGGCGCACCTGGGCGACCGTCCTGACGGTCAGTTCGACGAGGTCGGCGCGCACCGAGTCGTACAGCTTGCGGAAGGACTCCTCGTCCCAGGCGGTGCCGCCGTGCTCGGCCATGAGCCGGTCGGCGGCCGCGGTGACGCAGTCGTCGAAGAGGGCGTTCACCGAGCCGTGCGGGCTGCGCGACAGCGCGAGCTTGTCCTGGTTGGACAGCCGGTCCGCGGCGAACTTCGCCGGGTTCGCGGGCACGTTCAGCAGGATCAGCCGACGGGTGCCGCGCCACATCGCCGCGGCCTGCTCGGCCTCGGTGTCGAAGAGCTGCACGCCCACGCTCTCGCCCTCGTCGACCAGCGCCGGGTACGCCTTGACCGGCTGCCCGGACCGCCGCGTCTCGAAGGTGCGCGGCAGGGTGCCCACCGTCCACTGCTTCAGCCCCGTGCGGCGCTCGATGCCGATGGACCCCGCGGCGTCGAAGGCCTTGCTGATCGCGGCCTTGGTCTTCGGCCGCAGCTGCAGCTTCAGCGCCTCCAGGTCCTTGTCCTCGGCGAGCTTGCGCCGGCGCTCGTCGGTCACCCGGAAGGTGATCTTCAGATGGTCCGGGACCTTGGCGAGGTCGAAGTCCTCGGCGGTGACGGGCACGCCCACCATCCGCTGCAGTTCGCGGGCGAGCGTCTCGGGAAGGGGATCCTGCACGGGCACGACCCGGTCCAGGAAGGCCTTCGCGTAGTTCGGCGCCGGCACGTAGTGGCGGCGGATCGCCTTGGGCAGCGAGCGGATCAGCTCGGTGACCACGTCCTCGCGCAGGCCCGGGATCTGCCAGTCGAAGCCGTCCGGGGTCACCTGGTTGAGCACCTGCAGCGGGATGTGGACGGTCACGCCGTCCGCGTCCGCGCCCGGCTCGAACTGGTACGTCACGCGGAGCTTGAGCTTCCCCTGGCGCCACGAGTCGGGGTAGTCGTCCTTGGTGACGGCCTCGGCGTTCTCGTTGATCAGCATGGACTGCTCGAAGTTGAGCAGCTCCGGCTCGTCGCGGCGCTTGTGCTTCCACCACGAGTCGAAGTGCGCGCCCGACACCACGTGTTCGGGGACCAGGCGGTCGTAGAAGTCGAAGAGCGTCTCGTCGTCGACGAGGATGTCGCGGCGGCGCGCCCGGTGCTCCAGCTCCTCCACCTCGGCCAGCAGCTTCCGGTTGTCGTGGAAGAACTGGTGGTGGGTGCGCCAGTCGCCCTCGACGAGCGCGTTGCGGATGAACAGCTCGCGGCTGGTCTCCGGGTCGATCTTCCCGTAGTTGACCTTGCGGTCGGCGACGATCGGCACGCCGTACAGCGTCACCTTCTCCAGCGCCACGACCGCCGCCTGGTCCTTCTCCCAGTGCGGCTCGCTGTAGGAGCGCTTCACCAGGTGCTGGGCGAGCGGCTCGATCCACTCGGGCTCGATGCGGGAGTTGACCCGCGCCCACAGCCGTGAGGTCTCCACCAGCTCGGCGGACATGATCCACCGCGGCGGCCTCTTGAAGAGCGACGAGCCGGGGAAGACGGCGAACTTGGCGCTGCGGGCGCCCAGGTACTCGTTCTTGCTGTCGGTGTCCTTCAGCCCGACGTGCGACAGCAGGCCCGCCAGCAGCGACTGGTGGACGTGCTGGGCGTTGACCTCGTGGTCGCCCTCGGCGAGGTGGATGCCCATCGTCTTGGCGACCGTGCGCAGCTGGCTGTAGATGTCCTGCCACTCGCGGATGCGCAGGTAGTTCAGATACTCCGTGCGGCACATCCGGCGGAAGGCCGAGGAGGACAGCGCCTTCTGCTGGTCGCGGACGTAGCGCCACAGATTGAGCAGCGCCATGAAGTCGCTGGTCTCGTCGGCGAAGCGGCGGTGCTTCTCGTCCGCCTGCTGCTGCTTGTCCTGGGGACGTTCGCGCGGGTCCTGGATCGACAGCGCGGCCGCGATCACCATGACCTCGCGTACGACGCCGTTGCGCTCCGCCTCCAGCACCATGCGGGCCAGCCGCGGGTCAACCGGCAGCTGGGAGAGCTTGCGGCCGGTCTGGGTGAGCTTCTGCCCGTCGAGGGCGCCCAGCTCCTGGAGCAGCTGCACGCCGTCCTTGATGTTCCGGGCGTCCGGCGGGTCGATGAAGGGGAAGCGCGAGATGTCGCCCAGCCCGGCCGCGGTCATCTGCAGGATGACGGAGGCGAGGTTGGTGCGGAGGATCTCGGCGTCGGTGAACTCCGGGCGGGACAGGAAGTCGTCCTCGGAGTACAGCCGCACGCAGATGCCGTCCGCGAGCCGGCCGCAGCGGCCCTTGCGCTGGTTGGCGCTGGCCTGGCTGATCGGCTCGATCGGCAGCCGCTGCACCTTGGTGCGGTGGCTGTAGCGGGAGATGCGGGCCATCCCCGTGTCGATCACGTAGCGGATGCCCGGGACGGTGAGCGAGGTCTCCGCGACGTTGGTGGCCAGCACGATGCGGCGGCCCGTTCCGCGCTGGAAGACCCGGTGCTGCTCGGCGGAGGACAGCCGCGCGTACAGCGGCAGGACCTCGGTGAGGCGCAGCTGCCTCTTGTTCAGGGCGTCGGCGGTGTCGCGGATCTCCCGCTCGCCGGAGAGGAAGACCAGGATGTCGCCCGGGCCCTCGGCCTGGAGCTCGTCCACCGCGTCGCAGATCGCGGTGATCTGGTCGCGGTCGGTGTCGTCGGCGTCCCCGTCTCCTTCCGCCAGCAGCGGGCGGTAGCGCACCTCGACCGGATACGTACGCCCGCTGACCTCGACGATCGGGGCGTCGCCGAAGTGCCGGGAGAAGCGCTCCGGGTCGATGGTGGCGGAGGTGATCACGACCTTGAGGTCGGGGCGGCGGGGCAGCAGCTGGGCGAGGTAGCCCAGGATGAAGTCGATGTTGAGGCTGCGCTCGTGCGCCTCGTCGATGATGATCGTGTCGTACTGCTGCAACTCGCGGTCGGTCTGGATCTCGGCCAGCATGATGCCGTCGGTCATCAGCTTGACCAGCGTGTTGTCGCCGACCTGGTCGGTGAAGCGGACCTTCCAGCCCACCGCCTCGCCCAGCGGGGTGTGCAGCTCCTCCGCCACGCGCTCGGCCACCGTGCGGGCGGCGATCCGGCGGGGCTGGGTGTGGCCGATCAGGCCGCGGACGCCGCGGCCCAGCTCCAGGCAGATCTTGGGGATCTGCGTGGTCTTCCCGGAACCGGTCTCGCCGGCGACGATCACGACCTGGTGGTCGCGGATCGCCGCGAGGATCTCGTCCTTCTTCCGGCTGACCGGCAACTGCTCCGGGTAGCTGATCGCGGGTATGGCGGTGCGCCGCGCCTCGACCTTCAGCGCGGCCTTGTCGATCTCCGCCCCGATCTCGGTCAGCACGGCCGAGCGGGCCTCGGGCTTGCGGATGCGGCGTGCGCCGTCCAGGCGACGGCCGAGGCGGTGCGCGTCGCGCAGGGAGAGCTCGGCCAGTCGTGCGCCGAGCTCGCCGAATGCGGGGGAGGGGGGCTGCGTAGACATACGCGTTCCAGCATCGCATCCGCCGCGCCCCACGGGCGAACGCATTACGCCCGTGCGTTCCCGCCCCGCGGGCCCGGGTGGCCGGGGTGCGGCGGTGCCGGTGGGGTCCGGTCACGGCACCGGTGCCGCGGCGCGACTCGGCGGCGCGTGACGTCAGTTGCCGCCGGGCCGGCGGCCACCCGGTCGGCCGCCACCACGAGGGCGACGGCGCCCACCGTGCGGGCAACGCGAAACCCCCGCCGAGGATCTCGACGGGGGTTGCTGGTGGCTGGGGCCGGGGTCGAACCGGCGACCTATCGCTTTTCAGGCGATCGCTCGTACCAACTGAGCTACCCAGCCAGCGCGGTCCTGACGGGATTTGAACCCGCGGCCTCCACCTTGACAGGGTGGCGAGCACTCCAAACTGCTCCACAGGACCTTGCTTTGCGCTCTGCGCGAGAGACAGTCTCCCACACGTTCGTGCGTGCTCCCAACGGGATTCCGCCGCGCTGTGCGAGAGACGGATCGCCGTATGCCTGGCTCCCGGTCGATGATTCTCGGTGACCGGTCGGACACGCACTGGCGGGCCGATCTCGCTGGACCAGCGTATCAGACCCCGGGTGGTGCGACGCACGTGTGACCTGCGGGCCTGCGGCGGACGGCACCGGTGCGGGCCCGGAAAACACAGAAGGCAGCGCCGCCGGTGAACCGGCTGCACTGCCAACGCGCATGGCCTGCGGGACGACGCAGACGTATGTGCCCCCAACGGGATTCGAACCCGTGCTACCGCCTTGAAAGGGCGGCGTCCTGGGCCACTAGACGATGAGGGCTGAACGGTCCGCCGGCGGATCTTCGGCCATCGGACGCGTCAGCAGCATATGGGATGCCAGGGGGGATCGCCAAAACGGTTTACGGGCTGCTCGTCGCGGTCGTGGAGGGCGTGACGAAGGGACTCCCGGAAGGGGAGGCGAAGGGCGGCGAGGGGGACGGGGCGCGGCCCGGCTCCACCTCCTCCGGGAGGTGGCGGGAGACCTCGGCGGTGGACAGTCCGAGCCCGCCGAGGGTGATCTCGTCCCAGGCCTGGAGCGCGTGGGTGTCCTGGTCCAGGTAGAGCACGGAGGCCTCCACCTTCTGGGGGGTGTCGCCCTCGACGGCGCGCAGTCCGCCGCCGCCGGTCGTGCCCTGCACCATCAGCCGGCTGCCGTTCTCGAGGACGCCGACGTTCCGCGTGTGGGTGTGCCCGGCGAGGATCAGGGGGACGATGCCGTCCGTCTGGGCGGCGGCGATGGGGTTGTGGGCGACGGCGATGTCGACCTTGGCGCCCGTGGCGTTCTGCCGCCGGACGGCCTCGGCGAGTTTCTGCCCGGCCACCCGTTCCGACGGGTCGCCGGCCGCCTCGACCGAGCGGTCCGGGGTGAACTGCGGGTCGCCGATGCCGGCGATGCGCAGCCCCTTGACGACCACCGACCGGCCGTCGTCGACCACGTGCGCGTTGGCGCGGCCCGCGACCGCGCGCTGGCTGTCCATGGAGTCGTGGTTCCCGCGGACGAAGACGTAGGGCGCGCCGAGGTCGGGGATGGCGGAGGTGAAGCCGTTCTCGGCGGCGGTGCCGTGGTCCATCAGGTCGCCGGTGTCGATGATCACGTCGATCTTGTACTCGGTGACGACGGACTCGATGATCTGCCAGGCCACGGGGTTGAGGTGGATGTCCGAGACGTGCAGCACCCGCAGCGTGGTCGGGTCGGGGTTGTAGGCCGGCAGCGTGGACGTCGCGTCGTACAGCCGGGTCATGTTCGTCACCAGGCGGGCGAGTTCCTGCTGGTAGATGTCGAAGTCGCTGACGATGCTGCGCGCGTTGCCGACGACCGAGGGGGCACTGCTCAGCAGCCCGGAGAACCGGGGCTCCAGGACGCTGCGCGGGTTCCAGGTGCCGTACGCGGTGCCCGCGCAGGCCACCAGCACCGCGAGGGACAGCCCGCCCGCGGCCAGAGCGCGGCGGGGCCTGCGGTAGACGGCGAGGCCGAGGGCGGTGGCGCCGGTCAGCGCGGCGACCGAGGACCGCAGGGCGAGTTCGGCCGTGCTGTGCTGCACGTCGGCGGTGACCTCGCTCTGCAGTCCGCTGATCCGCTCGGGGTGCCGTACGAGGGTCCGGGCCCGTTCGGGGTCGAGCGTGTCGACGTCCACGACCAGGCGGAGCGGGCCGTCGTGGCTGTCCAGCCGGAGGGCGCCCAGCGGGGAGACGTTGACCTCGGTGTCCCCGGTCCAGGACGGGTGCAGCGACATCCGGGTGTTCATCGGGCCGACGGGTTCCTCGATGCTGCCCAGCACCACCAGGCCGAGCCAGCCGCCCACCAGCGTCACCGCGAGCAGCCCCAGGGCGCCCAGGTACGGGCGGGCCGGGGAGGCGGTGAGCGACGGGGCGGGTGGTGCGGCGGTGCGGCGCCGCCACAGGTCACGGATACGAGGCACACGAGATCGAACACGGACCATTGCCGACGTATGCCCCGGGCCGTCGCGAGGCATGCGCCGCCGGACGGAGTCCCCCGCGGGCCCGCGGGGGTGACCGGGGCTCACCCCCAGCCGAGTTCGTGCAGGCGCTCGTCCTCGATGCCGAAGTGGTGTGCCACCTCGTGGACGACGGTCGTGGCGACCTCCTCCACGATCTCCTCCTTGGTGCCGCACATGCGCAGGGTCGGGCCCCGGTAGATCGTGATCCGGTCCGGCAGGACGCCCGCGTACCACTCCCCGCGCTCGGTCAGCGGCGTCCCCTCGTACAGGCCCAGCAGTTCCGGATCGGCGGGGTCCGGTTCGTCCTCGACGAAGACCGCCACGTTGTCCATGACGCGGGCCAGCTCGGGTGGGATCCGGTCCAGCGCGTCGCTGACCAGTTCCTCGAACGCTTCGCGTGACATCTCCAGCACACCGCCATTGTCCGGGACGGACGGCCGTTCGGGCAGCGTCCGGCGCGGATTCCGGTGCCGGGGACGCGCCAAGGGGACGCGCCAAGGGGACGCGCCAAGGGGTCGCGGGGCGGAAGCCGTTCGGGTGCGCGCGCCGGGGCGGGCGGGCCGCCGTCCGGCCGTGCTCCCGCCCGTACGGGCGTGTCCCCGAGGGCCGCGTGTCCGTTGGGCAGCGCGGAACCCGATCCCGCGACGGCCGCCCGCCGGACCCGTGGGACCCACCGGCCCCACCCGTCCCGCCATATCCATCAGAGGTGCCCCCGTGACCCCTGCCACCGCCCGCGCGCGAACGGCGGCCGTGCTGCTCCTGCCCGTGTTCGCCCTGGGCTCCGTGACCGGCTGCGTGAGCGTGGGCGGCGCGGACGACGACGCCCAGCCGAAGGGTGCCTCCTCCGGTGTCGCCGGGGAGGCCGGGGGCGCCGGCGGCACCTGGCAGGACGGCGGAATGGTCATGCCCGGCGGCGGCTCGGGCGGGGTGGAGGGGCGGCCCGGGGCCTTCGCGCCCGGGGCCGGTTCGCCCTCGGTGTCGGCGCAGGAGTCGGTGCCGGGGCCGACCCAGGGCCCGGGCCGCTCCCACAGCGCCAAGCCCTCGGGGCGTCCTTCGTCCTCGGGGCGGCCCTCGCAGTCCTCGCCCCCGTCGGACCGGCCGTCGGCGACGTCCTCGCCCGGCGACAGCTCCCCGCCGCCGTCCGGGGACGGCTCGCCCGAGCCGTCGCCGTCCAGCGCGCCCTCGGTGAACGGTGCCGCGTGAGGACCATGAGGAGCGGGAGAGTGGGGAGCATGGGGGACCGAGGGGACCGAATTGGCCAAAGCGGTCTCGTATGCGTATGCTGGCAGATCGTTTGATCCCACTGCCCGGCGCCGAACCGAAGCGCGCCGCGTTGGCGCGTTCCTTTTCTCCTGTGGCTGACCGCATCGAGGCGGTTGTAAGCAACCTCCGGAGCTGGCGCGTGCCGAAATCTCCGAGAGGTTTTAGCTTCAGCATGTCTATTGACACTGCCGACCGTTCCGCCATGCCCATCGACACCGACGTCACCGACGAGGCCGTCACCGACGAGGCCGTCACCGACGAGGCCGTCACCGAGGAGCCCACCGCTCCCGAGACCCCCACCGTGACCTTCGGCGACCTCGGGCTGCCCGAGTCGATCGTCCGCAAGCTGGCGCAGAACGGGGTCACCACCCCCTTCCCGATCCAGGCGGCGACGATCCCCGACGCCCTGGCCGGCAGCGACATCCTCGGCCGCGGCCGCACCGGCTCCGGCAAGACCCTCTCTTTCGGTCTGCCGCTGCTCACCTCCCTGGCCGAGGGCCGCACCGAGCGGAAGCACCCGCGCGGTGTGATCCTCACCCCGACCCGCGAGCTGGCGATGCAGGTCGCGGACGCGCTGCAGCCGTACGGTGACGTGCTCGGCCTGAAGATGAAGGTCGTCTGCGGCGGCACCTCCATGCAGAACCAGATCTACGCCCTGGAGCGCGGTGTCGACATCCTCGTCGCCACCCCGGGCCGGCTGCGCGACCTGATCGAGCGCGGCGCCTGCGCGCTGGACCAGGTGCAGATCGCCGTCCTCGACGAGGCCGACCAGATGGCCGACATGGGCTTCCTGCCCGAGGTCACCGAGATCCTCGACCTGGTCCCGCAGGGCGGCCAGCGGCTGCTGTTCTCCGCCACGCTGGAGAACGAGATCGACACGCTGGTCAAGCGGTACCTCAAGGACCCGATCACGCACGAGGTCGACCCCTCGGCGGGCGCGGTCACCACGATGACGCACCACGTCCTGGTCGTGAAGCCCAAGGACAAGGCGCCGGTCACCGCCGCCATCGCGGCGCGCAAGGGCCGCACGATCATCTTCGTCCGCACCCAGATGGGTGCCGACCGCGTCGCCGAGCAGCTGCGCGACGCGGGCGTCAAGGCCGACGCCCTGCACGGCGGCATGACCCAGGGCGCCCGCACCCGCACGCTGGCGGACTTCAAGGACGGTTACGTCAACGTCCTCGTCGCCACCGACGTCGCGGCCCGCGGCATCCACGTGGACGGCATCGACCTCGTCCTCAACGTGGACCCGGCCGGCGACCACAAGGACTACCTGCACCGCTCGGGCCGTACCGCCCGCGCCGGCCAGTCCGGCACGGTCGTCTCGCTCGCCCTGCCGCACCAGCGCAAGCAGATCTTCCGCCTGATGGAGGACGCGGGCGTCGACGCCTCGCGCCACGTCGTCGGCGGGGCCGGGGCGTTCGACGAGGACGTGGCCAAGATCACCGGCGCCCGGTCGCTGACCGAGGTACAGGCCGACGCGGCCGGCAACGCCGCCCAGCAGGCCGAGCGCGAGGTCGCCGACCTCACCAAGTCCCTGGAGCTCGCTCAGCGCCGGGCCGCCGAGCTGCGCGACGAGGCCGACCGCCTCACCGCCCGCGCCGCCCGTGAGCGCGGCGAGGACCCGGAGGCCGCCGTGGCCGCCGCCCAGGCCGAGGCCGCCGAGGCGGTCGCCGCCGCGGCGACCGTCGCCGCCCCCGCCGCGGAGTCGTCCGCGCCGGAGCAGCGCACCTTCCAGCGCCGCGACGACCGGGGCAACTACGAGCGCCGCCGTGACGACCGTCGCGACGACCGCCCGTCGTTCCGCGAGCGCGGTGACCGCGGTGACCGCGGGTACGAGCGCCGTGACGACCGTCCGTCGTTCAACCGGGACCGCCGTGACGAGCGTCCGTCCTTCAACCGTGAGCGCCGTGACGACCGTCCGTCGTTCAACCGGGACCGTCGTGACGAGCGTCCGTCGTTCAACCGTGAGCGCCGTGACGAGCGTCCCTCGTTCAACCGCGACCGTGACCGTGACCGCGGTTTCGACCGTCGTGACGACCGCCCGGCGCGCTCGTACGACCGCCGCGACGACCGTCCGGCGCGCTCCCACGAGTCCCGCGACCGGCACTTCGGTGGTGACCGCCCCTTCAACCGGGACCGCCGCGACGACCGCCCGGCGTTCAACCGCGACCGCGACGCCAACGACCGCCGCCCGTACGGCCGTCGTGACGACCACCGCCCCGGCGGCAGCGGCTTCGACCGCCGTACGGACAAGCCGCGCTGGAAGCGCAACGGCTGACCTCGGGTCCGGGTGGACAACCGGACGACCGAACAGCTGAACACCCGGGAGCCCGGCAGCACTTCGCTGCCGGGCTCCCGGCGTTCGTTCAGTCCCCCGGACGCGCGTCCGGGGGAGTCGCGCCGGCCCGGTCGCAGATGCCGCCGGCGGTGAACGCGATCGACTCTACGACGGTGCCGGTCTCCCCCCACGCACCGTCCTCCATCAGCACGGTGCGTTCCCCGAGCAGGCGCAGTGTCCTCCTGTCGAAGATCCACTCGACGCGCTCGCCGTTGTGCGCCCGGGCGACCGCCACCCCGCGGCGGCCCGTGGCGTCCACCGCGTCGGGCACGGTGATCACCCCGGGGATGAGCGCGGCGGCCCGGTACAGGGCGGCGGCGGTGGCCGGTGGGGCGCTCCCACCGCGCAGCAGTTCGCCGATGGTGACGAAGGCGCCCTGGTCCGCGCCGACGGTCGAGTCCACGGCGGGGCCGTACTGGGGGTCGGACTCCCGGCGGATCCGCGCCAGCAGGACGTCCGGCTCGGTGGGCAGGGCCTCCAGGTAGCGGTACGTCGGTGCGGACAGGCTCCCGGGTCCGGGGCGTCGTCCCACCGGTCGCCGCCGCGGTCGCGGGTCAGGGTACGGCCGCTGCCGTCCACGGACGTCCACAACTCGCCGGAATCGTCGGTGGGTTCGGTGGCGCCGGTGTCCCCGTCCAGTGCGGTGGCGTGTCCGGTCACCTTGATGTACGCGTACTGGTCGTCGCCGACGGCGCGGACGGCGCGGGCGGACGCCGTGTCGGCGCCGAGTGCGACGCGGCCCAGCAGCCGTACGGCGGCGGGGGACGCGGGGGGCTCGGCGCGGGTGCCGTCGGTGGTGTGCAGCGCCCGCAGGCCGACGGCGACGACCAGCAGCAGGAGGCAGACGCCCGCGGCCGGTGCCAGCACCGGCGTCAGCCGACGGCGGGGAACGGCCGTCGGATGCGGTGGGCGTCCCGCCCGCGATCTCGTCCAGGAAGTGCCGCTTGAGCAGGCCGTGGGTGTCCGGATCGAGGCCGGGGGCGGCGGGGGCGGGCAGCAGCAGGGCGCCTTCCCCGGCCTCGGCCCGTTCGCGCTGCTCCGGCCGGAGCGGGTCGGCGGCGCTCATCGGTTCCTCTCCTTGGGCATCGGCATCGGCATCGGCATCGGTTCGGGCTCGGCTGCCGCCCGGGCCCCGGGAACGTCGACGCCGTGCGCCAGTTCGGCCTCGGCGAGCGCGCGCAGGCGGCCGCGGGCCCGTGACAGCCGGGAGCGGACGGTGCCCACCGGGATGCCGAGCGCCTCGGCGGCGGCCGCGTAGTCCAGGCCGGCCCACACGCACAGGGTGAACACCTCGCGGTCGGCGCGGCGGCGTCCGGCCAGAGCCCGGGACGCCGCCGCCGGCCGCTGGGTGTCGGTGATCCGGCCGACGACCTCGTCGGCGAAGTCGGGCACGGGCTGCCGCGGCGGCAGGCGCGACATCGCGGCCCGGTGGCGGCGGGCCGTCCGGGCGGTGTTGCGCAGCACATTGGTGGCGATGCCCAGCAGCCACGCCCGCGTGTTCACCACCTCCGTGCCCAGCTTCCCGCGCAGCCGCCAGGCCTCCAGGAACGTCAGCGAGACCACGTCCTGCGCCGTGGCCCAGTCACCGGTCACCCGCAGGGCGTGCGCGTGGACCACCCGTGCGTGGGCGTCGAACAGCCCGCCGAACGCCGCGCGGTCCCCCGAGCGCAGTCGTTCGTTCAGTGTCGTCTCCACACCACCGGAGTGTCCGTTCGGGCCACCGGGTTCCCTGTGACCCCGGTCACGGGAGTTTCCGTCCACTTCCGGACAGGACATGGCGCATGTCATGCCCCCGCCGGGGGAATCGCTGGGGGCATGACAATTCCTAAAGGACCGGACGAGGCCGCCAGGCCCCCGGGCGCGGTCACCGACGAGGAACGCCTCCGCCAACTCGGCTACACCCAGGTGCTGGCCCGCCGGATGTCCGCGTTCTCCAACTTCGCGGTCTCCTTCACCATCATCTCGGTCCTCTCCGGCTGCCTGACCCTCTACGCGTTCGGCATGAACACCGGCGGCCCCGCCGTGATCACCTGGGGCTGGCTGGTCGTGGGCCTGATGACGCTCGTCGTCGGTCTGGCGATGGCCGAGATCTGCTCCTCGTACCCCACATCCGCCGGTCTGTACTACTGGGCCCACCGGCTCGCCCCGCCGCGCAGCGCCGCCGCCTGGGCGTGGTTCGCGGGCTGGTTCAACGTGCTCGGCCAGGTCGCCGTCACCGCGGGCATCGACTTCGGCGCCGCGAGCTTCCTCAACGCCTACCTGGACCTGCAGTTCGGGTTCAGCAGCACCCCGGGCCACACGATCCTCCTGTTCGCCGCGATCCTGGTGCTGCACGGACTGCTCAACACCTTCGGCGTCCGCATCGTCGCTCTCCTCAACGACCTCAGCGTCTGGTGGCACGTGCTCGGCGTCGGCCTGATCGTCGGCGCGCTCGCCTTCGTCCCGGACCGGCACCAGTCGACGTCCTTCGTCTTCACCCACTTCGTCAACAACACCGGCTGGGGCAGCAGCTTCTACGTGGTCCTGCTCGGCCTGCTGATGGCGCAGTACACCTTCACCGGCTACGACGCCTCGGCCCACATGACCGAGGAGACCCACGACGCCGCCACCGCCGGGCCGCGCGGCATCGTCCGCTCCATCTGGATCTCCTGGATCGCCGGCTTCGTGCTGCTGCTCGGCTTCACGTACGCGATCCGGTCGTACGACGAGGTCCTCGGCACGCCGACCGGCGTCCCCCCGGCGCAGATCCTCATCGACGGCCTCGGCAACGTCGGCGGCAAGCTCCTGCTGCTGGTCGTCATCGGTGCCCAGCTCTTCTGCGGAATGGCCTCCGTCACCGCCAACAGCCGCATGATCTACGCCTTCTCGCGCGACGGGGCGCTGCCCTTCTCCGCGGTCTGGCACCGCATCAACCCGCGCACGAAGACCCCCACCAACGCCGTCTGGCTGGCCGCGCTCGGGGCGCTCGTCCTCGGCCTGCCGTACCTGATCAACCTGACCGCGTACGCCGCCGTGACCTCCATCGCCGTCATCGGCCTCTACATCGCGTACGTCATCCCGACCTTCCTGCGCCTCGGCAAGGGCGACGACTTCGAGCGCGGCCCCTGGCATCTCGGCCGCTGGTCCCGCCCGATCGGCGTCATCGCCGTGTCCTGGGTCGTCTTCATCACCGTGCTCTTCATGCTGCCCCAGGTCAGCCCGGTCACGGTCGACACCTTCAACTACGCGCCGATCGCGGTCCTGGTGGTCCTCGGCTTCGCCGCGACGTGGTGGTTCGTCTCGGCCCGCCACTGGTTCCTCCGCGACCGGGGTCCCGCCTCCGTCGAGGTCCCCGCACCCGCCCCGGCCGACACCCCCGGCTGACCGTTCCCGCCCCTCGCCGGCGGCGGCCGCGCCGCACGGGCCGAATGCGCTCGGAGCCACGGCCGCCGTCCGGCTATGCTGCGGGGTGCGGGCCGTTAGCTCAATTGGCAGAGCAGTGGACTTTTAATCCATTGGTTGTGGGTTCGAGTCCCACACGGCCTACCCGCAGGCGGTTGGTCTCGCCACCGCTGTCCTGCGTGAATGCGGCCCCACCGGTTCCGACCGGTGGGGCCGCAGCCTCTTCTCCGGGCTCTTGCGTGAGCGATGCGTGAACGGGGGTGCTGGCGATCTCCGACTTCCGGGCCCGGGGGACCACCGCGGCCGCGCGCTCGGTCAACTCCTCGGTGGCTTCCTCAAACAGGGCCATATAGGTATCACTCGTCAGCACAATCGTGGAGTGCCGCAGCTTTTCCTTCGCGTCATGGAGGTCTCCGCCTGCCGCCTTGATGAGCGCGGCTGCGCCGTTACGTAGATCACGAAGGTTGATCGGGGGCAACCCGGCCTCCCGGACGATCCGCCGGAACGTCTCCGACACCGTCTCGGGATGAAGCCAGGACCCGTCGGGCTGGGTGAAAACCTTGCCCGTGTCGTACACCGGCAGGCCCGCCTGCAGCAGCTCGTCCCGCTCGGCCTCCTGGCGCGCCCTGTGAGCCCGCAGAACGTCCGCCGTGCCGCGGTCGATCCGGACGGTCCCCGCGGACTCCTCGGTCTTCGGGGCGGCCTCGTAGGGCGTCCAGCCGTCGACGGTGATGGACTTTGCCACGGTCACCGTGAGCTGGTCCAGGCTGACGTGTTCCCAGTCCTGGCCGACGCCTTCACCGCGGCGGAGCCCGTGGTGCGCGATCAGATGGAAGAAGGCGTATAGCCGGTCGCTCTCGGCCGCGTCGAGGAACGCGCCCAGCTGGGCCGGCGTCCACACCATCACAGCGGACGGACGGACATCCTTCACGGGTGTAACACTCGCGGCAGATCACCATGCCCGAAAGCCCCCGGCGAGGCCCTGCGTCCCGGGGGCTTCGGCATGTCACAGGTCCGCTACAGCAGCAGACACGCAGCACCAATCCCTGTGCATGATGTCCCCCCTCAACCACGCAAGCCCATGGGGGGAACCATGCGCACCCGAACCGCTGCCCTCGCCCTCGCAGCCATCACCACGGCCACCCTGGCCCTCACGGGCTGCAGCAGCTCCGAGCCCGATCTAGCCGCCTGCAAGGCCGCCCTGGCCAAGCAAGACGCCACCCAGGTCAGCGACAACGCCCAGGAACCCGACCGCCCCGACGAGTGCGAAGGCGTCAACACCGCCACCCTGGTACGCCTCCTCAATGAGATCGACGAAGAGCAGGGCTGATCCCACACACCCCGGCCCCGACCACCCCTTCCGGTCGGGGCCTTCGGCATGTCACAGCACTGTCATAACCGTCGCGTACCCGGACACCCCCTGCCACAGTGGCCCAACACCCGACGCCACAGGGGGGGCGATCCCATGGGATTCATCAACGACGCCAAGGCCCAGGTCGCAGGGACCGAAGCCAAGAGGGCCCGCGCTGCCGGACAGCGCGTCCTGGTCTACAAGTTCATCGAGGCCAACACCAGCAGCAAGTCCACCGCCCCGATGAAGGCATGTCCGAGCAGATCGAAGCCATCGAGGCCGAGGGCTGGACGCTGTACAACATGGCGGCCGCAGAGGGTAAGGCGATGACCAGCGAACGCGTCGCCCTCGTCTGTCTCTTCCGGCCTACCGCCTGACACCACACCGACCCCGGCCCGGCGGACGCAGACAGCGACGCCGGGCCGCGTCACGCCCGGAGGACGCCATGGACCACACCTGGAACCTGGAGCGAGACCGCATCGAGGTCGAGCCCACCGCCGACGGTTGGCGCCAGTACGAGCTCGGCAACACCGCCCACACCTCCAGCCGCCCCCGGAGCAGCGTCATGAACGCGACCCCGATGGCCGCCGCCGCGGCGGCCCGAGCCCAGAACGTGCGCCAGCGCGCCGACCGCCCCTCGCAGCGGCGCAGCGGCGAGCCGACCGGATCCCGCGCCGCGGTGCGCGCCCCGCTGTCCGGTGTCGAGGTCCGCGAGGCCAGCGACGGCGGGACGCTGGAGTTTCTCGGCCACGCGTCGGTGTACGAGACGGCCTACGAGATGTACGACATGTTCGGCCCCTACACCGAGATCGTCACGGCGGGCGCTGGCACCGACTCTCTCGCCCGCGGCGACCTGGACGTGCCGCTCGTCCTGGGCCACGACCAGCTGCGCCGCCTGGCCCGCACCACCACCGGCACGCTGATCCTCACCGAGGACGGCAACGGCCTGCGCGTGCATGCGCCCGCCCTGGACCCGGCCGACTACGACGTGGCCTACATCGCGCCGAAGCTCAGGTCTGGCCTCATCGACGAGATGAGCTTTGCCTTCCGGATCGAGTCGCTGGCCTCCTGAAGCGACCACGGTGGTCAGGTCGGTACGGAGGTCGAGAGGGATCCAGCCCGAACGTTGCGAGGCCCACGAGCCCACCGACCCCGCCGGCCACCGGACCGATCGCCGACCATGTCTCGATCGTGAACCCAAGTACCTGACCCGCGATGCCCCGCCCCTTCGACGGCGCGAGGCGGGGAGCATACGTTCTGGGCGAGCTGGGCCCGTCGCGCCGGCTCTGCCCGTGCAGGTATCCGTCAGTGGGCGCAGCCTGGAATTGCGGCGTCGCCCTGGATCCCCATGGCTCATGCCGGGCGGGGTCGCCCGTCACCCGTATGCGCGGCTGACCGTCCGGCCACGGGTTCGGCGGGTGCGATGCCGGTCAGAGCGCTTGAGGGCCCCGCCTACCCCCCAGACGCGGTTCTCGCACATAAGACGGGCCTCTGCCGCTGCAAAGCGTCGGGGCCCGTCTCGCTTCCGGCATGAGTGGCCCACGCTGGCTCTTTCAGGCTTTGCCTGCGAAGGCGCCCATTAGCGGGCGGCGAGGTGTATACCTGAAGTAACCGAACAAATACCCCATATTGGTCGCATCGCTGCGCCTCTGAGGAGCCGACAATGCCCTACGGAGCCTTCGATGCTTCGCAACCCCCGCCCCGCCCCAACGTGATGCTCGCCCGCGGATGCGAGGTATGCCACGGCTGGGGAACCGTAGTCACTGACCAGGGGTGTCACGAGCTGTGCCCGGCCTGCCAGAGCCGGGCTTGCCAGGTGGAGCGCGCGGTTTGACGACGCGGCCCACCAATTACGAGGCCCCCACCGCGGCAACTGCGGCGGGGGCCTCGGCCGTCAGCCTCCCGTGTGCTTGCCGTCGGAGACCGGCGGCAGCGCCTTCCCGCCGGCGGCACGCCCTGGTGCCGGCGCAGAGGACGAAGCTGCCGCCCGGGCCGGAGCCGGACTTCAACGAGTAGGGCCGTCCGTTCTCGGTGCGCGTCCGGCAGCGGGCGCAGGTGCCCGTGACGCGCTCCGGGGTCTCGCTCATCGCTTGCCCCACAGTGCGTCGGCGGCAGCGCATCGGGTCTGGGGGATTCGCACGCCGCACATGCCGCGAGGTGATTCAGGTAGGCGCGGTGAGCGGTGTGGGCAACCCCTTCACGCCGGACAAAGTTGAGCGGCTACGCGCGGGTCGTGCTGGGCGGTACCGTGAGCCGTGTCGACCCCGCATCCAGACGGGACAGCTTGATGCTGCCGATGTCGTGCCGTTCCCGGCGGAGAGCCGCCCTCGGTCCACGACACGATGGCGCCAGCCGGGACGGACCAGCCGAGAGTGATGTCCGCGTCCGGATCGGCGTCCGCGTCCAGGGGGACGCCCACGCCCCGCTGGGAAGGGCCGGAGCGCCGGTTCACCGGGTCCCCGTGGGCTGGTGTGCACCGCATGTGATGGCTGTCCGGCCGCAGGCCTTCACGGCTTCTGCCGGAAAATTTCACCCCGCGTACAACCATTCCCTCTGATCGCACGTCTGATCACCCGAGTCGCCTGACTCCGATCAATCCGAGCCCCGCGAAGACGGCATCGTCTACGGGGGGCTTTCTCCTTCAGGGGAATGCATGAACATTCGAGCCACCGTGGCAGCCGTGTCCGGCGCCCTGGCCCTGGCCTCTTTCGCCGTTCCGTCGGCGCAGGCCGATGACGCCGCCTCCTACCGCGCGAGCGTCGCCGAGATCCGGGAAGCCGCTCACGGCGCTTCCTCCCACAGGGCCGCGTTCAGCGCCTCCGCCGACGCGGAGGACATGCCCTACGCCCTGAACGCCACCTTCTCCAATGTCAAGCTGGGTGCGGCGATCAAGGTCGGCACCACCAAGCACGTGGCCGTCCCGGTCAGCTACACGCTGACCCACGGCGCCGAGGTGGACATCACCGCCGCCGACTTCTTCACCGGCCCGTACATCTACAAGGGCTCGTACGACGCTCCGGTCAACGAGCTGATCGGTGACGACCCGGCCACCTGCACCGTGAAGACGTCGACCACCGCCACGTGCAAGGGCAGCATCGACATCTACCCGGCCGACGGCGAGCTGCTGAACTCCGACGCCGGTGCGTGGAAGGCCGGCGCCCTGGCCATGGCCTTCAACGGTCAGGACCCGCTCAGCCCCGACTTCGACATGACCCAGGTCGGTTACGCCGACCAGGGCGGCCTCGCCTCGACCCGGGTGCAGCGCTACTCCCGGCTGACGGTCAACGCGGCTCCGGAGCCCGTCCGCAAGGGCAAGACCCTCACGGCGACCGGCAAGCTGACCCGCGCCAACTGGGAGACCAACACCTACAAGGGCTACACCAAGCAGGCGGTCGAGCTGCAGTTCCGCAAGGCGGGCACCAGCACGTACAAGACCGTCAAGACGGTGTACTCGGACTCGTCCGGCAACGTGAAGGCGACCACCACCGCCACGTACGACGGCTACTGGCGCCTCCGCTTCGAGGGCACCTCGACGACCCCGGCGGTCTCCGCCACCGGCGACTACGTCGACGTGCGGTAGCAACCGCGTCGCATCGCCGCAGGGCCCCCGGCCGGAGTGCATCCGGACGGGGGCCCGAAGCGTTCCGGGAGCCCGGACGGCGAGGTCAGGCGCCGCAGAACTTGAGGCGCTTGAGGGCGTCGTTGATGGCCTTGCCCTGGGCCTCGGTGAGCTCGTTGCCGTGGTAGGTGAAGCGCTTGGCGGCCTCCGCGTCGGCCTGGGCGCTGTTGCTGTTGATGGCGCTGCACTGCTGGCGCGCGGCGTCGATGGCCTTGTCGGGGTCCTTGGCGAAGTCGGGGTTGATGGCCTGCAGGGCCGCGATGAGCGTGACCCGCTCGGCGTCCGTGAGCGCGGACGGCATCCCGGCGTCGGGCAGGGTCTTGTCCTGGTCGGTCCTGGCCACCGGGGACTGGGAGGACACGGCGGACTCGGGGGCCGTGGCGGTGGTGTCGGAGGAGGAGCCGCAGCCGGCGAGGGCGAGGCCGGTGACGGCGAGCAGCAGTGCGGTCGCGGCGATGTGTGTGCGCATGTCGGGATTATTACGTTTCGCCCTGCCTTTTATGGCGGAGGCGGTCCGCGGCAGGGGTGTGACAAGCCCGAGACCCCACCGGATGGGTGCCGGGCCCCGGCGGGTGGCCGGCGGTGCCAAGTCGTCCCTCGCGGTGAGGTGGTCGACGGACGGGCACGCCGACGGCCGCCGGGACGACGCGGCCTAAGACGCGGCCTACGCCGGGGTCGCGCCGCGGCGGCGGACCTCGTCGGGGATGGGGAGTTCGAACCAGACGACCTTGCCCGTGCCCAGGCGCCGCGCGCCCCAGTGGGCGGCGAGGCGGTCGACGACGTACAGGCCGCGGCCCGTCTCGTCCTCCGGTCCGGCCCGGCGCAGCCGGGGGACCAGGGAGGAGTCGTCGCCGACCTCGCAGCGCAGCACGTCGGTGCACAGCAGACGCAGCGTGATGGGGCGGGAGGCGAGGCGGACGGCGTTGGTGACGACCTCGCTGACGAGGAGTTCGGTCGTCTCCAGCATCGGGTCGAGGCCCCAGCGGTGCAGGGCGCGGCGGGTGAGGCGGCGGGCGCGGCAGGCGGTCTCGGGCTGGGGGGCGAGGTACCAGTAGGCGACGCTGTGCGTGGGGAAGCCGTCGAAGCGGGCGGCGAGCAGCGCGATGTCGTCGTCGCGGGAGCCGCCGGGGCCGAGGTCGCCGAGCGCCTGGTCGCACAGGGCCTCCAGCGGCGGTGGGACGAGGTCGCGTCCGGGCGTCTGGACGCGGGCGAGCAGGTTCTCAACCCCGGTCCAGATGTCGTGGCCGCGGGACTCGACCAGGCCGTCGGTGTAGAGGAACAGCGTGGCCCCGGTGGGCGCGGGCATCTCGACGGTCTCGAAGTCGACGCCCCCGACGCCGATCGGCGCGCCCGCGGGCACGGGCAGCACCTCGCCCTTGCCGCCGGGGAGGAGGAGGACCGGTGGCGGGTGGCCGGCGTTGGCGATGAGCAGCCGGTGCGAGATGGGGTCGTAGACCGCGTACAGGCAGGTGGCGATGTGCTCGATGCCCAGCCGCTGGGCCTGGTCGTCGAGGTGGTGCAGGACCTCGTCCGGGGGCAGGTCGAGTCCGGCGAGCGCCTGCACGCTGGTGCGCAGTTGACCCATGATCGCGGCCGAGGTCATCGAGTGGCCCATCACGTCGCCGACGACGAGCGCGACGCGGCTGCCGGGCAGCGGGATGGCGTCGTACCAGTCGCCGCCCACCCGCGCGGTCTCCGAGGCGGGGAGGTAGCGGCTGGCCAGCCGGACCCCGGTGGGCTCGGGGAGGGAGGCCGGGAGCATGGTGCGCTGCAGCGCGTCGGCGACGGACGCCTCGTGGCCGTACATCAGCGCCTTGTGGGCGCCGAGCGCGGTGTGGGTCGCCAGTTGCGAGGCGACCAGCAGGTCGTCGGCGGTGAATGGGGCCCGCTCGGGGCGGCGCAGCAGGGCGAGGGTGCCCATGAGGCGGTTGCGGCCGTGCAGCGGGGCGATGATCAGGCGGCGGCCCGGCGGCAGCGTGCCGGGCGGGCCGACCACGGGACCGAGCAGTTCCCTGGCGGCGGGGGCGATGCCGGGCGCGTCGCCGAAGCACGGACGGCCCTCCCTCAGCAACCGGGTGAGCCGGCCGGTGGTGCTCAGCCGTACGCACTCCGACACCCCCTGCGGCGCGGGGCGGTTGACGCACCGCAGCGCGATCTGCGGCGGCTCGGGCGCGGCGGCCTCCGCGTCCGGTGACGGCAGCCCCGGCGAGGGCCGCTCCGGGGCGCGCCGCCGGGTGGGCTGCAGGTGCAGGACGACGTCGTCCGCGGCGTCCGGGCCCTCGACCCCCTCCCCGGTCAGCAGCGGGTCGTGCAGATGGACGAAGATCGCGTCGGCGAAGGCGGGGACGGCCGCCGCGTCCAGTTCGCGCAGGGTCTCGTCCAGGTCCATGCCGGCGGCGATGCGCCGGGTCGCCGCGTCGAGGTAGCGGAGCCGGTCCGTCTGCGGCTGCCCGGGCGTGCGGGGCGCGTCGGCGTCCCTGGGCCAGGGGGCGCGGTGGGTGTGCCGCTCGGGCCGTTCCGCTCCGCCCCCGGCCGGGCCGGGGTCCTCGCCGGGGGTGCGGTGCCGCGCCACGCCCTGGTCCCGCCCGCCTCAGCCGGTCCGCCGGCAGCAGAGGAAGACCTGTTCCTCCGGCGGTACGTCGCTGAAGGCCGGGGCGTAGGTGTACGAGAACTCCTTGACGATCTCGAAGCCGCCCGACTCGATGACGTGGAGCAACTCCTCCCGGAGGTAGCCGGAGACGCGGATGGTGAAGCCGAGGAACGGGATGGAGAAGTCGTCCACGTCGGCCTCCACCATCGACAGGGCGAACAGCCCGCCCGGGACGAGCAGATGGTGGATCGTGCGGAGCGCGTGCGGGATCTCGGCACGCGGCAGCATCAGCAGGGAGAAGAAGGCCGCGACGGCGTCGAAGCGGCCGAGCCGGACCGGGCCGCCGGGCCGCAGGTCGGCGATGTCCAACTGGTGGAAGACGGCGCCGGGGACGTACGTCCGGGCGAGTTCGAGCATGCCCGCGGACAGGTCGACCCCGACGACGTCGAACGCGGCGTCGCTCAGCTGCCGGGCGGTGGGCAGTCCGGTGCCACAGCCGAGGTCGAGTACACGGGATCCGGGCGGCAGGGTGTCCACGAGCCACAGGCCGGCGGAGAACTGCCCCTCCTTGTGCGGGAAGGCCTCGTCGTAGCGGTCACCGATGGCGTCGAACGCCTCGGCCTGGCCGCTCCGGTCAGGCCGGCCGCTCTCGTAACCGCCCCACACGGTCTTGTCGATCACGAAAATATCCCTTTCGTGCCCACTTCGAATTATCCCACGGAGTCCTCCTGTTGCCTCCTGATGCAATTTGTCCCTTTGGTCGCGGGGGTCGCAGGAGTCCCGGAACGGCACCGGGGTCACATGGGGCGTCCGGCCCGTCTCTCTCCGTGCATGGCGGTACCGCCGTGCCCGCCGTTACGGACGGGGCGCGTGCGCCGGGGTGTGCCGCGCCCGTATCGTGGGGCCACCGCGCTCACGCCGGCCCGGGGCCGCTCCGCCGCGCGTACGCCGCCGACGCCCACCGCACTTGCCAGGAACCGGACCTCATATGACCGCACCCTCCTTGCACAGCACCGCCGAGATCGCCTCCCTCCCCGAGGAGACGCGCGACGACCTGCGCGCCTACGCGGAGCTCGGCGGTTTCACGCTGACGACCGACACCCACGCCTGGTACGCCGCCGTGGACACCGTCGCCGGCCCCGAGGAGGCCCGCGCCGCCTCCACCGTCCTCGCGGAACTGCGCGGCCGCGACCTGCCCGCGCTGCGCGCCGCCGCCCAGCGCCTGGAGGCGGCCGAGGCCCTGGGCATCGACATCCCCCGTACGGTGGCCGAGTGCGGCCGGACCGTGTCGCTGCTGCTGCGCGTACGGCTCACCCTGCGGACGCTGAACGCCGACGTGTACGACGTGGCCGAGGCCGAACTGGACGAGTTCGTCGCCGCCACCGCGAGCGGCGCCTGGCGCCGGGACCGCGGTGTGAAGGTCGCCTGGCTGCGCCGCCGTTCCCTGCGGGGACGCCTGCGCGGGCTGGCCACCGGACGGCCGCGGCGCGACGCCGTGCACACCGCCCTCGCCTCCGCGGCCACCGAACGCACCGACTGGGCCGCCCTAGGCGGCGCCGGCCGCCCGGCGCTCCCCGCGGACCCGGACTTCCTCGACGAGGCCTCCCGCGCCGCCGAGGCCGCCGGTACCGGGCTCACCGAACTGGGGCGCCTCCTGCGCCCCGAGGCCGCGCTGGACACCCTCCCCTTCGAGGAACTCGCCGAGCTGCTCGACCGCCTCGCCGCGGACGAGGGCACGCTGTACCGGCTGCCCAACCTCAAGGCCACCCGTGACCGCCTGCGGCATCAGGGGCTGGGCGAGGTGCTCGAGGAACTGAGGGAGCGGCGGGCGGACACCGCCGAGGTCGTCGCGCTGCTGGGCGAGACGGAGACCCCCGTCGTCCCCGAACCGCGCGCCGCGTCGGCGTCGGAAGCGCCGGAGGGGGCGGCTCGCGCGGAGGCGGAGCCGGTCGTCGAGGCGGAGGCCGCCGAGGAGGCTGCTGCGGTCGAGGCCGAGCCGGTCGTCGAGGCGGAGGCCGAGCCCGAGCCGGTTGCCGAGGCGCAGCCTGAGCCTGAGCCGGGGGTTGAGGCCGCTCCCGTGGGGGAGGCCGAGTCCGAGGCGGTCGTCGAGGCGGAGGCTGTACCGGTGGCGGAGGCCCCGGTCGCGGCGGAGGCGCCCGTCGAGGCGGAGCCCGTTGTGGAGCCCGAGCCGGTGGCTGAGGCCGCTCCCGCGGCGGAGGCTGTGCCCGAGCCGGTTGTCGAGGCGGAGGTCGCCGAGGAGGCTGCTGCCGTCAAGCCCGAGCCGGTTGCCGAGGCGGAGGCTGTGCCGGTGGCGGAGGCCCCGGTTGCGGCGGAGGCGCCCGTCGAGGCGGAGCCCGTTGTGGAGCCCGAGCCGGTGGTTGAGGCCGCTCCCGTGGTGGAGGCCGAGCCCGCGCCGGTCGTCGAGGCGGAGGCTGTGCCGGTGGCCGAGACACCGGTGGTGGAGGAGGCGCCCGTCGAGGCGGAGCCGATTGCCGAGCCCGAGCCGGTTGTCGAGGCTGAGGAAGCCGCCCCCGAGCCCGAGCCCGAGCCCGTCGCCAAGGCGAAGCCGGCCGCGCGGCGGCCGCGGAAGCCGGCGGTCACGCCGGGGAAGGCCGTGACGGCGTACTCGGCGAAGGAACTGACCGCGCTGGTGCGGTGGATCGACGGTGACGGCGAGACGCGTTCGGACGACGAGCTGCTGCGTGCCGCGATGAAGGAGCTGGGCTTCGCCCGGCTCGGCCCGCGCATCAAGGAGGCCCTCGGCGCGGCCGTGGCCGAGGCGCGCGGCTGACGGGGCCGCGCGTCATCCGGCGCGCGGCAGGGGTTTGGCGACGACCCGCACCAGGACGGTGCGGGTCGTCGCGTTCCGGCAGGCGTCGGTGATGGTGGCGGTGAACGCGTCGGTGCCGGAGAAGTTCTCGCGCGGGGTGTAGGAGAAGAGGCCGTTGGCCTGCTGGACGAGGACGCCCCGCACGGGTTCGCTGTGGGCGGTGACGGTCGTCCCCTTCCCGGCGACGCCTTTGAGGACGTCGCCGGTGGCGTGGCCGTGCGGGCCGGACGTGACGCGCAGCCGCCCCGGTACGAGGACGGGCCGGGCGACGACATAGACCCGGTGGGCGGCGTGGTCGGAGACGTAGAGCCGTCCGCCGGGGGCGAGGGCGGTGCCCCAGGGGCGGTTCAGCGGCGCGGTCCCGGAGGTGCGGGCGCGCGGGGACGGGTAGAAGAGGGAACCGTCCTCCGTGACCGCGAGGCCGTGGACGTCGTCCGCGGTGAGCCGGGCGGCGCCGGGTACGGGGGTGGCCCGGCCGTCGTGGTCGATGCGCCGGACGCGGCCGTCGACGACGGCGTAGACGTTGCCGGCCCCGTCGGCGGCGAGGGCGCCCACGGTCGCCCCCGGGAAGTGGCGGACCGGGGCCTTGCCGCCGGGTGGGATCCGCCGCAGGCCGCCGCCCGTGCCGCCCGAGACGTACACGGAGCGGTCCTTGCCGACGGCGACGGCGTCGTGGCGGCCGGCTTCCGTGAGCAGCGTCTTGATGCCATGGCCGTCGGGGCGCACGGACACGGCCTTGCCCTCGCCGGAGACGTAGACCGTGCCGTCCGGGCCGACCGCGAGGCCGAACGGGGCGAAGTCGGTGGTCGCGAAGGTCGTGATGACGGGCGCGGCGCCCGCCGCGCCCGGGGTGACGCGGCGGACGGCGCGGTTGGCGGAGTCCGCGATGTAGAGGCGGCCCGTGGTGTCGGTGGCGAGCCCGGCCGGGTCGTGCAGTGTGGCCGCGGTGGCGGCCGCGCCGTCGCCGCCGCGGCCGGGCTTGCCGGTTCCGGCGTAGGCGACCGGGGCGCATCCGGCGACGGGAGCCACCGGTGCGGCGGTGCCCGGGGCCGGGGTGAGCAGGACGCCGGCGGCCGCCAGCAGGGCGGTGGCGAGGGCGGGCCGGTGACGGCGGCCGGGCCGTCCGGGGGATGGGCGCACGTCGGGCTCCGCGGGGGTGAGGTGGGCGACGGTTACTGACGGCACGTCATCAATGTGGCAATCCCGGCCGGTCCCGGCGCGCCGGGTGACCCATCGGGGGGTCGCCCGAACGGTGGCGCCCGCGCACCGGAGGGCTCACCGGTGGCCCCGGTGGCACGGCGCGCGCCCGGACGGACTCGCAGAATTCACCCCGGCGCCCTTGTCATGTCTGGTTCTACGCGCGTAACTTGAGCCGGTCCGCCGTGCGCTGCCCGTCGTCGACGGGCTGTTGGACCCCGATAGGAGAAACCCTCGTGCCGATCGCCAGACCGAGCCGACACCGCAACCGCGCCGCGGCGCTCGCGCTCATATCGACCGGAATCGCCGCGTCCGTCGTTCTGACCGGGCTGCCCGCCGCCCACGCGACCCCCTCCAGCCAGGCGGTCGTCGCCGAGGTGTACGGCGGTGGCGGCAACTCCGGCGCGACGCTGACCAACGACTTCGTAGAGCTCGCGAACGCCGGCGCGGCGGCATACGACCTGTCGGGCTACAGCGTGCAGTACCTGCCCGGTTCGCCGTCCGCCTCCTCCAAGTGGCAGGCGACCGCGCTGACCGGGGCGATCGCCCCCGGCGGCCGCTACCTCGTCTCGGAGTCCGCCGGCACCGGCGGCACGACGCCCCTGCCGGCCGCCGACGCCAGTGGCTCCATCGCGATGAGCGGAACCAGCGGCACCATCGCCCTGGTCAACGGCACCACCCCGCTGACCTGCATCACCGCCGCCGACTGCACGGCCGACCCGCGCGTGGTCGACCTCGTCGGCTTCGGCACCGCGGTCGTGCGTGAGGGCAGCGGCCCCGCGACCGGCGCGAGCAACACCGCCTCCGTCGCCCGCGGCGCGTCCCTGGCCGACACCGACGACAACGCCGCCGACCTCACCGCCGGCGCGCCGACCCCGGTCAACGCCGCCGGGCAGACCCCGGGCGGCGGCACCACGGACCCGACGCCCGACCCCGAGCCGACCGAGCCCGGCACCACCCGCATCCACGACATCCAGGGCACCACCCGGGTCTCCCCGCTCAAGGGCCAGACGGTCACCCGGGTCCCCGGCATCGTCACCGGCGTCCGCACCACCGGCTCCAAGGGCTACTGGATCCAGGATCCGGAGGCCGACGCCGACGCCCGCACCAGCGAGGGCGTGTTCGTCTACACCGGCTCCGTCACGCCCACCGTCGCCGTCGGCGACAAGGTGCTGGTGACCGGCAAGGTGTCCGAGTACTACCCGGGCACCGGCAGCCAGTCGGTCACCGAGGTCACCGCCCCGACCACCGCCGTGCTCTCGGCGGGCAACGCCCTGCCCGCGCCGGTCACGCTGGACTCTGCCACCGTCCCGGCGGCGTACGCGCCCGACGCCGGCGGCGGCAGCATCGAGGGCCTGCCGCTCGACCCGGCCGGGTACGCGCTGGACTTCTACGAGGCCCACGAGGGCGAGCTGGCGCGGTTCTCCGACGCCCGCGTCGTCGGTGGCACCACCCAGTACCACGAGGTCTGGGTGACGGTGAAGCCGGACGAGAACCCCACCCGCCGCGGCGGCACGGTGTACGGCTCGTACGACCAGCCCAACACCGGCCGTATCAAGGTCATGTCGATCGGCGCGGCCGCGGACGTCCCGGCCGCCGACGTCGGCGACCGGCTGGCGGGCACCACCACCGGCGCGATCGACTACGACGGCTTCGGCGGCTACAGCCTCCAGGCCACGCAGCTCGGCACGCTGGTCGACAAGGGCCTGCAGCGCGAGGTGACCCGCAAGCAGAAGGGCGGTGAGCTCGCGGTCGCCACGTACAACGTGGAGAACCTCGACCCCACCGACCCCGCCGACAAGTTCGCGCGGCTCGCCGACGGCGTCGTCACCCACCTCTCCTCGCCCGACGTCGTGGCCCTGGAGGAGATCCAGGACAACAACGGTGCCACCGACGACGGCACCGTCGCCGCCGACCAGACCCTGCGGAAGTTCACCGACGCGATCGTCGCGGCCGGCGGCCCCCGCTACAGCTGGCGGGCGGTCGACCCCACGGACGGCACCGACGGCGGTGAGCCCGGCGGCAACATCCGCCAGGTCTTCCTCTTCAACCCGCACCGCGTGCAGTTCACCGACCGCGCCGGCGGCGACGCCACCACCGCGGTCAAGGCGGTCAAGACCCGCGAGGGCGCCGAGCTGTCGGTCTCCCCCGGCCGGATCAACCCGGGCAGCGAGGCGTGGAACGCCAGCCGCAAGCCGCTGGTGGGCGAGTTCCGCTTCCACGGCAGGCCGGTCTTCGTCATCGCCAACCACTTCAACTCCAAGGGCGGCGACCAGCCGCTGCACAGCGTCAACCAGCAGCCGGTGCGCAGCTCCGAGACCCAGCGGAAGCTGCAGGCCAGCGAGGTCAACACCTTCGTGAAGTCGCTGCTCGCGGCCGACCGGGACGCCAACGTCGTGGTCCTCGGCGACCTCAACGACTACGAGTTCTCCGGCACGGTGTCCACCCTCACCTCGGGCGGCGTGCTGAAGGACCTGCTGACCACGCTGCCGAAGCCGGAGCGCTACACCTACGTCTACGAGGGCAACTCGCAGTCGCTGGACCACATCCTGCTCAGCCCGGCGCTGCGCCGCTTCGACTACGACGTGGTGCACATCAACGCGGAGTTCGCCGACCAGGCGAGCGACCACGACCCGCAGATCGTCCGCATCAAGCCGGACGGCTGCTGAGGCACCCCCGCCGAGGGCGGCACCGGCGCGACGCCGGTGCCGCCCTCGCGGCGTCACCGGGGGTCGGGCTCGGGGTCGGGGAACCCGCTGGCGGGTGTGTCGGAGCCGGTCCACGCGGCCAGCAGCTGCAGGGCCGCCTCGGAGGTGGAGCCGGGCTCGGCGGTGTGGATGCACACGAGCTGGTCGCTGTCGCCGGGGAAGAGCGCATGCTCGTACGACAGGGTGAGGTCGCCGACGACGGGGTGGTGGTAGAGCTTCACCCCGTGCGACCGCTGCCGCACGTTGTGGTCGGCCCACCAGGCGCGGAACTCCGCGCTCTTGATGGTCAGTTCGCCGACCAGCTCGGTCAGCCCCGGGTCGTCGGGGTGGCGTGCCGCGTCCAGCCGCAGGGCGGCGACCGTCTCGGCGGCGTGCTTGTCCCACTCCCGGTGCAGGTCGCGGGCCGCGTCGTCGAGGAACATGAAGCGGGCGAGGTTGCGGTCGCGGTGCGGCAGTGTGGAGAAGTCCGTGAGCAGCGTGCGGGCCAGCCGGTTCGCGGCCAGTACGTCGGTGCGGCGGCCGATGACGAACACCGGGGTGAGGTCGCCCAGCAGGTCCAGCACGCGGTGGACCTCCGGGCGCACCCGCTGCGGCCGCACCGGTCTGCGGCGGGGCGGGGTGCGGTGCCGCGCCAGCTCGAAGAGGCAGGCGCGCTCGGCCGCGTCCAGCCGCAGGGCCCGGGCGACGGCGTCCAGCACCGCCTCCGAGACATTCAGGTGCCTGCCCTGCTCCAAACGGGTGTAGTAATCGGTGCTCACCCCGGCCAGCCGCGCCAGCTCCTCCCGCCGCAACCCCGGCACACGGCGCGGCGCACCGCTGACGGTGATGCCGGCGTCCTGCGGGCTCAGCCGGTTCCTGCGGGCCCGCAGGAAGTCCCTGAGCTCGGCGTTGTGCTCCATGTGTTCCAGTATGGGCGGCCGATCATGAGGCGGCCCGGCACGGCCGGACGGGCCGGCGGCCACCCGGAGGGAGGGCTCTCCTCCGGGCGGTCCGGCCGTTGCGTCCGCTTCCGGAAGCGGACGGGCCTCCCGCCGGGCCGGAGTCCCGCCGTCCGCGTCCGTACACGCCGCCGAGGGCGCCGCCGTACGTGGTCCGCCCGCCCCGCCACACGCCCCGGAAGCCCGCGCGGGCGCCCCGGCGTGTGGCCCGCCTCGGGAGGGCCGGCCGGCGAGCCCCCTCCTCGTCCGGGGGAGACTCCCGGCCCGGGGCTCGCCTCACTCCTGCGTGCAGCCGTTGGCCAGTGCTCCAGGACCGGGGGAGTCGCCCGTACCGGGGTACCCGGGCGTCGGGGCCTGCCGTGCCGCCGCGGGCGGACAGACCCCCGGCCCCGGCCGGACGCCGCGACTTCCTGCCGGTTACACACAACTCCCCGCACAAGGCGTGTGAATGACGGTACGTCAGCGTAAGCTGGGGATGAGGGGAGGCGTCATGGACACGTACGTGACCATTGAGCTGGAGGGCGGCAAGGACGCGGCGGAGGACCTGCGCAGACTCGAGGTCTGGCTGCGGGCCGACGAGGAACTGGCGCCGCTGGTCGTCCGCAGGGAGCGGCCCGCCGACGAGAGCATGGGCGTCGCCTACGACCTCCTGCTGATGATCCTCCAGGAGACCCTGCAGGCCACCGCGCTCACGCTGCTCCGCGCCCTGCGCAACCACCTGCGCAACCAGCCCGGCGACTCGCTCAGCGTCACCGTCCGCGCGGGCGACGTGGAGTGCGTCCTCACCGGCAGGGACGCCCTGACCCGAGGCGAGCTGGAGGCGATGGCGGCCCGTATCCGCCAGACGCTGGAGAACTAGATCCGGAGGAAGACGGCCCTGGGGAGGTCCGGCGGGCATGCCGTACGAACCGTTCGCGTCCCGGTCGCGGGCGGTCCTGATCGGGGTGTCCCAGTACGAACACGCCCGGGACTTCTCCAACATCCCCTCCGCCCGGGCCAACGTGGCCCGGCTGCGCGCCGCACTCGTCGCCGGCAACCTCGGCCGGTTCATCCCGCGCACCGTGGAGACCCTCACCGAGCCGCGCACCCGCGACCGCGCGCTGGGGCTGATCGGCACCGCCGCCGCCCAGGCCCAGGACCTGCTGCTGGTCTACTTCACCGGGCACGGCTACGTCGACCTGGGCAGCGGTGAGCCCGAGCTCTACCTGATGACCCGGGAGTCCACCAAGGACGGCGCCCGTCTCGACGGCATCCCGTACCGCGACCTGCTGAGACTGCTCGCCTCCTCGCGCGCGGAGCGCGTCGTCCTCGTCCTGGACTGCTGCTACTCCGGCAACGCCGGCCTGGTGCCGCTGCCCGAGCGGCCGTTCTCCCTGATCACCTCCTCTGCTGTCGGCTCGCGCATCCACAAGGGCGACGGGATCGACCCGACGCCCTTCACCGGCGCCCTGGTCCGGGTGCTGAGCGAGGGCACCGACCCGTACGACCCGGTCACCGTGCAGCGGCTCGGGGTCCGGCTGCACGAACTGGCCGGCGAGTACGCCGCCACGCTCGACGAGCGCGTGGACTACGACCCCTGGTTCCCGACCGAGCGCTCCAGCAACAGCGCCGGCGACACCGTCCTGTCCCAGGCCCGGCTCACCCCGCGCCCAGCCCGCGGGGCCCGCGGGCTGGCGCCGCTGCGCAGGCTCGCCCAGTACGCCGGGTTCACCTGGACGTGGACGGCGGGCCCCCACCAGCCGCTCTGGCACCGGGCCGTCGGCGCCGGCACCGCCCTGGCGCTGCTCGCGGCCGGAGTCACCGGCTGGACGTGGGCGCACCGCCCCGCACCGCTGTGCCCCGCCCCGCTCGAACTGCGGGTGCTCACCTCGCCGGAGACGCGCGCCGCGCTCGCCTCCGTGCTGGACGTCTTCCAGGACAGCGAGGCCACCGGCACCACCGCCTCACTCGGCGGCCGGCCCGAGGGCTGCGGCCAGATCAACACCACCGTCTACGCGGCGCCGGCCGACCGCACCATCGCCGCCTTCCGCGCCTCCGCCGCCTGGGCCGAACCGGAACGCGCCTGCGAGGACGGCGGGAGCGGCGGGGACTGCGCGCTGCCGCTGCGGGACGTGGGGCCGCACCCGGACGTGTGGATACCGGCGGCCGGCACCGCCCCCACCCAGGTCGCGGCCGAGACCCGGCGCCCGGAGAGCGTCGTCGCCCTCGGCCGACCGGTCACCCTCGCGCACTCCCCGGCCGTCGTCGCCGCGACCACCTCGCTGGAGGGCGTCGGGCGCACCGGCAGCACCGCGCAGCAACTGGTGGACGCCGCCCACGCGCAGGACGTGGTCGTCCGCAGCGCGGAACCGCACTCGTCGGACGCGGCCCTGGACCAGTTGCTGCACCTGAGGCCCGGCACCCGGGTCACCACCGACGCCGTGCCCCCGGCGGACGACCGGGCCCTTGCCTGCTCCGCCCGCACCTGGCTGGTCGAACGGCGCGGCACCCAACAGGCGCTGCTCACCGCCGAGTCCACCCTGGCCGGCCTCGTCACCCCCGCCCTGGAGTCCCGTCCCCCCTGCCTGGGCAACCAGTCCGACCCGTACACCGCCTACTACCCCGCCGACGTGCCGCCCCTCGACCTCACCCTCGTGCCGGTGACCTGGGAGACCGGCCGGGCCGACCGCGCCGACCGGGCCGAGGCGGTGCGCCGGCTCGCCGGTTGGCTCCGTTCCGGCCCGGGGCAGCGGGCGCTGGCCGCGCAGGGCTTCCGCACGGACGTCAGCGGGACGGACGCGGCCGGCGACACCCCGCTGGACAGCGCCGTATTCGTCGCCGACCCCCCGGCGGGCGGCGAACCGGCCAGCCGCGGGGACATCGAGGCCGCACTGCGGGACCACGGCGGGGCCGCGGGCACCCGGCGCGAGGTCCTCTTCGCCGTCGACGTCTCCAGCTCCTCCTACGCCGGCGCCAACGTCCCCGCGGTGCGCTCCGTGCTGGCCCGCGCCTCCGGCTACCGGTACGGCATCGCCGCGGTGCCCGGCCGCACCCTCCTGCCGATCGGGCCGAACGACGCGGCCGCGCGGGACGCCGCGATCCGCGCGCTGGCACCGGTCGAGCGGGACGCCCCCGTGGCCGCCGCCCTGAGCCGCTGGTCGCGCGCCCTCGCGGATTCCCCCGGCGCCCTGATCGTCCTCGTCACCGACGACGAGGACAGCGCCCGCGAGGAGCCGCCGGACGTGGACGTCCCCGTGCTGGTGGTCTCCCTGGAGAGCTACGGCTGCTCGCTGCGCTTCAACAAGGCGGTGACGGAGGGCGGCGGCGCCTGCCTCGCGGCCACGCAGGACCTGCCGAACCGGGTCGCGGAGACCATCACCCGCCTCACCTCGGGAGGGTCATGACCGCCACGGGCCCCGCAGGCGCGGGCGGCAGCCTCCGGCCCCCGCTCGCCGTACGGCGCCGGCGCCGCGCCCTCGGCGTGCTGCTCGCGTTGCTCGCCCTGCTCGTGCCGGCCACCGCGGCCTGCGGCGGCCCCGCCACCGCCCCGGCCCCGGAACCCGACCGCTCCCGGCCGCTGATCGTCGCCAGCGACGCCGACCTCACCGCCGGCGGGCAACCCGGCGTCCGGCGCGCCCTGATCGACCAGTGGAACCGGCGCAACCCGGACCGTCCCGCCCGGCTCGTCGAGCTCCCTTCCGCCTCCGACGAGCAGCGCAGCGAGCTGATCGGCGCCTTCCAGTCCGGTACCGCCGCGTACGACGTGGTCAACCTCGACATCAGCTGGATCGCCGAGTTCGCCGACAGCGGGCTGCTGCGTCCGCTCGACCCCGACCTCGTCGACGGTGACTTCCTGCGCCAGGCCGCGGACGCCGGCCGCTGGAAGGGCCGCACCTACGCCGTGCCCTTCAACACCGACGTCGGCCTGCTCTACTACCGCACGGACGACCTCGCCAAGGCCGGCCGCCGTCCGGCTGACCTGCGCGGCTACGCCAAGATCGGCGACCTGCTCGCCGACGTCCGCCCGCTCGGCCACGCCGCCTACACCACCCAACTGCGCGCGTACGAGGGCCTGACCGTCAACACCCTGGAGACCTTCTGGACCGCGGGCGTCGAACTCGTCGACGGCGACGGCCGCTACATCGGCACCGAGGACGGGCTGCGCGAGGGCCTGGACGAGCTCGGGCGGCTGGGCGCGGCCAACAACCTCAACCCGGAGTCCCTGGAGGCCGACGAGTCGGTCACCCTCGCCCAGTTCACCGAGGGGCAGAGCGTGCTGATGCGCAACTGGCCGTACGCCTACAACCGGCTTGACGCCGCCCTCGCCCCCGGTGTCCGGTTCGGCGTGGCCCGGCTCCCCGGAGTCGCCGCCCTGGGCGGGCAGAGCCTGGGCGTGGCGGCCACCAGCGACCGCCCCGGCGACGCCGCCGACCTGATTCGCTTCCTGACCGGGCACGGCGCCCAACATGCCCTGCTCAGCGCGGGTTTCGCCCCCGCCCGACGCTCTGCATACGGGGCCGGGGATGTCAACTGTGACGATCCTCACGACCCCCGCGCCTGGTTCTACGACCGCCCCGCGGGCCGCGGCTCGGAGCCCTCGCCCTCGCCGTCCGCCGCGACCCCCGGTTACACAACCCTGCTGTGGTGCGCGCTGCAGGCCGCCAGGGCCCGTCCGGCGACCGCGCACTACGTCACGTTCACCCGGGTCCTGCAGCGTGAAGTGCACGGAATGCTCGCGGCGCACCGCTCCGCCGACGCGTCGGCGGAGCGTCTCGGCGGCCGTCTGGGGCGCGCGCTCGGCGGCCGGGGCCCGGGGTGACCATCACTCCTCGTGAGCGCGGCACTCCCTTCCGCATAACGACTGATGCACACTCACATTTCCCGTAGGTCACGGCAGTCACGGCTCAATGTCCACTTATGCCCTGTCCATCCCCATAGATTCCCGTCATGAACTCGCTTGAGTGGCTTGGAATTGGCGGGCGCCTCTATTAACGTTCGATAACGCAGCGCGGTCATTCCGCCGCCGACAGGGCGGCGCCGTGCGCTTGCCGAATCCCGTCCGCGGGAACCGGGGAACCACTTCCTGGGGTGAATCGGGGGCCGTTCGCGGTCCTCGTAGGAGACCTTCCTGCTCCGAACCCGTCAGCTAACCCGGTAGGCGAGAAGGAAGGAAAGGAGCGCGCCCGCGTGGCGTCGAACGAGCCTGCCCTGATACCCGGACAGCAACAGGGGTCCGCGACCGCGTACTCCGAGTGGGACACCGCCGAGTGGAACATCGCCGCCGGCTGGAATCCCCCGGCCGCCGAGCAGGCACCGCCGACGAAGAACGCCATCGACGGCTGGGACACCGGCCAGTGGAACATGGCCGCCGGCTGGCTCGACGCGGCCGCCGCCGTGGAGACGGCCTCCCAGGACGCCGGCGCCGCGCAGCCCGAGGCCGCCGGGCCCGAGGCGTACGAGGCCCCTGCCGCCCTCCCGCGGCAGGAGGACATCGAGGCCTTCGAGGCCTTCGGCAGCGCCCGGGACGCCGAGGGCGTACCCCACGAGGACCCGCAGGCCGAGCCGTGGAACCCCACCGAGGAGTCCCCCGGCCCCCGTCGCGCCCGGCACCGCGTCGCCAAGCAGCGTTCCATGGGCCGCGGTTCCGCGGTCTTCGGGGTCGCGGCCGTGGCCGTGCTCGGCGTCGGAGGGGTCGCCACCGCCGAGGGCAAGAACCCGCTCCCCGTCTCCCTGCCCCATCTGCCCGACGCGTCGCAGCTGCCCGGCATCGGAGCCCTCGTCGAGGACGACAGCGCCCCCGAGGCCAAGCAGGTCGCCGAGGCCCTGAGCCCCGACGCGGGTGAGGCACTGCGCAACCGCATCCTCGACCAGGCCCAGCAGCAGCGGACCGCCGCCGACCGGGCCGCCAGGACCGCCGCACAGCAGGAGGCGTCGGCCAAGGCCGCCAAGTCCGCCGCGCAGGAGCGGGTCCGCGCCGAGGCCGCCGCCAAGAAGAAGGCCGCGGCGGAGGCCGCGAAGAAGATCGAGGCCGAGCGCCTGGCCGCGCTCGCCAAGAGCTTCGTCAAGCCGGTCTCCTCGTACACGCTGACCGCCGGCTTCGGCGAGTCCAGCTCGCTGTGGGCCAACACCCACACCGGCCAGGACTTCGCCGCCCCGACCGGCACCCCGGTCAAGGCCATCCACAGTGGCACCATCACCGAGGCTGGCTGGGCCGGTTCGTACGGCTACCGCATCATCCTGACCCTCGACGACGGTACCGAGCTCTGGTACTGCCACCTCTCCTCGATGATCGTCACCTCCGGCAAGGTCAACACCGGTGACACCATCGGCCGGGTCGGCGCCACGGGCAACGTCACCGGTCCGCACCTGCACCTCGAGGTGCGCCCCGGCGGCGGCGACCCGATCGGCCCGATGGGCTGGCTGCGCAGCAAGGGCCTCTCCGTCTGAGGCGGCCGGCCGGGACGCGACCGGCCGCGGCTCTTCGCGGCAGACCGTGAACGGCCCCGTACGACCACGCGAACTCCGGCGGTCCTGGTGACACCCCCCGTCATCCAGGGCCGCCGGTCCGTGTCTAGGGGACGACGAAGTTGTAGAGCTCCGAGATCCTCGGCGGCCCGCTCGGCTCCGGGAAACCGGACTCCTTCGCGACGGCCATCATGATTTCCATGAAGGCCTCGAGCGCCTGGGCGGACTGCCAGACGTTCACCAGCCGCAGCCCCTCGTTGGTGATCACGGCGGAATGGGCGAGCAGGCCCGCGGGAGGATGCTCGGGCCCGAACCCCGCGCGGTGGTTCGCCTCCTCGTACTGCAGGGCCGTCACACCGGGGAACTCGACCTCCGCCAGGACCGGCATGGGAACCTCCCGCCTCCCACCGACACGCCTACGCCCCAATTTCCTCCGGCTGCACCCCGGCCGCAATCCGGAACCATGCCGGAACCCGGCCGGAGCCGGGTCCGAACGGGGCCGGAGCCGGGTCCGAACGCGGCCGGAACGCGCTCAGAGACCTTCCAGCCGCACGTCGGCGGAGTCGCAGGCGGCCGTCTCGTCGGCGTAGACCTCGCAGACCGGCCGCCCGTCGGGGGTCATCGTGTGCTCGACCTCCCAGAGGCTGATCTCCTCGCCGGTCTCCAGCAGGAAGGCGTGCTCGTACAGCGTCCAGCCGGCGACCCGGCCGGTGCCGATCCTGGTGTGCCGCCCGGTGACGTACGCGATGTCGTGGCCGACCGCCGAACCCAGCCGGCTGCGCAGCTCCTCGCCCGGTACGTCCGTGTTCTCGGCGCGCCGCAGCACCCGCCACGCGTGCTCGGCGGAGTGGTCCTCCGTGTACTGCCGGGGCCCGGGCGTCAGGTCCATCGCCAGCTGCGGCAGCCGCGCCAGCCAGTCCGCCGCCTCCGCCTCCAGCTCCTCCGGTGAGGGCTCGCCGAAGCGCGCGTCGATCATGTGCTGCGCGGTGGCCAGCGCGTCCGGGTCCGAGTACACCTCGTACAGCGGTTCGTCGCCGCCGGGGCCGGTGTTGTGCTCGATCTCCCACAGCATCTGCGTACTGCCGTCGGCCAGCAGGAACGAGTGCCGCAACGTCCTGCGGCTCAGCCGGCGCGGCGGGCCCTTGCGCTGGCGGAAGGACGCCAGCTCCGTGCAGCCCATCAGCGCGGTCGCCAGCCGTCCCAGCACGCGGTCGTCGACGTCGAAGGCGTTCTGCGCTCTGGCCAGCACCACCTCGACGTCCGCCGGACCCGCCCCACCTGGTCGCGCGTTCCCCATGCGGTCCTCCTGCTCACGGCATTCCCCGCGCACCATTGCGAGCACTCAGCGTAGTGGCACCGACGCTCTGCGCGTCGGGTCTCGCGGAAAAATGGTGCACCCCCACCCGTAGGAGGCGCGTAAGACGGGAAACGCACGCCCCCTGCTGCCACTATGCGCCCATGCGCGCACTCTTCGTAGGCCTCTGCACTCTCGATGTCATCACGCTCGTCGACCACGTTCCGGCCCCGAACGAGAAACTCACCGCCCGCGCCCAGACCGTCGCCGCCGGCGGCCCCGCCACGGGCGCCGCCGCCACCTTCGCCCACCTCGGCGGCGAGGCCGTCCTGCTCACCGCCTTCGGCGGCCATCCCCTCGCCGGCGCGATCGACGCGGACCTCGCGGCGCTCGGCGTCGACGTCATCAACCTCACCGCGGACTCCCCCGAACCCCCCGCGGTCTCCACGATCCTGGTCACCGCCGCCACCGGCGACCGCGCCGTCGCCTCCACCAACGCGGCCTCCGGAGCCTCCGTGTCCCCGCCGGGAGACCTCTCCGTCCTGGTCGGCGACGCGGACGTCGTCCTCGTCGACGCCCACCACCCGGCCCTCGCCGTCCCCGCGGCCCGCCTCGCGCGCGCGGCCGGGGTCCCCACCCTCCTGGACGCGGGCAGCTGGCGCCCCGCCACGCCCACCCTGCTCCCCTACGTCGACGTCGCCGTCTGCTCGGCCGACTTCCACCCCCCGGGCACCGCCACCCCGGCCGAGGCGCTCGCCTTCCTCCACGACGCCGGTGTCCGCTGGACCGCCGTGACCCAGGGCGCGTCCCCCATCCTCCGGCCCGGCGGCCAGGTTCCCGTCCCGGCTGTCGCCCCCGTCGTCGACACCCTCGGCGCCGGCGACGTCCTCCACGGCGCCCTCGCCCACCACCTCGCCACCCAGATCACGACCCGCCTCACCCCGCCGACCTTCGACGCCGCCCTGGCCTTCGCGGCCACGGTCGCCTCCGGCTCCTGCGGTTCGTTCGGCACCCGGGAGTGGATGCGGGCCTGAGGGGGTTTGCGCCAGGGGTCAGGACCGCCCGCGGCTCCGCCCCGCGAACAGCGTGAACAGCACGACGCTCACCCCGAGCACGGCCCACCCCACGGCGGTCTCCGACAGCGAGGTCTGCGTCCGCTTCGGCAGCAGCGACAGGCATCCGAGCACGACGAACATCGCCCCCAGGTAGCTGAGCCCCGCCGTCAGCACCCACCGCATCATTCGACCCGACCGCACGTTCGGCGACTTGTTGCCCATGGGGATCCCGCCCTGTTCCTCGATGCCGCGACACCCGGGGGCCCGCGCTCCGGCCCCTCCGCAGTGCTTCAACGCCCGCCCACGGTCCCCGACACGGGCGTACGAAGTCACGAATTCGCGGTGTTGCTCACGGGGCTGGTGTGCATCGGCTAGCGAGGGTCGGTGGGATAGCGGCCTTACCGCTCGCGGCGGCCTCGGAGGGTCAGCGCTCCGGCCGCGAAGATGACGACCGCGGTGGCGAGGACGGTCCAGAAGAAGCCCGACTCTTGAAGGGACCGCAGAGCGTTTTGAGGGAGCAAAGCGAAGATGAGTAGAACCAATCCAGTTGCGAGTGCATAGCTCACGCCCGCGCCCAAAAGGACGCGCAGCGCGCGGGATGCCAGTGAGGGGTGCATTTGAGAAGGCATGGTCGCTCCGGCTGTCACTCGGTGATGAAGTGGCATTGCGACGCGCGCTTGGTACCAGCGACGAAGAAGTCCGCGCATGCCTTGCCGTAGTGCTTCAACGTGCGGTGCGTCGTGTCGACACGGCCGATCGAACTGTGCAGCGTGCACTTGCGGTGCGTTTCGCCCTTGCTGATGAGGTAGACACGGCCGTTCGTGTCTGAGTAGCGCCAGTCGATACGCCAGTTGCACCAGTTACCGCCGGCGCTGTCCATCCCAAAGCTGTCCTGCACGGATGCCTCCTCTCGGTTCACGTTCCTGCCCGAGCCACGCACGAAGTGTCCGAGCGTGGTGGTGGGGAGGCAAAGCTCCTGTCCCTTGGCATCCATGCAGAAGCCGACCACCTTTGCGTACCCGACGGCACTTGCCGATGCGGGCGTCGAGAAGCTGATCATCGTGGCGACTGCCGTAGATGTCGCGAGGGCGGCCTGCGACACGTAGCGCGTTACCGCGTTGACTCGTCCCATGGGGGAATCCTCCGATGCTCTTGATGTCGTGACGCACCAGGAACGGCGGATCCGATTCGGGCGATACGTGGTGTTGCGTGCCGGTGACAGAAGGTCGCTCGGGGGAGTGGTGCAGGAACCTTAAAGCATCAGTTCTGCAACAGGAGTTAGGCCGTCAGCCTGCAGCGATGACGGAGAAGGTCCAGGCGTCCGCTGCCAGTTCGTGCCCATGGGGTTGCTGCCTTGTGTTCGATGTATGCGGCCGAGCCGAGGAGCCCCCAGGGGCGAGGGCCGCCGACTGCATCCGGTTCCAAAGGGGCGACTGACACGTGTGGCGCGCAGTGCGCGACGCGCACGCCGTGCGGGCGGAGCATGAGGCCATGAGGCAGAGCGAGACGCCGGTCACGGATGGGTTCGAGCGGGCCATGGAGGCGTTGCGGAGGGCGCCGTACGGGGAGGTGGACGAGGCGTTGTGGGAGGTGGAGGGGAGCGTGCTGCGGGAGGCGCGGGGGCATTTGGAGGCGTGGGAGCGGGTGGTGCGGGGGCTGGAGACCGGGCAGGGGGCGGCGCGGGGGGAGCTGGTGTGCCGGGACGGGGTGGCGGGGCTGGTGCGGAGGCTGCCGGGGCCGGTCGCGGAGTTGTTCGGGGAGTCGCTGGGGGAGGTGGACGGCCGGTACATGGAGCTGACGGTGGAGGACGCGGCCGCGCCGGGCGGTGCGGGCGGCTGGTGGTGGGGCCGGCGGCCGCGCGCGGGGTGGGCCTGACAGTGGGCGCGGGCACACTGGAGCCATGTGCCGAAGCATCAAGACCCTGCGCCCGCCGATGACGCCCGAGGTCGGCGACGAGGACATCCGGGCCGCGGCCCTGCAGTACGTGCGGAAGATCTCCGGGTTCCGGGCGCCGGCGGCGCACAACCGGGAGGCCTTCGAGGAGGCGGTGGACGCCGTGGCGGCGGCCACGCGCGAGCTGCTCGCCGGGATCCAGGTCCGGGGTCAACGGACTTCGTAGCCCTGGCGGGTGGCTCCCCACGGCGACGTGACGTTGAGTGGTGCTGCGATGACGGTAAGTTATGGCCTGCTCGAATCAGTCCGCCGCTGTACTGAGGTGTGCCATGTCCGTTGTTCGTAGGGCCCTCGTCGTCACCGCTCTGACCGCCGTGCTGCTGGCCAGCGCCGTCGTGTGCCAGTCAGCGGAGTGACGCCGACGCCTGCTGGTGCATGCCGGGGATTGTGATCCGGTGCGCGGTCAGCAGTTGGTTGTAGGCCACTGCCTGCGTGAAGAACAGCGGGATGGGGATCGTCAGCCCGGGCGGCAGCGGAGGCGGCATGTCCGGGGTGAACGTGACCGGGAGCAGCCCGAGGAGGTTGCCGCTGAGGACCCGGGTGAGCAGGACGACCGGGCGCCCGGTGGCGGTCGTGGTGCTCCAGGGCCGGGCGTCCGTCTCGAGTTCGCCCTGGCAGGGGGCCCACGGCGGCGGCTCGGGAGAGACGCGCCCGATGCCGGGCAGCCCGATGTCCAGCAGCGGCAGGCCGATCCCGGGCAGGCCGTGGAAGGGCGGCGTCCAGTCGCGGGCGTGGCGGCGGGCGCAGGTGGGGGAGAGCAGGGCCGCCGTCTGGCGCAGGCTCGCGATGTCGGCGCGCCAGGCGGTGAAGACCAGGACGCGTTCGGCGCCGGCGCGCGTGGGGACGGCGGTGATGCCGTGGTACGTCAGCCCGGTCAGGACCAGCAGCGGGGTGAGCACGCGGAACGGCTGCTCGGCGGTGATCACGCGGTCGCGGTAGCCCGCCGCGCCGATGGACAGTTCCAGGGAGACCTTCGGCAGGCACCAGGGGGAGTCGGGGGTGCCCAGGCGGATGCGGGCGGGGAGCAGGGAGAGCGGTTCGTCCATGCCGCCGTCGGAGGGGCGGCGTGGGACGACCAGGTCCAGCAGCGAGTCGGGGCCGATCCTGTTGCCGGACAGGAGGCCGGTGGGCGGGGTGCCCGCTGACGGCGCGGGGACCTCGGGCCGCGTACGCCGCGTGGACCCTCCCGCGCGGGGTGCGGGCGGCGCGTAGGGGGTGGCGCCCGGCCGCCGCGGCGCCGGTGCCTGCGCGGACGGCTGCCTGCCCCGCAGCCCCAGCAGGTCGCCCACCGCTCCCAGCAGCCCGCCCGAGGGCTGCTGCGGCGCCTCGCGCTGGGACGGTACGGGGCCCGGCCCGGCGCCTTTCGGTGTGCCGCCGGGCGAGACGTCGAGCGTGCCGCGGACCGGGAGCGGGGCCTGCGCCTCGATACCGGCGTGGAGCCCGCCCGGGGCCCGGTTCCTGGACTTGCCCGTAGCGGTTCCGGTGCCGTGCGCGGTGGGGTTGCGGGCGTGGTAGAGGCCGTCCAGTACGTCGCACACGGCCTCGCCCGCGCTGCGGTAGCCCTTGGCGGACCGGGCGGTGCCGTCGCCCCTGGGCGCACCGGCGTCGTGGGCCATGGCCATCGAAGCCATCGGAGCCATCGGCTGCAGGCCTCCGGCGAGCAGCGCCCCGCCGACGGGGAGGGCGCCGATGGCCCGCAGCCTTACGGCCCGGTTGCGGACGGCCTGCGTGCGGACGGCCGAGCGGAGCGCCGCTGTGTCCGTGCCGTCAACGGAGCCGGAGCCGTAGCCGGAGCCCGAGCCCGAGCCCGAGGCCGTGGGCGGCGCCTGCTCCGTGCCGCCCGCGGGGGCGGCCGGCGGGACCGCCGGGGGCGGGGTGCCGTCAGGGGTGCTCGCCGGGGGGCCGCCCTGCGGAGCGCCCACCGCGGGCCCCGCGGCGCCGCCTCCGCCGCCCCAGTCGGGCACCGGCCGGGAACGCCTGCCGCGGCCGTCGTCCCCGTCCGGCACCCAGCTGACGGCCATGGCCCCGCCGATGACGCCCAGCAGGAAGCCGATCAGGAACCCGCCGAAGTTGGACAGCACCAGCGAGGCGACGGAGAAGACGAGGGTCGCGATGCCGGCGAAGGCGCGGTAGTGCGGGGCCAGCCACAGGGTGAGGCCCAGGACGACCAGGAAGACGCCCATGAGCAGGCCGGAGACACCGGCGATGCCCTCGTGGATCATGAGCGAGAGCGGGGCGAGCGGGATGGAGAGGATCTCCACCCCGGCGAGGAGGGTCCATAGGCCGGCCCAGAAGGGACGGCTGCGGCGCCAGGCGCGGAAGCGGGAACGGAGGGCTCCGGCGCGGCTCAGCATGCGGGTCACGGCGGCGTCTCCTAGAAGCAGGAGTGGTCGCCGCGCAGCACCTGCACGTGCAGGTCCGGCAGCCGGAACGTGGCCGCGCTGACCGACCGGTTCTCCTGCCGCAGGTCGCGGATGCGGATGGTCGTGGCCTGCTGCGCGAAGGCCCCGGCCGGCCCCCGGACGCCGGGGACCTGGTCCACCGTCGAGGCGTCCTGGCCGATGTGGATGTTCTCGAAGACGGCGTCGCCCTTGATGTCGTGGGTGTCCGCGATGAGGCGGTCGGCGCTCGCCGGGTCCGCGGTCAGCCGCAGCGTGACCGGGCCGATCACCGGTACCGGCTGGACGACGGACTGGCACAGGTCGTGCAGGGTGGCCCGGCGGACGGCGGAGAGCGCCTCCGGGTAGACCGCGTCACGGCCCCGGTCGAGGACGCCGAACTGGACGAAGCCGTCGCCCTCCAGGAGGGAGGAGGAGATCTGGAAGCTCTCTCCGGCGACGGTGAAGGAGTTGGCTGACACCCCGAAGGAGGCGGCGAGCGCGCCGGTGGCCAGGCTCGCGACGACGGCGCCCGCGGCGGCGACGGTCGGCACCATGACGAGGGCGAGCCGCTTCCAACTGGTGCGGCCGGAGGCGGCGACGGCGGCCGGGGACGTGGCGGGCCGTGACCCGGTGGGCTCGGTGGTCAGCACATCCCGTCAACCGGGGGACAGTCTGATCGGTCGCTCGGGCGAGGTCCCCAATCACCCCGATGGTCGTACGCGCTCGCCCATTCGGGTCAGAAGCAGGGGTCGGCGCCCTTCTTGACCGTCATGTGCAGGCCGTTCAGGCGGAAGGTGGCCGCGCTCACGGACTTGGTGGTCTGCCGCAGGTGGTCGATGGTGACGCTCTCGGCCTGCTGCCCCACGGCGCCGGCCGGGCCCTGGGCCCCGCCCTCGGTGTCCGTCCTCGAGGCGTCCACACCGATGCGGATGTCGTGGAACTCGGCGTCGCCCGAGAGGTCGTCGCTGTCGACGATCAGCTGGTCGGCGTGGACGGGCTTGTCACCTGTGCCCGCGCTGATCCGCAGGGTGACCTGGCCGAAGCCGGGGACGGAGCCCACCACGGACTGGCAGAGGTTGTGCAGCTCGGCGGAGGCGATGGCGGAGACGAACTGGGGGAAGTCGCCCTCGGCGGTGTGGTCGATGGTCACGTACTGGGTGAAGCCGGTGCCGGTCAGGCGGTCCGCGGCGATCTGGATGTTCTGGCCGGACAGGGCGGTCGTGGTCGGTGAGATCGCGAGGGAGACGGGCACCACCCCGGCGCCCGCGCCGACGGCCACGGCGGTGGAGACGGCGAGGACCGGTACGAGGACGACTGCCGTGCGCGTCCAGCTGGTGCGGCCGGGCGGACGGTGGCCGGAGCGGCTCGTACCTCGTATCAGCGGGCTCACCCGGTCATTGCATCCCCGGCGGCGGGGGCGGGCAACCGGAGTCAGCGGTGGCGGCCGCCCCGCGGGTCCCGGTAGGGGGCGGCCTGCGGGTACCACCCCTGCTGCGGCGGCACCTGGGGGTGGCGGGGGCCCCACCGCTGCGGGTACGCAGCCCCCTGCTGCGGGGGTTGCTGCGGCCACGCCTGGGGCTGCGGCGACGGCTGGGGCTGCGGCCACGCCTGGTGCTGGGGCGACGGCTGGGGCTGCGGCCACGCCTGGTGCTGGGGCGACGGCTGGGCCTGCGGCGACGGCTGGGGCTGCGGCCACGCCTGGGGCTGGAGCGACGGCTGGGCCTGCGGCGACGGCTGGGCCTGCGGCCACGCCTGGGGCTGCGGCCACGGCTGCCCGTACGGCTGGACCTGCGCCGGATAGGGCCCGTACGGGGTCCCCGGCGGGGGTCCCGCCCACGGGTACACGGGCGGGAAGGCCGGCCGGATGGCATGGGCCGCATGGGTGAGCGCGGGCTGGGCGACGGCCTTGCGCTCCCACAGATGGTGCAGCAGCTCCTGCTCCCGGGCCTGGAAGTCCGCGCCGGCGGCCCCGCGGTTCGCGCGGGCGCGCAGGAAGGCGAGCGAGGTCGCGAACGACACGTACTCGCGCACCGTGCGGGCGGCCTCCTTCCCCTGCGCGCCGCGTGCGGCGGAGCGGGCGAGGCCGCGGCCCTTCATGGAGCCGATGGCGGCGGGCTCGGGCGGGCTGAGCCAGCCGGCCATGGCGTACAGCGGCAGCTGGGTGCGGATGGTCCTCAGTTCGTTCGAGCGGGACCAGATCGCGAGCCAGACCAGCAGGCCGAACAGCGGGATCATCACCGTCGCGTAGACGGCGAGGAAGCCGAGCGGGCTGAACGAGGCGGAGCCGTTCCAGGTGCCGTGCAGGACCATCGCCAGCAGCCAGCCGCCGAGCGGGGCCAGCCAGCGGCGGGCCCGGCCGGGGCGGGAGGTGGCGGCGATGGCGAAGCCGATGCCGGTGAGCGAGGTGAACAGCGGGTGCGCGAAGGGCGTCATCACGATCCGGACGATGAACATCGCCGCCGTCGTGCCCAGGCCGCCGTCGGTCCCGTACGCCTGGTCCTCGGCGAAGCCGGAGCCCAGGTAGAGGATGTTCTCGGTGAACGCGAAGCCGGTGGCGGTGAGCCCGGCTATGACGACGCCGTCGACGATCCCGGTGAAGTCGCGGCGGCGGAAGAGGAAGAGCAGCAGGACGGCGGCGCCCTTGGCGCTCTCCTCCACGACGGGGGCGACGAAGGTGGCGCCCCAGATGTCGCTCTGCGAGTCGCTGGCCGTGAAGGTGGTCGCGAGCAGTTCCGTCGCGTACTCGTTGGCGAGGATGGCGACCAGGGTGGCGGCGCACGCGCCCCAGGCGAAGGCGAAGACCGCGTTGCGCAGCGGGGTCGGCTCCACCCGGTCCAGCCAGAGGAAGGCGCCGCCGAGGATCGGGACCGGCAGGACCGCCAGGAGGAGACCGACGAGGAAGCCCTCCGTGCCGGTCTGGCGGCGCACCAGCGCCAGGATGAGCACCCCGCACAGCGCCAGCACGGAGAAGAGCGCCACCAGCCGGAACGTCCGGTTCTCCCAGAAGTGCCGGCGCGGCTTGTAGTGCCACTGCCCGGGCGCGGGCAGCGCGAACTGCGGTCGCTGCTGGTGTTCCGGATACTCGGGTACGGCGGGTTGGGCCGCCGGGCTCGGGAGGGGCGAGTCGGGCGAATGCGAGTACGAGGACACCCGATGACCTTACGGCGCCCCGGCCGCGCGGCGCGATGGTGTTACCGATTACCGCACCGCCGGACGATCACCGGCGCTCGAAGACCAGGTCGTGGACGACGTGGCCCTTCGCGATCCCCTGGCGCTCGAACTTGGTCATCGGACGGAAGGCCGGGCGCGGCTCGGCATAGCCGCTGGCGGTGGCGTAGGCGTTCACCAGGCCGGGCTCCGCCGTCAGCACCTCCAGCATCTGCTCGGCGTACGGCTCCCAGTCGGTCGCGCAGTGCACGGTGGCGCCGGGCCGCAGCCGCGACACGGCGAGCGCGACGAACTCCGGCTGGATCATGCGGCGCTTGTGGTGCCGGGCCTTGGGCCACGGGTCGGGGAAGTAGACCCTCAGGCCGGCCAGCGATTCCGGGGCGAGCATGTCGCGCAGCAGGACGACGGCGTCGCCGTTGGCGACCCGGACGTTGCGCAGGCCCTCGCGCTCGGCGAGGTGGACGAGGTTGCCCTGGCCGGGGGTGTGCACGTCCGCGGCGAGGATGCCGGTGCCGGGGTCGGCGGCGGCCATCGCGGCGGTGGCGTCGCCCATGCCGAAGCCGATCTCCAGGACCACTGGGCGGTCCGGGGCGAGGCCCGCGTCGGCGAAGAGCTTGTCCAGGTCCAGCGGCGTGCCGTCGAGGTCGACGCCCCAGTCCGCCCAGCGCCGCTCCAGCGCCGCGCGCTGGCCGTGGGTGACCCGGCCACGACGCGGGTGGAAGGTGCGGATGCGCTGCTCGGTGTGCGCGTCCGGATGCGGGTGGGAGGCGGGGCCGCCCGGGAAGTGGGGGGTGCGGGGCTTCGACATGATGCGTCGATTTTACGTACGCCCCAGCACCGCCAGTGCCCTGCGGGCGATCTCCCGGCCGATCGGCAGCGAGGCCGTCGCGGCGGGAGAGGGGGCGTTCAGCACGTGGACGAAGGGCCCGTCGCCCGCGATGAGGAAGTCGTCGACGAGCGTCCCGTCGCGCAGCACGGCCTGCGCCCGCACCCCTGCCGCCGCGGGCACCAGGTCGTCGGCGGTCACCTCGGGCAGCAGACGCTGCACGGACTCCACGAAGGCCCGCTTCGACAGCGAGCGGCGGATCTCGCCGGCCTCGTACCGCCAGTGGCGCCGGGCGATCCGCCAGGTCCCGGGGAACGCGGCCGTCTCGACGAGGTCGCGCGGGTGCACCGTGCGCCGCCGGTAGCCCTCGCGGGCGAGCGCCGGGACGGCGTTCGGGCCGACGTGCACGGAGCCGTCGACGCCGCGGGTCAGGTGCACGCCGAGGAAGGGGAAGGCGGGGTCCGGTACGGGGTAGACCAGGCCTCGGACGAGGCCGGCGCGGTCGGGGCGCAGCTCGTGGTACTCGCCCCGGAACGGCACGATGCGCACGCCCGCGACGTCCTCGTTCGCGGTCCCGGCCATGCGGGCGACGCGGTCGCAGTACAGGCCCGCGCAGTTCACGAGCGCCCCGGCCCGGACCGGCGGGCCGCTGTGGGGCTCGACGATCACGCTGCGCCCGTCGCGGTGGAGGGCGCGGACCTCCCTGCCGTACGCGATGCGGGCCTCGCCGCGGCCGCCTTCGGTGGTGAGGCGGGCCATGGCCGCGGCGACCGCGGTGAAGTCGCAGACCCCCGTCGTGCCGACGTGGATCGCCGCCAGGCCGCGCACGTGCGGTTCCCGCTCGGCGATCTGGGCCGGACCCAGTTCCTGTACCGGGATGTCGTTCTGCCGCCCCCGCTGGACGAGGGCGTGCAGCCGGGGCAGCTCCTCGCGTTCCGTGGCGACGATGAGCTTGCCCGTCACGTCGTGCGGGATGTCGTTGCCGGCGCAGAACTTCACCATCTCCGCGGCGCCCTGCGTCGCGTACCGGGCCTTGAGGGATCCCGGGCGGTAGTAGACGCCGCTGTGGATCACGCCGCTGTTGTGGCCGGTCTGGTGGCGCGCGGGGCCGTCCTCCTTGTCCAGGACCAGCACCGACGTGCCGGGTGAGGTACGGGTGATCGCGTACGCGGTCGCCAGGCCGACGATGCCGGCGCCGATGACGACGATGTCCGCGGTGTCCATGCGCGCGGTCACCTCCCGCGTAAGGCTTGGCCCGTCGGGGCGCCCGGCAAACCTGTGACGGTGTCGGTGTTCGGCCGTCCCGCCGTCCCGCGCCCTTCGGGCGCGAGGATGCCGGCTGCGGAGGGGAGGTGGGGGCGCCCTCCTGGGCCGTGTGCGGGTGGGCGCGGGGAGGGGGGTTCAGGCGCCGGAGCGGGCCGCGTTTCCGGTGGCGGGGGTCTCGTCGCCGTCCGCAGGTGCAGACGGCCGCTTCCACGCCTTCGCCGAGTGGTGGGCGCGCCCGCCGTGACCTGCGTCTGCGGGTATCTCGGTATTTCGGGTGTTGCCGGGCGGCCGGCGGGAGGTCGGGCAATCACCCGCGGACGGCGGTGACGGCGGGCGCACGACACGAACGGTGGGCGTGGCGACCCGTCATCCGCACCCGCGGACGGCGACAAGACCCGAACCCCACGGACAACCGGCCCCGCTCCGGGCCTGAACCCCGCCGGCACCACCCTCCCGTCCGCGGCCCGCCGCTCTGCGCCCGGAGGGCGCGAGACGGCGGGACGGCACGGCTGGCGTCCGCGACCGCGCCCTACGCGGGGGCCGCCAGGAGGGGACGAGCCCGCTCCCGCAGCTCCGCGACGCGCGGCTCGTTCCCGTACGGCTCCAGCCGGTGCAGGAGGTCCCGCACGTACTCCGTCGTCCGGGCCGACGAGATCCGCCCGGCCACCTCGACCGCCTTGACCCCGGCCGCGCAGGCCGCGTCCAGGTTGCCGGACTCGAGCTCCGCGACGGCCGAGACGACGAGCCGCAGCCCGTGCGACCGCACGAACTCCTCCGTGGGCCGGGCGAGCGCCGTCTCCGTGAAGCGGCGCACCTGCCCGGGCACGCGCAGGTCGCGGTAGCACTCGGCGGCGTCCGCGGCGAGCCGGTCGTAGGAGTAGAAGCCGAGCCAGGGCGGGTCGGCGTCGCCGTCGCGGGCGCGGTCGAGCCAGGACTCGGCGGCGGCCAGGGCCGTGGCGCAGGCGGCGCTCTCGCCGGCCTTGGCGTGGGCGCGGGCCTCGACGAGGTGGAAGAAGGACATCGTGCGGGCCGTGGCGAGGCCGCGGTTGCGTTCGAGGGCGGCCTGGGCCAGGTCCACGCCTTCGTCGGCGAAGCCGCGGTACGTGGCCTGGAGGGACATCGACGCCAGGACGTATCCGCCGAGGGGGACGTCGGCGGCGGCGCGGGCGAGCCGCAGGGCCTGGATGTAGTACCGCTGGGCGGCCTCCTGCTGGCCGGTGTCGAAGGCCATCCACCCGGCGAGTCTGGTGAGTTCGGCCGTGGCCCCGAAGAGGGAGCGGCCGACCTCGTCGCTGTACGAGCCGAGCAGCAGCGGGGCCGCCTCGACCCGCAGGCACTCGGGGACCATGCCCGAACGCCAGTCGCCGCCGCCGTACTTGGAGTCCCAGCGCCGGGCGTCCTCCGCGGCCTCGCGGAGCTTGGCGACGTCGGAGTGGCCGACGTGGTGCGTGCCCGGGGCGGGGTCCTCGCGGGCGACGCGGGCGTCGGCCGGGGTTATCAGCCAGCGGGAGGCGGGCGTGACGTACGCGCTGACCGCGAAGGAGCCGGCCAGGCTCTGCCAGATGCCGCCGCCGCCCGGGCCGCGGCGGCCGGGGTCGAGCTTCCACAGGTCGGTGGCGGACTTGACGGCCTCCCCGACGTCGCGGGGGAAGGCGAGGCCCACCTCGGGCGCCGGGTCGGCGTCGGCGAGACCGATCTCGTGCAGCGGCACGGGACGGCCGAGCTTGCTGCCGATGGCGGCCGCGATGAGGTGCGGGGCGGCGCCCTGCGGCACCATGCCCTTGGTGACCCAGCGGGCGACGGAGGTCTTGTCGTACCGCAGGGTCAGACCGCGCTGGGCGCCGAGGTCGTTGACCCTGCGGGCGAGTCCCGCGTTGCTGATGCCGGCCAGGGCGAGAAGGGTGCCCAGTTTCTCGTTGGGCCCTCGGGGTTCTTTGGTCATGACCACTACCACCTCTCGCCGTAAGCGCGAGGGCCGCGTACGCCTGCCACGCCTGTCACACCCTCTCGACGCACAACAACGGCTGGCCCGGCGCCTCTTGTGGAGGGGTGCCAGGGCCGCCGCCACCCGCCACCGGGCAGGCGCCGGACCCCGAGCTGCCGGGACATCGCTTCTCGGGTGAACCCAGCGTAGTTCGCCGTATCCCGCCCGTTAAGAGCTGTTGTCCCGGATGGCGAGATTCCTGCCCTGAATGCGGCCTGGCGACTCCTGCTTGTGGCGCGTGCTACCGGCGTATGCGGCTGTGCGCCCATCCGCGCGCTCTGTGCCGGTTCGTGCGGTAGGGGTTCCATGGTGGCGTGGGTTGGCCCGCGGCTCTCATGTGCGGCTATGGGGGGTAGTGGCGGGTCAGGGGGCTCCGTCACCACAATCCCCGCGGGTGGCGGACCGGTCCGGGAGGTGCGCCACGCCTCCCGGACCGCGACCCCCACATGTCGCACAACGGGCGAATGCGGCCTCCTGGGGCATTGACCGGAAAATGACGTTTGAAATCCCGCGGCTCGCTCCAAGTGGCCTTGATCTAAGGGGAGTTGGGTCGAACCGGCCCGCGCCGGACCGCGCGTGAAGCGCGGTCCGGCGCTCAACCATGTCCTCATGCGCCTCTTTGCGCGCCGCTCCGTGGCAGCATGTTCCTCGGACGGGGCGGCAGTTCGGCCTGCCGAGGGGCCGGTTGGCCACGCCGGCCCACGTAATCCACAACCTGTGGAGGCGGCGATGCGGTGGTTGGTGGGGTGGAGCAGCGCTGCCGTGGGACAGGTTCCCGGCGTGCGCCCCGGCCGCACCCTGCAGCCCGTCGGCGCCCAACTCCTGTGGGCCGACCCCGATCCGCTGTGGATGGTGGGCGACTGGCGCGCCGACGAGGTGCGGATCGTCCACGCCGAGAACGGCTCCGTGGCGCGGCTGGCGGTGCTCGGCCGCTGCGCCGCCTCCGACGCCGACCTGCGGGTGGGACTGTTCGCCGCGCGCGGCGGGGCGCTGCGCCATCTGACGGCCTGGGCCGGGAGCTACACCTGCGTCCTGCAGATCGGCCGCCGCATCACGGTGCTGGGCGATCTCGCGGGCGCCCGGCCGGTGTTCCACACCCAGTGGGCGCGGGGCACGGCGTACGGCACGGCGGCGCTGCCGCTGGCCGACCTCACCGAGGCCGCCCTGGACGTGACCTACCTGGCGGCGCTGCTGGCCTGCCCCGACTCCCCCGAGGCGCTCGGCGAGGGCACCCCGTACGCCGGGGTGCGCCGGGTGCCGCCCGGGCACGCGCTCATCATGCGCGACGGGGTGCCCGAGGTCAGCGGCTACGAGCCCACCGCCTCGCTCGCCGTCGCGGGCACCCCGGCCGCCCACGCCGACCCGGACCACGCGATCGCCGGCATACGGGACGCCCTGGTGGACGCCGTCCGGACGCGGCTGGCGCAGCCCCGCTTCGTACCGGACCCCGGCGAGGACCCCGCGCCGGGCATCGGGGCCGACCTGTCCGGGGGCAGTGCCTCCTCCACGCTCGCCCTGCTCGCCGCCGGCCTGCCCGGGATGCCGGGCACACCGCTCGGGCACGGCTCCGCCGCGGGACAGCGCCTGCTGGCGGTCACCTTCAACGACCTCGCCACGGGCAGCGTCCACGCGCGCGAGGCGGAGTTGGAACGCGCCCGCAGCATGGCCGCCGACCCCCGGCTGCACCACGTCGTCGTGCCGGGCGGACCGGAGTCCCTGCCGTACGCCGACCTCGACGGCGGGCCGCTCACCGACGAGCCGGGCCCCTCGCTGATCACCGCGGAACGGCACCGGCGGCGCCTGGCGGCGGGCGGCGCCGACCACTTCGTTGGGCACGGCGCCCGGCAGGTGCTGGACGCCCATCCGGCGCGGCTGGCCGACCTGTTGATGGACCGGCGGCGGCGCGGCCTGCTGCGTCCCGTCACGGCCCTGGCGCGGGCGGACGGGCCCTCGGGGCGCTCGGTGTTCGTGCCGTTCACCGTGTACCGGGCGGCGCGGCGCCTGGCCCGCACCAGCTACCGGCAGGGTGTGGAGGACGTGGCGGCGCGGCTGCTGGACCGGAGCTTCGAGGAGCACGGCGGCGCGCTGGCCGCGTCGCTCGCCGCCCTCGCGTGGTGCCGGCCGGGCCCCGCGGCGCGCTGGCTGACCGGTGAGGCGCTGGCCGAAGTATCGGTTCGCCTCCAGGACGCGGCGGCCCGGCCGGGCACGACGGTGGAGCGCCCCGGTGAGCGCCGGGCGCGTGCCGCGCTCGCCCGGCACGCCGCGGACCACCGGGTCTTCGAGCAGGCCGCCGAGGTGCGCAGCCAGCGGCTCCACGCGCCCTTCCTGGACAACCAGGTGGTGCGGGCCTGCCGGGCACTGCCCGAGACGCTGCGCGTCCAGCCCGGCGCCCGCGCCACGATCCTGCGCTCCGTCCTGGCGGGCGCGGGCATCCGCGAACTGCCGCCCGGCTGGGGCGCCAACTCCCACGTCTCCACGGCCGTCGCCGTCCGCGCGGGCCTGCGTTCGGCCGTCGACGACCTGCTCGACCTCTTCGAGGCCCCGCTGCTCGCCGACGCCGGGCTCGTCGAGGCCCGGGTCGTACGGGCCGCCCTGCGCGCGGCGGCGGAAGGCGAACCGGTGGCCGTCGACGGGCTCACCGACCTGGTCGCCACGGAGGTCTGGCTGCGCCGTCTGCTGGCGCGGCGCGGCTCCTGCTGGACGGGCACGGAGGTGCCAGAGCAGCGCGCGGTCGCGGGCGGGGTGCAGCGGCTGTCGCTCTGAGCGGCGGCTCACGGGCGCAACTGCCGCGCGCATAAGCCAATTCGGGTAAGCGTGCGCCCCATGTGTCCCCTGTACGAGGGGAAATGGACGCCGTTACTCCACAAATGTCGTCGGCCGGAAATGGACCCCGGCGCAGCCCTCCGCGCGGGTCTCCGGGACACTCTGAACATGCGCATCCGTACCACGGCGGCGGCCCTCGCCGCCGCTGCCGCCGCCGCGGCCCTCCTGGGCCTGGCCGCGCACGCTTCCGGCGCGCCCTCCGACCGGCCCGGAGTCCGCCTCTACGACGAGGCCCTGGGCCGGACGCGCGAAGACGGCGCCACGGTGTGCACCTTCTACTTCAGGGCCGAGGGCTTCGTCCCCGACCAGCCGGTCAACTGGACGGTCTCCTACGCCCGGGGCGAGGACGCGGTCGTGGGCACGCTGGTCACCGGCGACCAGGGCACGGGGAGCAGCGACCGCGTCGTGCTCGCCGACGGTTCCTACCGCTTCCGGTGGGCCAGCTCCGAGGCGAAGCCGCAGCGCTTCACCGTGGCCTGCCCGGACGGGACGGCGACGCCGTCGCCGGGCAGTGCGGCCGTGGCCCCGTCCGCCCCCGCGGGCGCCGTGCCCGGGGTGACGGCCGCGGCGTCCACCGGCCCGGGCACGGGCCTCCCCGCCGCGGGGCTCACCTCCGTGTCGACCTCCACCGGCCCCTCGACCGGTCCCTCCGACGTCACCGCGGGCGTGGCCTCCGCCCTGGCAGCGCTGGGCATCGCCTCGGGCGCGACCTTCGTCATGCTCCGCCGCAAGCCGGCGGCGCCTCGTCGACACCGCCGCGTGTCCGGCTGACGCCCCGGACCGGGGTCGCTTGTTGCGGCCGGTTGCTCGTGTGCGGGTTGTTTTGCGCCTACGGCGGGCGGTTCCCCCGCCCGCCCGCCCTCCCCCCAGCCTTCGGCCGGGGGGACGCCCATCCGGCGCGGTTGGTGCGGGCCTCGCGCGGTTCGTGGTGGGCCGGGGACGGGGCCTCCGGGGCTGGGCATTCTGTACGGCATATTTATGTGCATGGCGGGCACCTGCGCTTGGTGCCGTCCGTGCCGCACAACACATACACGTCAGCGTCCAGAACGCCCACCCTCCCCCAGCCTTCGGCCGGGGGTGCCCCCACCTCCCCCGCCCCCTCCGTTTCGTTGGGCGACCAACGCCCGGTGGGGGGTGATGGGGCCCGCCCCTCCCCGCACCGCTGGAAGCTGCCACCGGCAGGAGGCCTCCCGGCCGCAGGCCGAGCAAGATTGCGCGCACGAAGGGGCGTATCCCTGCCCTCCGGTGAGCGGCCGAGCCAGCACTGGCATCGGCCCGAGCCCTTCGAAAGCCCCTCCGGACCACGCCTGACGCCGTGGGGTTCGGCAAGACGCGTGCGGCAACCCGGACCGCATCTTCACCCCCCTCCGGCCGTCAGCCGCCTGACGATACGGAGGGGGAGGGGTCGTAGGGGTGGATGTTCTGGACGCTGCGGGATATTTGTGTGCGGCACCCGGGGCACAACAAGTACCGCCCGCCATGCACGTAAATAACCCAGTCCAGGACGTGCAGCCCCGGAGGCCCCGCCCCCGGCCCACCCCGCACCCCGCGAGGCGGTCACCGACCGCGCCGGGCAATCGGGAGGGAGGGCGGGGACAGCTCGCCGCAGGCGCAAACAACCCGCACACAGCAAACGGCCGCAACCACAACCACCCGCACGATCCTGTCGGTGGCGTACCCGACAATGGTGGAGCCGGAGCAGGCAAGTGCAGGCACCACAGGACGGGCGGGCGCGATGGCGGTATGGGACGACCTGGTCGGCCAGGACCGGGTGACGGAGCAGTTGGCCGCCGCCGCGCGGGACGCGGACGCCTTCGTGACGGCGGCAGCCGCCGGCACCGCGCTGCCCACGGCGTCGAAGATGACGCACGCCTGGCTGTTCACGGGCCCGCCCGGCGCGGGCCGTGACACCGCCGCCCGCGCCTTCGCCGCCGCGCTGCAGTGCGTGAGCCCGGACCGGGCCCCGGGCGGCGCGCCGGGCTGCGGCTTCTGCGACGGCTGCCACACGACCCTGGTTGGTACGCACGCCGACGTCGAGGTGGTCCGCACCGACCTGCTCTCCATCGGCGTCAAGGACACCCGCGACCTGGTCCGCCGCTCCACGCTCTCGCCGGCCTCCGGCCGCTGGCAGGTGATCGTGCTGGAGGACGCCGACCGCCTCACCGAGGGCGCCGGCAACGTGCTGCTGAAGGCCGTGGAGGAACCGGCGCCCCGTACGGTGTGGCTGCTGTGCGCGCCGTCCATCGAGGACGTGCTGCCGACGATCCGCTCGCGCTGCCGGCACCTGGTGCTGCGCACCCCGCCCGTGGCGGCCGTGGCCGACGTGCTCGTCCGGCGCGACGGCATCGACCCCGTGATCGCCGAGTCCGCCGCGCGTGCCACGCAGGGCCACATCGACCGGGCCCGCCGGCTCGCCACCGACGAGGCGGCGCGTTCCCGCCGCGCGGCCGTGCTGAGGCTGCCGCTGCGCGTGGACGACGTCGGCGGCTGCCTCAAGGCCGCGCAGGAGCTGGTGGACGCGGCGACGGAGGACGCCAAGCAGGTCTCGGAGGAGATGGACGCCAAGGAGACCGAGGAGCTGCGCACGGCGCTCGGTGCGGCCGCGGGGGCGGGCAGCCGCATGCCGCGCGGCACGGCGGGCGTGATGAAGGATCTCGCGGACCGGCAGAAGCGCCGCTCCACCCGTACCCAGCGCGACACCCTCGACCTGGCCCTCACCGACCTGGCGGGCTTCTACCGGGACGTGCTGGCCGTGCAGGTCGGCACGTCCGTCGCGATCGCGAACGTCGAGGCACGGGACGCCGTCGAGCGGATCGCGGCGGGCTCGCGGCCCGAGAACACCCTGCGCCGCATCGAGGCGGTGCTCGCCTGCCGTGGGGCCCTGGACAGGAACGTCGCGCCGCTGCTGGCCGTCGAGGCGATGACGCTGGCCCTGCGCGCGGGCTGACCGCCGGCGCGCGCGACCGGCCGCGCGGACCGCCTCCGCGCCCTTGATCATCCGGCGGACGGGTGATCGTTTGGGGTGCCCGCGCGTCGCCGGTCCCCGGTGTGCCCGGCCTTGCCGCAGGCTGCTGTGCGGTGCCCCCGGCCGCTGTCCCCGCGGGGGTGATCCAGCGCACGGGATGCGCTCCCCCCTGCCTCCGGCGCGGGTGCCCACCCGTGCCCGAAGCACCGTCGGGGACGTCCCGAGGTGGTGCCGCACGTGCCCGAGGTGGCCGAGGTCGTCGTTCTGTACGCGCTGCTGACCGTGGCGGGGGCCGCCGCGGTGGCGCTCGCCCGCTCGGCACTGCGGCACTGGTGGGAGCAGCGCGCGGGCCGCGTGTACGAACTGCCCGTCGAGCGCGCCGGCACGGTGCTGCGCGGGGCCGGGTCCGCGCTGGCCGCCGCGGTGGCGATCACGCTGGGGGTCTGCTTGCCCCCGGGGTCGCCGTCGCTCTCGCCGCACCGCCAGGTCACTGCCGCCGGGCCGCCGTCGTCGCCGCCGAGACCGCGGCCGGTGCCGTCCGATCCCGCGGACGCCGGGCTGGTGCCGCCGCGCACCCTCGGTCACCCGGCCGGGGGTACGCTCCACGAATTGTCCGACGGCACGCGGGTCTGGCTGCCCCCGCAGTACGACTACCCGGACTCCGCAGGGCTCTACTTCCCCCTGGTCGTGGCCCACATCGACCCCGCCGACCCGGATCTGTTCGCCGGCTTCGCCGCCCAGTCGCTGCGGGGCCTCGCCGACCCCTTCGTGGTGGTGCTGCCCGCCCGCTGCGACGACGGTCCGGGCGCGCGCCCCGCGTCCGTCCCGGCCGCGGTCGCCCGCCTCTACCGCGTCCTGCCCGGCCGCCCCGCGCGGGCGCTGCTGGGTGCCGACGGGGACGCGGACTGCGTCGTGCGGCAGCAGCTGACCGACCCCCGGGGCTTCGCGACGGCGATCGGCGTATCGGGCGGCTACGAGGAGATCGACCGCTCCGGTCCGCCGCCGTACTTCTCCGCCGACGGCCGCTACGCCGGACGGGACATGCCGCGCCCCGCGTTGCTGCTCGCCGTACCCTCCGGAGAGGAGAACGCCCGGCGCTCGGCGCTCGCCCTGCGCGGGCGGGTGCGCGGCGTGTCCGCCGAGGTCCGGGTGCTCGACGGCATCGCCCCGCGGCGGCGGCTCTTCGCCCTCGTCGCCGGGTACGCGACCGAGATGCTCGACAGCCCGGACCGTCCCTGACGGCGCGGGCCGGAATCACCCGTACGAGGACTGTGGACGGCGGTTCGCCACCGGCCCTGCGGATACGCTCCAGATGACCACCACGAGGAACCGAGGCTTCGATGCACACCCCGCGCCTGCTCCGTACCTCCGGCACCGTCCTCGCCGTCGCCGGGCTGATGCTGTCCGCGTGCACGACCGGTGGCAGCACCCGCAGTGCCGCCGCGTCTTCCCCGGCGGGCTCGCTCGGCGGGCCGCCGCCCTCGGGCGCTGCCGCGGACTCCTACGGCGACCTCCGGTCGTACTACGAGCAGCGCCTGTCCTGGCGCGAGTGCAAGGACATGCCGGGCATGCAGTGCGCCACCATGGAGGTTCCCCTCGACTACGCGCACCCGTCGGCCGCGACCGACCTCAAGCTCGCCGTCGCCCGGAAGCGGGCCGGGGACGGAGGCAAGCGGCTCGGCACCCTGCTGGTCAACCCGGGCGGCCCCGGCGGCTCCGCGATCGACTACCTGCAGTACGCGGCCTTCGGCTACCCGTCGGCGGTCACCTCCCGCTACGACATGGCCGCCATCGACCCGCGTGGCGTGGCCCGCAGCGAGCCCGTCGAGTGCCTCAGCGACAGCCAGATGGACGCCTTCGCGGCGACCGACGTCACCCCGGACGACGGTGCGGAGGTCAACGCGCTCGTCGCCGCCGACAAGAAGTTCGCCGACGGCTGCGAGCAGCGCTCGGCCAAGCTGCTCAAGCACGTCAGCACGGTGGAATCGGCCCGTGACATGGACGTCTTCCGCGCCCTGGTCGGCGACCGCAAGCTCAACTACGTCGGCAAGTCCTACGGCACCTTCCTGGGCGCCACCTACGCCGAGCTCTTCCCCGACAAGGCGGGCCGGCTCGTCCTCGACGGCGCCGTCGACCCGTCGATCTCCGCCCTCGACGCGAGCCGCGGTCAGGCCTCGGGCTTCGAGACCGCCTTCGACGCCTTCGCCGCGGACTGCATCACCCACCGCGACTGCCCGCTCGGCACCAAGAGCACCGCCGACGCCGGGCGCCGCCTCGACGCGCTCTTCAAGCAGCTGGACGGCAAGCCGCTGAAGACCGGCAGCTCCCGCAAGCTGACCGAGGCGCTCGGCACCACCGGTGTGATCGCCGCGATGTACGACGAGTCGATGTGGCCGACCCTGAGCACCGCGCTCACCAAGGCGAACAAGGGCGACGGGAGCGGCCTGCTCACGCTGTCCGACACGTACTACGAGCGGGACGACCGCGGCCACTACGGCAACCTGATGTTCGCCAACGCCGCCGTGAACTGCCTCGACCTTCCGCCGGCCCTGTCCGGTCCGCAGGCCGCCGAGCAGTCCGTCTCCGCTTTCACCGCCGAATCCCCGCTCTTCGGCAAGAACCTCGCGTGGTCCAGCATGATCTGCACCTACTGGGCCGTTCCGCCGACCGGCAAGCCCCACCGCATCGAGGCCACCGGCGCCGACCCCATCCTCGTCGTCGGCACCACCCGCGACCCCGCCACCCCGTACGCCTGGGCCAAGTCCCTCGCCGGCCAACTCGACTCGGGCGTCCTCCTCAGCTACAACGGCGACGGCCACACGGCGTACGCCCGCGGCAGCAACTGCATCGACTCCGCCGTCAACCGCTACCTCCTCGAGGGCACGCCCCCGGCGGACGGCAAGACCTGCTGACCCCCGAGGGGCCCCGCCCGACCCCGGCCGACGGCGACCGGAGCACCGTCGCACCCTGGTCAGGAGCCCCTCAAGAACTGTGTAGACTTGTGGCCGCTGCCGATGCCAAGCTGTCTCGGCGGCTTGCCGCCTTAGCTCAGTTGGCCAGAGCGACGCACTCGTAATGCGTAGGTCAAGGGTTCGATTCCCTTAGGCGGCTCACCGAAGAGGGGCCAGGTCAGTAACTTCGACCTGGCCCTTTCTCATTTCCCTGATCGGCTCGCGGTCTGGCCGTATCGGCCGGTGGCCTGGGCTCTCCGGCCTGTCGCATGCGCCGGCGGCGGCGGGTGCGCTCTCCCGCGCGGGCGGGTCTCGCTCCGGTCCCGGTTTCGGGGGACGCGGAGCGTCATGCGGCGGTGCGGCGGGGTCGGGCCGGCCCTGCGCTCCGGCTCGTCCGCATCCCGGGCCGTGGCGCGCGGCGCCCGGAGGTCACCTGGTGAGGTGGACGGTCAGCCTGCCATGCGTGGTGTCGATGTTGACGCCGTCCATGTAGCCGCGGGCGTCGCGGTAGGCGCCGGTACCGCCGGTGACCGCGAGTGTGAACCTGGTCGGGAAGCTGACGATGAAAGGCGCGAAGCCCTGCAGGGTGATGTCGCCCTTGGTCAGCCGGAGGGTGGATTGGCACTGGCGGAGACTCTTCTGGAGGCTGACGACGGTGCAGACGAAGCCGCCGGTGCCCACCTTGCGACCGTTCTGGAAGAAGTCGGAGAAGCCGATGGCCTCGTCGCCGAGGCTCATTCCCGGGCCGCCCACGTCGATGGCGGCGAATTCCCTCACGGAGTCGTCCAGTTTGATGACCGTCTCGCCGTTGCCATGCGGGCCGGGGTCGCGGTCCGGAGCGGTGGCCTGCGCGAGCGGTCCGTAGGCGAGGACCGCGGCGAGCGCGGTGGCCGCGACCGGCGCCACTGCCTTGAAACGACGCATCGTGCGTCTCCTTCGAGCTCGATGGAGTGACAAGCGGCAATTAATCCCACTTATCGCTTCATTCATGGCTCAATCGGCAGCCCGGTACATCAGGCGCGCATCGGCGGAGGGCAAAGACGACCCGATCGGACGCGGGGCCGGTGTAGGGCGTGCGCCGGCAAGCCCGTGAGCGGCGGCCCGAAGGGGCCCGCGCAGACGGCCAAGAGCCCCTGTCCCAGGTGGGGTGGGGCCGTTTCGCCGAGCAAGGTCTTCGCGCTGGACGCCGCTTCGCTCCCCGCGCCGTGACGAACATCCCTTTGACCGGACCCGCGGGTCCGGTTACGGTGGCCGACAAGTGGACCCACGGGTCCGTTTATTCGCCGCGTACAGGAGATTCCATGATCGACAACCCGACGGCGCTGGTCACCGGCGCCAACAAGGGGCTGGGTCGCGAGACCGCCCGGCAGCTCGCGGCCGCGGGGGCGACCGTCCTGCTCGGCAGCCGCGACCTCCGGCGGGGCGAGGCCGCCGCCGCCGAACTCGCGGCCGCGGGCCTTCGTGTCGTGCCGGTCCGACTGGACGTCACCGATGTGGACGGCGTCGAGAAGGCCGCCGAACGGATACGGCGGGAGTTCGGGCGCCTCGACATCCTCGTCAACAACGCCGGCGGAATCGTCGAGTCCCCCGCGTTGAGCACCACGGCGGCGGACGTCCGAGCCACGTACGAGACGAATGTCTTCGGCGTGGTCACGGTCACGCACACGATGCTGCCGCTGCTGGCCGTCTCGGCCGCCGCGCGCATCGTCAACGTCTCCAGCACCACCGCCTCGCTGACGGTGACCAGCGAGCCGGGCACCCTCTACGCCGACGCCGACCACATCCTGCCCTACGCGTCCTCGAAGGCCGCGTTGAACATGCTCACCGTCCAGTACGCGCAGGCGTTCCGGCGGGAGCCCGGGTACGGGCACATAAAGATCAACTCGGCCTCGCCCGGACTGACCGCCACCGACCTCACCTACCACGCCGGCGCCCGTACGGTCGAGGAGGGGGCCAGGATCATCGTGAAGCTGGCCACGCTCCCCGACGACGGCCCCAGCGGCGGCTACTTCGACGAGGACGGCCCCGCTCCCTGGTAGCGCGGAAGGCGGACACCCCGGGCGGCCGACGCGCGCAGTAGGTTCGTCCCATGGGCGACCCGATCGTGAACCTGGACCAGTCCGACGCGTGGAACGGGTACGAGGGGCGCCACTGGGCCACGTATCCCGAGCGGTACGACGCGCTCAACGACGCGGCGAACCACTACCTGCTCGACGACCTTCCGGTCGTGGCGGGCAGCCGGGTGCTGGACGTGGGCTGCGGGACCGGGCGCGTGGCGCGCCTCGCCGGACGGCGGGGCGCCACGGTGCTCGGCGTGGACCTGTCGGAGCCGATGCTGGCGGAGGCGGTCGCCGCCGCCGGGCGGGAGGGGCTCGGCGGCGTCGCCTTCGCGAAGGGCGACGCCCAGGTGCACCCGTTCGCCTCTGAGGGCTTCGACGCGGTGGTGAGCCGCTTCGGGGTGATGTTCTTCGCCGACCCCGTCGCCGCGTTCGCCAACCTCCGCCGGGCGCTGCGTCCCGGCGGGCGGCTGGCGTTCGTGTGCTCGCGCGGACACCAGGTCATGGACCAGACGAAGATCTACCGGGCGATCGGGACCGTGGTGTCCGTGCCCGACTTCACGGGGAACACCGGGCCGGCCTCCTTCGGCGATCCCTCGTACACCGAGCGGATCCTGACCGAGGCGGGCCTCACCGGGGTGACCTCGACCGCGGTGGACGTCCCGCAGCTGTGGGGGAGGGACGCCGAGGACGCGGTCGACTTCCTGATGGGCTGGGGGCCCGTGCAGTACTGGCTGCGCGAGGACGAGGCCGACGAGACGGCCCGCTCCCGCGCCCGCGACGCCGCGCTGGAGGCCTTCCGCGGCTTCACGACCCCGGACGGGGACGTCGTGCTGACCGCCCGGCTCTGGCTCGTGACCGCCGAACGCCCCATGAGCCGCTCCTGAACCCCTCGGACCGGACCCGCCCCCCGACCCGGCCTGTAATCGTCGGCGCCCGGCCGGACATTCCCCCAGTGACAGCCTGTTCCGGGAGGGGAAGGTGCGCATGACGGCACGTGAGGGCCCGCGAGGGCACGAGACGGTGGAAGAGTGGTTCGAGGCCCACGCCGACCGGGTGATGGGCTACCTGCTGCACCGCACGGACAGGGAGACGGCCCAGGACGTGCTCTCGGAGACGTTCCTGCTGGCCTGGCGCAAGCAGCGGTCCGTGCCCGACGACGCGTTGCCCTGGCTGCTGGCGACGGCGCGGCGGCTGCTGGCCAACCGGGTGCGTTCGGACGTACGGCGGCAGGCGCTCGCGGAGCGGATGGCCGCGGTGATGGACCGTGCGCCGCAGGGGGTGTTCGAGGACCGCATAGGCGACCGCGAGCGCGTGTTCCGGGTGCTGATGTCGCTGTCCGAGGCCGACCGCGAAGTGCTGCTGCTCACCGGCTGGTACGACCTGAGCGCGCAGCAGGCGGCCAGGACCCTGGGCTGCACCAGAGCGGCCTACACGCTGCGGCTCCACCGGGCCCGCAAGAGGTTCCGCGCCGCCCTGGAGCGGCGTCCCGCATCCTTCTCCCCGCTCGATTCGGAGGTACACGCATGACGAACGACCCTGTCCTGGACGCCGTCCGGGAGCTGCGCCCGCAGGGGGCCGAGGGCTGGGCGCGGTCGGACCACGGGCGGGAGACGCTGCAGTCCGTGCTGGGCGCGGTGGGACCGCGGGGCGCGGGGCGGCGGTCGCTGCGGGTCCTCGTGGCCGGCGGCGCGGCCTTCGCCGCACTGGCCGGGGGCGGCGTCGTGGCCGTCGCCGGGGGGATGCCGTGGGGCGAGGACGCCGGGGCGCAGATGATGTGCGCCCGCACGCTGTCGCGCACCGCGGACCTGTCCGGTCTGCCGTCGCACGCGGTCAAGGAGTTCGACCCGAAGGACCCGGGCAAGGTCTGTGAAAGGCGCTGGCAGGAGATGTGGGGCCCGTCCGAGCCCGTCCCCACGTCCTTCGTGGCCTGCTACCACCCCGGCGGCACGGGCAAGGTCGTCTGGCCCGCCGACGGCCTCGGCCAGGACCGGGCCTGCGCCCGCATCGGCGCCCGGCCCATTCCCGCCGGGTAGCCCGCGGACGGCGGGCCGGGGCGCGTGACGCCCGAGGGGGCTGCGCGGCGACGGCCGCGGAGCCCCCTCCGGTCCCGGGAGCGGGGGGCCTCAGTGCGCCAGGGCCTTCTTGAGGGTGGGCTGGATGAACGGCACCAGGGACTTCGCGTAGCCCGCGGTGATGTGGCTCGAGTCGAAGTAGACGATCTGGTCGGAGATCACCGTCGGGCAGACGCCGTTCGCGCAGAACGCGGGCAGCACGTCGATGACGACGGCGCCGTGGCGCACGGCCACCTTCTGTTCCATGGCGCGGAAGTCGGGGAACTCGATGGCGGCCTGCTGCTCGGGGTTGCAGGCGGAGATGTCGCGCGTGTGAGTGGCGAGGCAGTCCGGGACGTTCTTGCCGGGCTGCGGGGTGTCGGTCATGTAGATCAGCGCGGCACCGGAGTCCTCCAGGGCCTGGAACGCCTCCTCGGCACCGTCCTCGGTCGCCTCCTGGCGGCTGCGGTTGGTGATGACGACGACGTCGGGGCGGAGCTTGTCGATCTCCTCGAACGCCGACTGCCGCCAGCTGTCGCACTCGGAGTACTCGCGGTCCAGCTCCGGGTTCTTGATGGCGTAGACCTCGGGCGAGCAGCCGCCCTTCGCCACGGTCACGACCCTCGCGTGGAGCGACCGCCCGATCTCGTGGAAGGCGTCGCCCCACTGCCAGGCGTGCGAGTCGCCCATGACGACGATCGTGGACTTCCCCTGGCGGTCGCCGACGACGCAGTTGTCGCGCATGACGAACGTCTTGACGTCGGTGTTGTCGATGCAGCCGAAGTGCGTGCGGTCCTCGGGGGAGTTGGGGAGGGCGCCCGCCGCCACACCGGAGAGCTGCTTCTGCAGGACGGCGCTGCGCACCGAGTCCGCTCCGCGGTACCCGGCGGCGGTCCCGTTCGAGGCGACGGCGGAGGCGGAGATGTTCAGGGGGACGACGAGGGCGACGGCCATGGCCGCCGCGGCTCCCGCGGTGGCGGTGCCGCCGGCGAAGATCCCCTTCCAGGGCTTCGCCACCAGCTGCTTGTTGTTCCTGAACCGCAGTTCGACGCTGTAGTACATGACGGCCGCCAGGATCAGCGACAGCGACGCCACCCGGTAGCGGTCCGAGTAGGCCAGCTCGTGCCCGGTGATGTCCGGCCACAGGATGAGGAGCGGCCAGTGCCACAGGTACCAGCCGAAGCTGACGTTGCCGATGAAGTCGGTCACCGGGTTGATCAGGATGACCTCCGCGCCGTAGCGGGGCGCGGCGCAGCCGCCGGCGATCACCATGACGGCGCCGAGCACGGGACCGCCCACCGCGTACCCCGGTAGCGGCGTCTCCTTGGTGATCAGGAGCGCGGTGCCGATCGCGGTGGCGAGCCCCGCCCAGGAGAGCACGGCCGCCAGCGCCAGGTTCATGCGGGAGAGGAAGGGGGCGGCGAGGGCGAGCAGGATGCCGGAGGCCAGCTCCCAGATGCGGGCCTGGGTGCCGAAGTAGGCCAGCGGCTGGTTCGACGCGGTCTGTGTGACGGACAGGTACAGGGAGCCGCCCACTACGGCCAGGAGGAACAGCGCCACCAGGGCGCGGTTGCGGAACAGGGAGCGGCTGAGCCAGGCCGTGGCGATGAGCGCCAGCGGGGCGGCCACGTAGAACTGCTCCTCGATGCCGAGCGACCAGAAGTGCTGGTACGGGGACTGCGTCCCGTCGTTGGCGAAGTAGTCGGTGCCGGTCTCGACGAGCCGCCAATTCATGAAACTCAGCGCCGAGCTGAGGCCGTCCGTCATGTGGTCGCGGAACCTGAGCGGGCTGGCGTAGACCCACGACAGGACCGCGGTGGCGACGATGACCAGGGCCGTGCCCGGGGCGAGCCGTCGCATGCGGCGCGCCCAGAACTTGCTCAGCGACACCCTGCCGGTCTTCTCGATCTCGGCGAGGAGCTGGCTGCCGATGAGGAACCCGCTCAGCACGAAGCTGACGTCGACGCCGCCGTGGATGTCGAGCACGCCGACGTGCATGCTGACCACCATCATGATGGCGACGGCACGCAGGCCCTGGATGTCCGGCCGGTACTTCCGGAGGCGGTCCGCCCTCGGGGCCGTTGCGCGGTGGTGGGTCATGGTTCTCCCGTGGCCGGGCGTCGAGCCGGCCGGTAGACGCGGGTTCAGTGGATCGTCGGGCAGGCGGCGGCCGTGCCGCTGAGGCGCACTCCGCCGGCGGGGATGTCGATGCCGCAGGCCAGCCGCAGCTGGGCGGGCAGTTCGTTCTCCGCGCCGACGCGGGCGTGGCAGCCGACCACGGCCTCGCGCAGGACGCACCCGCTGCCGATCGCCGAGTCGTGGTCCACCACGGACTCGTGGATCAGGGCTCCCTCGGCCAGGGTCACGCCCGCGCCGATGATGGAGCGGTCGACGACCACGCGCGGACCGACCACGGCGCGGGGACCCACCGTGGAGCCTCCCGTGACGCGGGCGGTCGGGTGGACCTCGGCCGTGGGGTGGATCAGCGCCTCGGCGGGCGGTCCCACCAGGGGCGAGGCCGCCCTGCCGGTGACGAGGTCGGCGGAGCCGTGGACGAAGGCCAGCGGTGTGCCGAGGTCGCGCCAGTAGTCGTCGGTGGTGTGGCCGAACACGCGCCCGCCGCGGGCGACGAGTTGCGGGAAGGTCTCCTGCTCCACGGAGACCTCGCGGCCGGCCGGGACGGCGTCCAGAACGGACCGGCGGAAGACGTAGCAGCCGGCGTTGATCTGGTCGGTGACGCACTCCTGCGGCGTCTTCGGCTTCTCGAGGAAGGACAGCACCCTTCCGGAAGGGTCGGTGGGGACGAGGCCGAAGGCGCGCGGGTCGGGGACCCGCGTGAGGTGCAGGGTCACGTCCGCCTCGCGGTCCTCGTGCCGCGCGAGGATCGCGCGCAGGTCGACGCCGGACAGGATGTCGCCGTTGAGGACGAGGACCGGGGCGTCCGCGCCGCCGCGCAGCAGGCGCCCGGCGTTGCGGATCGCACCGCCGGTGCCGAGCGGTACCTCCTCGACGGCGTAGGAGATCTCCAGGCCCTGGGTGAAGTCCCGGAACTCCTCCTCGAACAGGGCCGCGAGGTAGGAGGTGGCGAACACGACGTGCTCCACTCCCGCGTCCATCAGCTTGGCCACCTGGTGCCGGATGAAGGAGGCGCCCGCGACTTCCAGGAGCGGTTTTGGGGTGTGGTTCGTCAGCGGGCGCAAGCGGGTTCCCTTGCCGCCCACCAGGATGATGGCTTCTCGCACGATCGCCTCGCTCGCTCAGTTCGCCGGGTCGGTGCCGGGGCCCGCGTACCCGGAGGTGAAGCAGGACTTGATGGCCTTCTCGGTGAGGGGGCGGCCGGCGAAGTCGAGCCGGGAGGCGACCTTGTCGTCCGGCGCGGTCCTGGGGTCGTCGTCGAAGTAGATCGACCACCAGTAGACGCCCCTCATGTGGCGTTCCCGGACGACCTTGCAGACCGCGGTGTACCAGGTGGCCTGCACTTCGGGGTTGACCGCGCGCTTGGTGTAGAAGTCGCCGGGGGCGCGGTAGCCGCCGTCCATGGCGCCGATGCCGGCCTCGGCGACCGTGATCTTCGGTAGGGGGCCGGTGGTCTTCTTGTCCAGCCAGTCGTCCCAGCCGGCGACGAGCGTGTCGACCGACGCGTCGTCCGGGACCTTGACGGGGAAGTAGGCGTCGATGCCCAGGTGGTTGACGGGCATGTGGACCGGGCCGTTGACGTAGGCGTCCCAGTTGGAGTCGTACGCGACCTCGCCGGAGAAACGTTTCTCGGCGTCGTCCACGAGCGCGTCCCAGTGGGCGTCGCCCTCCATGGAGTTCAGCTCGGTGGCGATGACGAAGGTCGCCGCGTTCGCCTCGTCCGCCGCCTTCAGGTAGGGCGCGAGGAACTTCTCGTAGGAGGCGAACCAGGCGTCGCGGTCGGCAGGGGTGATGTTCCCGCGCCAGCCGCCTGGCTTCGCGTCGAGGGATTTCTCGTCCATGATCGGCCGGACGGTCGTGCGCAGGCCGGCCTCGTGGAAGATCCGCAGGACGCGGGCGATGCGTTCGGGGGTGGGCGTCTTGTCCCCTCTGCTGATCTTCGTCGACGAGCGGCCGCCGGTGTAGAAGGGGAAGCTCACGCTGACGGAGTTGGCGTGCAGGCCGACGAGGTAGTCGGCCTGCACCCGGGCCTGCTTGTCGATGTACTCCAGGGCGTGGTCCGGGTGGTCCTCCCAGTAGAGCTGGATGCCCCACTGGGGCATACCCTTCTTCCACTCCTTGTCCACCTTGGCGGTCTCCGCCGTGGGGGAGGGCGAGGCGCTCGGTGCGGTGCCGCCGTCCCCGCCGGAGGGGGCCTTCGACGGCCCGGTGTCCTCGTCCCCGAGCACCAGGCTGGGTACGAGCGAGCCCGACTCCCAGCGGAGCGGATGGTCGCCGGCGACGAAGGGCACGGCGACGACGAGGGCGATGACGGTGACGGGCAGCACGGCGAGCAGGGGCAGACGGGTGCGCTTCATGATGAGAGGCCGGTCTCTTCCGGGTCAGGCGGGCTTGGCGATGACGACGAACTTGTTCTCCTCGCGGCGGATGAACTTCAGGAGCCCCCTGAAGCCGCCGAGCCCTTCGATGAAGGAGAACAGGGGCAGCAGGACGATCACCGCGAAGGGCTCCCACCACCTGCGCCTGCCGTTCGCCGAGGCGATCGCGTTGAGCCGCAGTCCTTCCCAGTACGCCCAGATCACGTAGGCGAAGCTGAGCGACCAGAGCACGACGACCGACTGGGTCACGGGTGAGGTGTTCATGTCGCCGATGAACCAGGCGACGAACACGATCGTGCCGACGTGCTGCAGCGGGCCCAGGATCCAGCTGCCCACGCAGATGGTCAGGAACCAGCGGTAGCGCAGCGGCACCTTGCGGTTGAAGCAGAGAGCGACCAGGCCCCACGACCAGCGTTCGCGTTGCTTGATGAAGTCCTTGACGTTGGCCGGCGACGCTCCGTAGCAGCGTCCGTTGAACCAGTCGCTGCGGCCCGGGTAGAGGCGGCAGAAGGTCAGGGCCAGCCGGGCGTCCTCGACGATCTCCTTCGGGCCGAAGTCCCAGCCGATCTCGGCCTCGATGGTCGCGCGGATGACGAGGAGTTCGCCGTGCACGCCGGCGGCCGGGGTGCCGAGGCCGGTGAAGGCGCGGAACCGGGCGATGTCGTCGGCGGGGCGGATGGCGTCGGCGAACCAGGTGAGCATGCTCACCGCGTTCTCGCGGGGGTAGGTCAGGATGCCCTGCGCCATGTGCTTGACCTCGTCCGGGGTCGCTCGGCGCTGGCGGTTGATGAACTGGGCGAGGGAGGCCGCGGTGTCGGGGCCGACGCCGGTGTCGTCGTCCATGTGCAGGACCCAGACGTGGTCGAGGGCCTCGCCCTCGGCGATGCGCAGTTCGTGGGCGTAGTTGTTGGCGCGGGCCTTGAAGCGGGTGCCGTTCGCGGTCTCGTAGGCCTTGGGCACCGTGACCACGCGGATCAGCGGGCTGGTCGCCGCGAGCCGGTCGATCCGCTCGGCGGCCTCGCAGCCCTCCTCCGTGAGGACGTCGACGCGCATGTACGGGAACCACTCCGGGAGGTGTTCCACGTAGGACAGGACGGAGCGCTCCAGGGCCGGGTAGGTGTCGTGCCGCCCGATGGTCGGGACCAGCACGATGAGGAAGTCCTGCTCGACGAGGGCCGGCGGGGCCATCAGATGGGTCTTGCGGGCCCGGCGGCGGATGAGCAGGAAGCCCTGGATCGAGACGAGGACGCCCGGGACGGGCAGTGCCCAGCAGATGGTTATCAGCCACGCCAGTGGTGAGTCGCTGGGCGTGTACGACCAGAGACTGAAGGCGAGCAGCGCCACCAGTGGGAGGAGGAACGGCATGATGCCGGGCCGCCACGCGGCGGTACGTTTTGCCAGCTTGGCGTTGTGCCGGGAATGCGGCACACCTCCGTCTACCTGTGTCGTAGCCATGACGACTGCGGAACTCCCATGAATGTGGTGGTGCGTTGAGGCAGCAAAGGACCCCGTTCGTGGCACGGCAGAGTGCCACGAACGTGCTTGTCTCCCGGGCTCCGTTCCTCTCAACGCCTTCTGTGGCGCCTGGGCCGTGGCCGCTCAGAAGCCCCCCCAGGCGCCCAAGCCACTGGCCGAAAACAGGAGCACGTTACTCGTATGCGTGCGCGATGCACGGGGATTGTTTGGTGAACTTGTGCTTAAAAGTTCACGATATGGTTTTTCTGTGATGACCTTGGGTAACGCGAGCTGACCTGCGTCTTTTACCCTTCGCGCGTCATTTCGTGCCGCGTCGTGAGGTGCTTCGCGCTCCGGGTGATGCGGACATTCGTCCCTCCGCTGACACATGGCCTCCGCCCCTCCGTACTCGTTGACAGGGCAACGGACGGACGCGGCGCCACGGCGGGCGCGTCCGGGACATCGGACGAGGGAAGGCGCGCATGAACGTCAGTGCTCACATCGAGGCCGTCTACGCGGACGTCTGCCGGCGCAATGCCGGCGAGACGGAGTTCCACCAGGCGGTGGGGGAGGTGCTGCGCTCGCTGGCGCCGGCTCTGGAGCGGCACCCGGAGTACCTCGGGACCCGGATCGCGGAGCGCATGTGCGAGCCGGAGCGGCAGGTGATCTTCCGGGTGCCGTGGGTGGACGACCAGGGAGGCGTGCGGGTCAACCGGGGCTTCCGCGTGGAGTTCAGCAGCGCGCTCGGCCCCTACAAGGGGGGCCTGCGCTTCCACCCGAGCGTCGACCTCGGCATCGTGAAGTTCCTCGGCTTCGAGCAGATCTTCAAGAACGCCCTGACCGGGCTGGCGATCGGCGGCGGCAAGGGCGGTTCCGACTTCGACCCCAAGGGCCGCTCCGACGGCGAGGTCATGCGCTTCTGCCAGTCGTTCATGACCGAACTCCACCGGCACCTGGGCGAGCACACCGATGTGCCGGCCGGGGACATCGGCGTGGGCGGACGGGAGATCGGCTACCTCTTCGGGCAGTACAAGCGGATCACCAACCGCTTCGAGGCCGGGGTCCTGACCGGGAAGGGCGTCGCCTGGGGCGGCTCGCACGCGCGGACCGAGGCGACGGGGTACGGGGCGGTGTACTTCGCCGCCGAGATGCTGGCCACGCGCGGGCAGGGCTTCGAGGGGCGCCGGGCCGTGGTCTCCGGCTCGGGCAACGTCGCCGTCTACGCGATCGAGAAGGTGCGCGCGCTCGGCGGCTCCGTGGTGGCCTGCTCGGACTCCGGCGGCTACGTCGTCGACGAGGCCGGCATCGACCTGGAACTGCTGAAGGAGATCAAGGAGGTGCGCAGGGCGCGGCTGTCGGCGTACGCGGAGGCCAGGCCCTCGGCACGGTACTCCGAGCGCGGCTCGGTCTTCGACGTGCCCTGCGACGTCGCGCTGCCCTGCGCCACGCAGAACGAGCTGGACGGGCAGGACGCCGGGACGCTGGTGAAGAACGGTGTGCTGGCGATCGCCGAGGGCGCGAACATGCCGTGCACCCCGGAGGCGATCGAGGTCTTCCGGGAGGCGGACGTGCTCTTCGGCCCGGGCAAGGCCGCCAACGCGGGCGGGGTGGCGACCTCGGCGCTGGAGATGCAGCAGAACGCCTCCCGCGAGCTGTGGACCTTCGAGCGGACCGAGGCCCGGCTCGCACAGGTGATGCGCGACGTCCACACCCACTGCCGGGCCACCGCCGCGGCGTACGGCGGCACACCGGACGACTACGTCCTCGGCGCCAACGTGACGGGCTTCCTGCGCGTGGCGGAGGCGATGACGGCGCAGGGCGTCGTCTAGCCAGGCCCGGCCCGGGGCCGGGGGCGCTGCTCAGCGGTGCCCGTGCCCTCCCGCGTACGTCGCGGGAGGGCACGGGCGTTCCCGGGCGGCGATCAGGAGGGGCCGCCGCCCATCACGCGGGCGAAGGACGCCGGGTCGGCGTCGTAGCCGTGGACGCCGGGCCGGAAGCGCCACTCGCCGGTGTCGCCGCGGCGGAACTCGCCGACGGTGGCGGCCGTGGCGGTGGCGACCTCGCCGAGGTCGGAGGCGGCGAGGTCGGTGTGGCCCTCGACCACGTGCACACCGGTGCCCGCGACGTCGCCGAAGGTCATCCGGCCGTCGTGCTGCTGCACGACCACGCCGACGACGACCCGCTGGTACGCGGGGCTGAGCCGGTGGAGTTCGAGGGTCATGACCTCGTCGAAGCCCAGCCCCTTACCGGTCTTGCTGTCGCGGTTGAGCGTGATGGTGCCGTCCGGGGAGCGGCTGTCGAAGTGGACGAGGTAGGCCGGAGTGCCGTGGAGGTCGGCAGTGCTGTAGGTCGCGGCCACTATGTCCAGGTCGCTCACGGGCGCGCCGAGCGGACTGGGATCCCATTTGAGCCGGACCTCGACCTTGGCGAGGCCCTTGGTGACGCTGCTCACAGGCCGGCCCCCCTTGCTTCCGACTGGTCGGGTGCGGTTGCCACGGAGAACGCCCTTTCTTCTGCGGTCAGTTGGGGACGCCCACGCGCCGCGCGGCTGTCCGAGGCGGCAACGAACGAGGACGAGCACGGATTCCCGGCAACCGATCCGGCGTCCCGGTCGGTTCGAACGGGTGTGAGGCTGCTCGAAGCACGGACAGGAACGCGATGGCAAGGACACCACGGTGAGGGATGCGCAGGCGGACTTCGAGGAGTTCGTCGCCGCGCGCGGGCCGCGGTTGCTGCGGGTCGCCTGGCTGCTGACCGGCGACACGCACCTGGCGGAGGACCTGCTGCAGACGGTCCTGGCCAAGGTGTGGCCGAAGTGGCGGGGCATAGCCGGGGAGAACCCGGAGGCCTACGTGCGCAGGGCGCTGGTGAACACGGCCTCGTCGTGGTGGCAGCGCCGCTGGCGCGGCGAGGTGCCGCACGGCGAGGTTCCGGACACGGTGGTGACGGCGGTGGAGGACCCGTTCGCCTCGGTCGACCTGGAGCAGTCGCTCGCGGTGCTGATACGCCGGCTGCCCGCGCGGCAGCGGGCGGTGGTCGTGCTGCGCTACTTCGAGGACCTGAGCGTCGAGGAGACCGCCGAGGTGCTCGGCTGCCGGCCCGGCACGGTGAAGAGCCAGGCGTCCAAGGCGCTGACCATGCTGCGGGGGCAGCTCGCGGCCGTGCCGAGCCTCGCGAGGGGTGGTGAGCGGTGTGAACGCTGAGCCCGAGCCGGAGGAGGAGTGGGAGCTGGCGGTGCTGCTGGAGCGCGTCGTGCCGCAGACGCCCGCACCCCACGACCGGATGGCGCAGATCAGGCGACGGGTGCGGCGGCACAGACGGCGCCGGGTGGCCGCAGGTGCGGCGGCCGCGCTCGGCGGTCTCACGGCGGCGGCGGTGGTCGCCGCCGCGTTGCTGCAGCCCACGGACCCCGCGATGCCCCGGGGGCAGCACGTCGTCCCCGCCGCGTCCCCCGACCGCGCGATGCCGGCTCCGGAGACGCCCCTGCCGTCGCCGTCGCCGTCGCCGACGCGGAGCACGGACTCCGCCTACGACCTCGTCAGCCTGGACGCCCTGTCCGGGCTGCGGCTGAAGCTGCCCGGCAGTGGCTGGACGTCCCTGGTGGCCACGGCCCCGGACGGCCGGGTGGTCGGTTTCGTCGCCGCGCAGCCCCTCAAGGAGCGCGCCGAGTGCACGAAGCAGGAGGTGGTCGCCTACTCGGTGTGCCCACCCGTCGGCAAGGTCGCCGTGGGCGGTGCGCTGATCTCCTTCCGGCAGGTGGAGAAGCTCGCGGGCGGCTCCCTGCCGGGGCGGTTCGCGGTGAAGGGCGTGGCGGACGCGGGAGACGGCTGCCGCGCGCTCGGCGGCCGGCGGGAACTGACGGCCTGGGGGCAGGACCCGGACCGCTCGTCCGCCGTGGGCCTCGTGGTCAGCGCCTGCTTCGACCGGCCGGCGAAGGGCACGGTCGAAGGGGTCATCGCGGGCCTGAAGGGCGGGTTCTACACCCGGCCGTCCCCCGGCGGCTCGACGCTACCCGGCACATCGGGCTGACCGCCTCAGTCCTCTCCCCGCACTTCCTCCCCTCGGCCTTCGGCCGAGAGGCGGCTGACGGCGAGTAGGGCAGGCGCGGCGCCCCGGGCCGCCTGTGCACCCCCCTCCGGGCGTTGGCCGCCGAACGAGACGGAGGGGACGGGGGAGGTGGGGGCACCCCCGGCCGAAGGCTGGGGGAGGGCGGCGTTCTGGACGCTGACGTGCATGTGGTGTGCGGCATCCGGGGTGGCAAGAGCGAGTGCCCGCCATGCACATAAATATTCTGAACAGAATGCCCCGCCCCGGAGGCCCCGCCCTCGGCCCACCACGCGCGCGTAGGCCCGCACCAACCATCCGGGAGGGGGGTCCCCCCGGCCGAAGGCTGGGGGAGGGCGGGGGGCAGCCCGCCGCAGGCGCAACGCACTCGCACACATCCACCGACGGCAACCGCAACGGCGCCGCACACGAACCCGCGCCCGCTGCGGGGCAGGAATCCGGTGGACGCGGTGCTACAGTGCGAAGTGCACGCCTGCGCGCCGCTCTTCGGCGCCGGTGCCTTCCCGTGACCGCCCCGCGGTCCGCTCCCGCAGTCCGCTGCGGTCGGTTTTCCCTTCGCCCGTGCCCCGCGCCGGCGATCTCCCCGAGGCTTCGCCTCTTCTGCCGCGTGTCCCGGCGGCCGGCCGATTCCGCCGCCGTGCGCGCCCTTCTTCCGAGGACCACGTATGTCCACAAACCCCAGTGCAACGATGGCGACCAACGCAATCGGCAAGACCGGCACGACCACCGCACCCCCCGCTCCCCGGGAACGGCTCGTCGCCGTCGCCGGAATCCTCGACGTCGAGGGTGGACGCGGCTTCCTGCGCACCGCCGGTTACGCGCACGGTCCGCACGACGTCCCGGTGCCGCCGGAGGTGATCAGGCGGTACGGGCTGCGCAAGGGCGACGTCGTCGAAGGCGTGGCCACGGCCGGCCGCTCGCGCGCCCTCGTACGGGCCGAGCAGGTCTGCGGCAGGGCCGCCGACCAGGCCCGCGGGCGGCGGCACTTCGCGGACCTGACCCCGCTCCACCCCTCCGAGCGACTGCGCCTGGAGTGCTCGAAGGGCGGTCTGACGACCCGTGTCGTGGACCTGCTGGCCCCCGTCGGCAAGGGCCAGCGCGGGCTGATCGTGGCACCGCCGAAGGCCGGCAAGACCATGCTGCTGCGCCGGCTGGCCGACGCGGTCGCGGACAACCACCCGGAGTGCCTCCTGATGGTGGTGCTCCTGGACGAACGCCCCGAGGAGGTCACGGAGATGCGGCGATCGGTGCGGGGCGAGGTCGTCGCCTCGACCTTCGACTGCACGCCCCGGCAGCACATCGCCGTCGCCGAACTGGCCGTCGAGCGGGCCAAGCGGCTGGTCGAGACCGGCCGGGACGTGGTCGTGCTGCTGGACTCCCTCACCCGGCTGTGCCGGGCCCACAACAACGCGGCGTCCTCGGGCGGACGGACGCTGTCCGGCGGTGTGGACGCGGCGGCGCTGCTCGGCCCGAAGCGGCTGTTCGGCTCCGCGCGGCTCGCCGAGGAGGGCGGTTCGCTGACCATCCTGGCCACCGCGCTGGTCGACACCGGGTCGCGGGCCGACGACTACTTCTTCGAGGAGCTGAAGAGCACCGGCAACATGGAGCTGCGCCTGGACCGCGGGCTCGCCGACCGCAGGGTCTTCCCGGCCGTGGACGTGGCCCCGTCGGGGACCCGTCGCGAGGAGCTGCTGCTCAGCCCCGCCGAACTGAGCGCCGCCCGCGGGCTGCGCCGGGCCCTGCGCGGTCCCGGGAGCTTCGAGACGCTGCTGGAGCGCTTGCGGGCGACCCCGGACAACGCCGCGTTCCTGCGGCAGATCCGCGGCACGGTGCCGGCCGCCTGAGCCCGCGGCGCACGCTCGCACCCGCATCATGGAACGGTGACCACACCGCAGCGCGTGGGGCCCCGGAGCGTCGGCCGGCGGGACCGGCCGCCCGGCGTCGTCTGGTACGCGGCCTACGGCTCCAACACCCACCTCGTGCGCCTCGGCAGCTATCTCGCCGGTGGGGTGCCGCCCGGCGGCGGCCGGGAGTACCCGGGCTGCCGGGACGCGCGGCCGCCGCTGCGGTCGGTGCCGCTGGAACTGCCGGGGCGGATGTACTTCGCGACGCGCTCGCCGGTCTGGTCGGGCGGCCGGGCCTTCTACGACGGCGACGCGCCGGGCGGCGGAGTGCGGGCCCGGGCCCACCTGCTGACGGTAGGTCAGTTCTCCGACATCGTCGCCCAGGAGATGTACCGTTCACCGGGCGCCGACCTCGACCTCGGCGAGGTGCTGCGGCACGGCAGGGCCCGGCTCGGCGACGGGCGCTACGAGACGCTGCTGTACCCCGGGGACGTGGACGGTCACCCGGTGCTCGTCTTCACCGCGCCCTGGGGCTCGGGCGGGGCCGAGCACGTCAGGCCGTCCGGGATCTACCTGCGGCACATCGCCGAGGGCCTGGCGGAGACGGGCGCCTGGGACCTGCCCGGCATCGCGGCCTACCTCGCGGAGTGCGCGGACGGGGCCTGGGACCCCCGGGAGATCGCGGCGCTGTTCGGACGGTGACGCGCGGCGGCGATGGATTACGGCCGCGCCGCCGGTCCTAGGGATGTACCGAGGCGTACGGGACCCGTACGCCCGCGCCCGGATCCCGCTCCAGGAGGTCGCCCATGGCCCGGCCGGCGCCGCCCCCGCCTCCGCCCCCGCCTCCGCCCGCGTCCAGGCCGGGCGGTGGGCCCGCCGTGCTCGTCCTGACCGGAAGGCTCGACCGCGCCGGGATCGCGCCGCTGGCCGAGCGGGTGCGCGTACTGCTGGCCGAGCGCGGCGGCGGCACGGTGACGTGCGACGTGGGAGGGCTCGAGGGTGCCCCTGACGTCGTGCTGGTCGACGCCCTCGTACGGCTGCAGCTCACCGCACGGCGCCACGGCGGGCGGATACGGCTGCGGGGCGCCGGGGGCGCGCTGCGGGAACTGCTCGCGCTCACCGGGCTGGGCGGGCTAGCGGGCCTCGGGCTCGAGGCGCGCGGGGAGGCCGAACAGCGGGAAGAGCCGCTGGGTGTCGAGGAAGGAGTTGAGCCCGGTGATCCGGCCCTGTGATATCTCGATGACCTGCAGCGCCCACGGCTCGTGCCCCCCGCCGGGGCGGGGCCGGTACTGCCCGAAACCCGGGGTGCCGTTGGCCGTGACGGGGACCAGCCGCGAACCGCGGCAGCCGGCGCCGATCCCGAGCATCCAGGCCCGGATGTCCGCGGGACCGCGCAGCCACAGGCCGAAGGGCGGCATGGACAGCGTGGCGTCCTCGTGGAGCAGCGAGGTGAGGGCGTCGAGGTCGTAGGACTCGAAGGCGGCGACGTAGCGGCCGAGCAGGGCGCGCTGCTCCTCGTCGAGCGGACGGGCCGGGTCGGTCGTGGCCGGGCCGGCGGCGGCGAGCGTGGCGCGGGCACGCTGCAGCGCGCTGTTGACCGACGCGACGGTGGTGTCGAGCAGCTCGGCGACCTCGGCGGCCTTCCAGGCCAGCACCTCCCGCAGGATGAGCACGGCCCGCTGGCGCGGCGCGAGGTGCTGCAGCGCGGCGACGAACGCCAGGCGCACGCTCTCGCGCTGGTCGGCGAGATCGGCGGGGTCGCTCGTCGCGGGAAGGACGCGGCCGTCGGGGGCGGGCGAGATCCAGGTGCTCTCCGGCAGGGTGCCGGGCAGCGGGCCCTCGGCGCCGCCCGGTGAGGCCAGGTCCATCGGGCGGGCGCGGCGCCCCGTACCGCCGAGGATGTCCAGGCACGCGTTGGTGGCGATGCGGTAGAGCCAGGAGCGGAGGCTGGAGCGCCCCTCGAAGCGGTCGTACGAGCGCCAGGCGCGCACCATGGTGTCCTGGACGGCGTCCTCCGCCTCGAATGCCGAGCCCAGCATCCGGTAGCAGTAGCCGGTCAGCTCCGCGCGGTACCGCTCCAGCTCCTGCGCCACGTCCGGGGGTGCAGCGAGATCGCTCATGATTCTCCTCCGCCTTCCGATGAGTTCCGGAGCGCCCACGGATCTACTTCAGCACAGACCACTGACAGAACCCCCGGAACGGAACGAGGCGCACCATGTCGACCCAGATCTTCGTCAACCTTCCCGTGCAGGATCTGCCCAGGTCGAAGGCGTTCTTCGGGGGCCTCGGGTTCTCCTTCGACGACCGGTTCACCGACGACAACGCCGCCTGCCTGGTGATCGGCGAGGGCATCTTCGCGATGCTGCTCGTCGAGCCCTTCTTCCGGCAGTTCACCAAGAAGGAGGTCGCCGACGCCACCAAGACCACGGAGGCCATCGTCTGCCTCGGCGTCGAGTCGAGGGAGCGGGTGGACGAACTGGCCGACACGGCCCTGGCCACGGGCGGACACCCCTCGAACGAGCCCATGGAGCAGGGCCCCATGTATGGCCGCAGCTTCCAGGACCCGGACGGCCACCTGTGGGAGGTCGTGTACATGGACGCGGCGGCGTTCCAGGGCTGACCGCCGCGACGCCCCCGGCCCGCGCCGCCCCCGCCCGCGCGGGCCGACGGGCCGCCCGATCTCGCCGACCACCACCGCCCTGGTCGCGCGTCGAAGGCTCAACCCCGGGGGATGTCCGGGATCTCCTGCTCCGCCCAGATCAGCTTGCCGTCGGCGGTGTAGCGGGTGCCCCACCGGCGGGTGAGCTGGGCGATGAGGAAGAGCCCGCGGCCGCCCTCGTCGGTGGTCCGGGCGTGCCGCAGCCGCGGCACGGTGTTGCTGCCGTCGTAGACCTCGCAGATGAGGACCGACTGCCGGATCATGCGCAGCCGGATCGGTCCCGAGGCATGCCGGATGGCGTTGGTGACCAGCTCGCTGACGACCAGTTCGGTGGTCGCCCGCAGCTCCTCCAGGCCCCACTCGGCGAGTTGGCGGCCGGCCAGTGCGCGGGCCTCGCTGACGACCACCGGGTCGACCGGCAGGTCCCAGGCGGCGAACCGGTCCGGGGCGAACGCGTGCGTACGGGCGACGAGCAGGGCCACGTCGTCGGCGGGCGGACCGGGCAGCAGGCGCTCCAGCACACCCGAGCACAGTGCCTGCAGCGGCAGTTCGGGGTGGGCCAGGGCGCGCGCGAGCCGGTCGAGGCCGACGTCGACGTCCTCGCCGAAGGTCTCGATCAGGCCGTCGGTGTAGAGGGCGATGACGCTGCCCTCGGCCAGTTCTAGTTCGGCGGACTCGAAGGGCATGGCGCCGAGACCGAGCGGCGGCCCCGCGGGCAGTTCGGCGAAGGTGACCCGGCCGCCGGGGTCGACGACCGCCGGCGGCGGATGCCCGGCGCGGGCCATGGTCAGCCGGCGGGTCACCGGGTCGTAGACCGCGTAGAGGCAGGTGGCGCCGGTGACGGTGGCGGCCACGGAGGGGTCGGCGCTCTCCTCCTCGGTGAGCCGCATGATGAGGTCGTCCAGGTGCGCCAGCAGTTCGTCGGGCGGCAGGTCCATGTCGGCGAGGGTGTGGACGGCCGTACGCAGCCGCCCCATCGTGGCCGCCGCGGTGAGCCCGTGCCCGACCACGTCCCCGACCACCAGCGCGATCCGCGCCCCGGACAGCGGGATGACGTCGAACCAGTCGCCGCCCACACCGTCCTGGATGTCGGTGGGCAGATAGCGGGAGGCGACCTCCAGCGCCGTGCCTCCGGGCAGCGTCTGGGGCAGCAGGCTGCGCTGCAGGGTGAGCGCCGCCTCGTGCTCGCGGGTCCAGCGCCGGGCGTTGTCCACGCACACCGCGGCGCGGGCCACGAGTTCCTCCGCGAGCAGCAGGTCGTCCTGCTCGAAGGGGTCGGGGCGGCGGTGCCGGATGAAGGTCACCACGCCGAGGACGGTGCCCCGGGCCCGCAACGGCACCCACATCACCGACCGCATCCCGAACTCGCGGATCTTGGCCGCCCGGGCCGGGTCGTCGGTGAGCCAGGACGCCCGGTCGATGGCGATGTCGCCCTCCACCTCGGACCGGCCGGTGGTCATGCAGCGCACATGAGGGGAGGTGTCGCCGGCTTTGATCCGCTCGCCGGGCGCGACGATCGACTCGGGGGTGCCCGGGTTCACCGAGCGCATCCCCGCACGGCACAGCGGCACCCCGCCGAGCCCGCCGCCGGACGGCGGCTCGCCGCCGCGCAGCACCGGTTCCAGCAGGTCGACGGTGACGAAGTCGGCGAGCCGCGGGACGGACACGTCCGCCAGTTCCTGGGCGGTGCGGGTGACGTCCAGGGTGCTGCCGATGCACGCCCCGGCCTCGTTGAGCAGTGCGAGCCTGGCCCGGGCGCGCCACCGGTCGGTGACGTCCATGGCCATGTAGCAGATGCCCATCGACCTGCCCTCGGCGTCGTTTATGCGGTAGAAGGAGGTGGAGAAGGACCGCTCGTGGTAGGGGGAGGCGAGCGTCCAGCCCTGGAACTCGTGGTCGATCGCCGGCTCACCGGTCAGCAGCACCTCGCGCATGACGGCCTCCATGGCCCCGGTGTCCATTCCGGGCAGGGCGTCGGCCAGGCGCATCCCGATGCGGCGCTCGCGCGGCACGCCGCCGAAGTGCTCCAGGGTGTCGTTGAGCCACACGTACCGCAGGTCGGGGCTGAGCACGGCCATGCCGATCGGGGAGCGGGTGAGGAAGCCCTCCAGGATGGCACTGCTCACCGCCCAGGACGGGGTCTTGGCCAGGTCGATGGCCGACACCAGCCAGCGCTCCTGCCCGTCGGGCGCCGTCAGGGCGGACACTCGCAGGCCCACCTCGATCCGCCGTCCGTCACGGTGCCGGGCGGCCACCAGACCGCCCCAGATGTCGTGGTCGCGCCACTGGGCGGCCAGCTCCACCGCCTCGGCGGCCTGCTCGGGTGAGGCGAGCAGCAGCGTGGCGGGGCGGTGCAGCGCCTCCGCGGGCGGATAGCCCAGCAGGTGCTCCGCGGCGGCCGTCCAGCCGACGATCGTGCCCATGCCGTCGATCAGCGCGGACGCGGCGTAGGCGAGGTCGAACGGCGCCTTCGCCGGCGCCGCCGCGCCTCTCTCCGGCGTGACCATCTGGGGCGTCCCATGTCCGCGGATACGTGTCTCCCATGCTAGGACGTCCCGTCCGCGGGGGCTCCTCGCGCGGGAGCCGGTGCGGCCATGCCCCTGCCCCTGCCCCCGCGCCGCTCAGGGCAGCCGCTCCGGAGGGAGGGGAGGCGTGGGGCGCAGCGCGTGCAGGCCGCCGTCGACCGGGAGCGCGGTGCCGGTGACCGCGGCGGCCGCGGGCCCGGCGAGGTAGGCGACGGCGTCGGCGACCTGCTGGGCGGTGACCAGACGCCCGCTGGGCTGGCGTGCCTGGAGGGCGGCCCGCTCGGCCGCCGGGTCGGGGGCGGACGCGATCAGCCGCTCCACCCAGGGCGTGTCGACGGTGCCGGGGGTGACGCAGTTGACCCGGACGCCCTCCGCCAGGTGGTCGGCGGCCATCGCCAGGGTGAGCGCGAGGACGGCGCCCTCGCTCGCCGCGTACAGCGCCTGGCGGGGGAGCCCGGCGGTGGCGGTGACCGAGGAGATGTTGACGATCGACGCGTACGGGGAGCGGCGCAGGAACGGCAGCGCCGCCCGGCTCGCCCGGACCACGCCGAGGAGGTTGACCTCCAGCACCCGGCGCCACTCGCCGTCCGGGTTCTCCTCCACGGTGCCGACGGCCCCGGTCCCCGCGTTGTTGACCAGGATGTCCAGTCCGCCCAGGTCCTCCACGGCCCGGCCGACCGCCCAGCGCACGGACGTGTCGTCGGCCATGTCGGCGGCGAGTGCGTGCACGTGCCCCGGTGCCCGGCCGGGGGCCTGGTCCAGCACGGCGACCCGTGCGCCGCGCGCCGCCAGAGTCTCCGCCGTGGCGAGCCCGATCCCGGTGGCGCCGCCGGTGACGATCGCGGCGAGCCCCTGCAGTTCGCGGGCCGTCATCGGACGTCCCCGCTCCCCGCGCGCGTGACATTGCTCCCTGGAGGCGCCGCGCGCAAGTACCCGTCACTCTTCCGGGTGAAGCGAATTTTTGCGCGCCTCCCGGGTCCCGCGGTCCGGGCGCACCGCGCGCGGCGGGACGGCGTCCGCCGTTGTCGCACCGCCCTGCTCCCGGGGGCCCCGCCGTACCGCCCGGGCAGACCTCGGGGGGCCGGCCGCTGGGCGGGAGGCCCGGCACCGTCCGCGAACGCCGCCCGAACCGCCCGCCGCCCTTGCGGGGCCTGGCCGGGGCGCGTCCCGCCGGGGCCGCGTGACGTGCGCAAGCGGCGCCCCGGGGCCCTCGCGGAGGCGGCCGGCCCGGCGTGTTGCTGCTCGCTCATGGGGGCCTCCCGAGGTGCGGGAACCGGCGTCGGAGTCGATGGAGCCATCCTTGGTCAAACAGTTTATATCGGTCACCCGTCATGATCGATTCGATGGCCCTCGGGTGTGGGATCCGTGATCGCGGGGAGTTTGCGCGAGCGCCGTGGAACCTGTATCGATACGTCAATCGGCATGTGCCAAAGGCATCTTGAGGAGGCATCAGCCACGGAATGGAAGCGGCTATGCTACTTGCGGCTCAGCGTGTTGTAGCAATTACGCCAGGTCAGGCGCACCCGCCGGCCGATGGCCGATTGCCAGCCGCTGAGGCCGGACTCCGCCTGCTCGTGCTGTGTTCGTTCCATGACTAGCGATCACCTGAGGATGCTGATGGTTCGTGCTGGATCGTCCCCCGGAGACCGCCGGCCCACGGCCACGTCCGCGTGGTTATTGCCGGTCGGCATAGTCGCGGCGGTCACCGCCGTGGCCGTATGGACCGTCCCGTCGGGCGCCCGGGAGGCGGTGCTGTGGTGCGGTCTGACCGCCACGGTGGCCGTGGCCGTCCTTGGTGCCGAAACCGCCCGAAGGGGCACTGCCGTACGGGCGCTGCGTGAGCAGCTCGTACGGCGTGAGGAAGAGCTGCAGTTCCGGCTGTCCCGCCAGGAGGCGGAGACCGAACGGCTCGCCCGGGAGCAGCTGCCGAACGCGGTGGCGCGGCTGCAGCGAGGCGAGTTCGTCGCCGATGTGCTCAAGGACATCGACGAGGACGCCGAGGGCCTCACACCCGGATTCCAGCGCGCACACCAGCGGATGCTGCACTCGGTGCTGGAGGCCGTCTCCGCGGAGGAGGACGTCCGCGAGTCCTCGCAGCGGGCCTTCGTCAACATCGCCCGGCGCGTGCAGGCCATCGTCCACCAGCAGGCCAGTGACCTGCGGGAGATGGAGGACCGGCACGGCCGCACCCCCGAGGTCTTCGGGGACCTGCTCAAGCTCGACCACGGCACCGCCCTCATCGGCCGGCTTGCGGACAGCATCGCCGTCCTCGGCGGCGCCCGCCCCGGACGCCAGTGGCGACGGGCCGTACCCCTGTTCAGCGTGCTGCGCGGCGCCATGTCGCGCATCACCGACTACACCCGCGTGGAGCTGCACTCCGTGACGGAGGTGGCCGTCGTAGGACCCGCGGTCGAGCCGCTGATCCACGCGATCGCCGAACTTCTGGACAACGCCACCCGCTACTCGCCGCCGCACACGAGGGTCCATCTCACCGCCGTCGAGGTGCAGTCCGGCATCGCCATCGAGATCGAGGACGGCGGCGTCGGCCTCAGCGAGGAGTCCCGCACCCGTGCCGAGCGGGCCCTGGCGGAGGCCCAGGCCGGCTTCGACCTGGGCGACCTGGGCGAGACCCCCCGCCTCGGCCTCGCGGTGGTCGGGCGCCTCGCGGCGACCTGGAACTTCCAGGTGTCCCTGCGCTCCTCCGCCTACGGCGGGGTGCGCGCCGTGGTGATCGTCCCGCAGGACGTCATCACCACAGTGGCGAACGCCACGGGCCTCGCGCACGGCATCGGCTCCGTCTCGGGCCCCCGGCCCGTGGTTCCGGACCAGCGCGCCTCCGACCCCCGGACGGCACCCGTGCCCGGGACGTCCGCCGCGGCGGACGCCGTCACGGGTCCCCGGCCGTCCCCACCCGCCGCCGTCTGGGCGGAGGACGACGTACCGGTCGTGCACGAGAGGAACGTGAACGGGCTCCCCCAGCGGCGGCGGCGCACTCCGGCCCCGCGTCCCGCCCCCGGTGCACGGGTGGGTGCCGTGCCCGCCGACGGCTCGGTCACTGCCACGTCGGGCCCGAAGCCGGGCAAGGATCCTGTGCAACCGGGCATGTGGCTGGCCGCCTTCACCAGCGCCGTGTCCGGTGAGAGCACTGCCACCTCCTCTGACAGCAACAGTGACGAGACGTTAGATAAGGGTGAGTAGCCGTGATTCAGCAGCGGGCCAACATGGACTGGATGCTCAAGGACCTGGCGACGGGCGTCCCCGAGACCCGGCACGTCGTGGTGCTGTCCTCGGACGGCCTGCGCATGGCCCAGTACGGTGGCGACACGGATGCGGCCGACCGCCTGGCCGCGGCCTGCGCGGGTCTGCAGAGCCTCGCGGCGGCCATCGCCGGTGAGTTCCCGCACGGCGACGGACGGATGCGGCTGGTCGTCATCGAGGTGGAGGGCGGCTTCTTCTACCTCATGGCCGCCGGCGCGGGTGCGTATCTCGCGGTCCTCGCCGACGAGGGCGTCGACGCCGGGCTCATGGGCAATCGGATGCGGGACCTGGTCGCGCGGATCGGCGCACACCTGACCAGTCCTCCGCGCCGGGACGGGCAGGCCGTATGAGCGACGGACCTGCGGAGGAGTGGGACAACGGAAACCCCGAGCGGCTCTACGTGGTGACGGGGGGTCGAAGCGGAAACTCGGAGGAGACCGCCATCGACCTGGTCACCCTGGTGCGGGCCCGCTCGGGGCCACCCCCGGGCATGGCGCCCGAACAGGCCGCGATCCTGCGGCTGTGCACCTCTCCCCTGTCCGTCGCCGAGATATCCGCGTACCTGAACCTCCCGGTCAGCGTGGTGACCGTTCTTCTCGCGGATCTGCTGGCCGACAAGCGGGTGGAGGCACGACCGCCCATCGCGCCCGCACTTCTTCCCGACGCTGCATTGATTGAGGCGGTGATGCATGGACTTGAAAGGCTCTGACGCGATCGGCGTCAGGGGGCCGCGGAGTGAGGACGCTCTGCCGGAATCGGCAGCCGCCGCGGTCAAGATAGTCATTGTCGGGGGCTTCGGGGTCGGCAAGACGACCCTGGTCGGATCTGTCAGTGAGATCCGGCCGCTCTCGACCGAGGAGACGATGACCCAGGCCGGCGTGGGCGTGGACGACATCGTCGGCGTGGAACGCAAGACGGCCACCACGGTGGCCATGGACTTCGGCCGCATCAGCATCAACGACGAACTGGTCCTGTACCTCTTCGGGACACCGGGCCAGCAGCGCTTCTGGTTCCTGTGGAACGGGCTCTTCGAAGGTGCGCTGGGTGCGGTGGTGCTGGTCGACACGCGGCGCCTCGAGGTCAGTTTCGACGTGATAGGGCGGCTCGAGGAGCGCGGCACGCCGTTCGTCGTCGCCGTCAACTCCTTCCCCGAGTCGCCGGAACACCCGCTCGACGAGCTGCGGTCCGCCCTGGACCTGCCGGATCACGTTCCCCTCGTGGAGTGCGACGCCCGGTCCCGCAGCTCCGTCCGTGACGTGCTGATGACGCTCATGCGCCATCTCCACTCCCTCGCCGCCGCATCGGCCCTGTGATCCTTCCCCGCCTGTGATCAGGAGCGTCCCGTGACCACCCCACCCCCCGAATGCCCCGCCCACGGCCTCGGCCCGGGCGCTTTGCGGAGGCTCTACGGCCCCGAGGCCGAGGCCGACCCCACGGCCCTCTACGAGAAACTGCGTGCCGAGTACGGGCCCGTGGCCCCCGTGCTCGTGCACGGTGACCTGGATGCCTGGATCATCCTTGGGCACCACGAGAACCTCGAGGCCATGCGGAATCCCTCGCGGTTCTCCCGGGACTCCCGCATCTGGCGGCACTTCCGTGAGGGAAACGTCGCCATGGACTCGCCGCTGCTGCCGATGGTCGCCTGGCAGCCGCTGTGCGTCTTCGCCGACGGCGCGGAGCACGAGCGGCTGCGCGGAGCGGTGACGACCAGCATGGGTCGCCTCAACCGCCGGGGTATCCGCCAGCACATCATCCGCTTCTCCAACCAGCTGGTCGACGAGTTCTGCCAGTCCGGCGAGGCGGAGCTGGTGACCCAGTTCGCCGAGCAGCTGCCGGTGCTGGTCATGACCCAGCTGCTGGGCATGCCCGAGGAGTACGGGCCGAAGCTGGTGGAGGCGGCCCGTGACCTGATGCGGGGCACCGAGACCGCCCTGGCCAGCAACGACTACGTCCTGGCGACCTGCCAGCAGCTCGTGCGGCGCAAGCGCTCGGACCCCGGCGGCGACCTGACCTCGTGGCTCGTGCGCGACGACGCCGAGCTCACCGACGACGAGATCGCGGAGCACCTGCGGCTGCTCCTCGTGGCCGCCAACGAGCCCACGGTCAACTTCATCTCGAGCGCGCTGAAGATGGTGCTGACCGACCCCCGCTTCCGTGCCCACCTGTCCGGCGGGCACATGACGCTGCCCGACGCCCTGGAGCAGGTGCTGTGGGACGAGCCGCCGATGGCGGCCTTCCCCGGTCGGTGGGCGGCCGGTGACACCGAGCTGGCCGGGCAGAAGATCAAGGAAGGCGACATGATCATGCTGGGCATCGCTGCGGGGAACGTGGACCCGCGCGTCCGCCCGGACCTGAGCACGCCGGTGTTCGGCAACCGTTCGCACCTCGCCTTCAGCAGCGGTCCGCACGAGTGCCCCGGGCGGGACATCGCCCGCGCCATCGTGGACACGGGCATCGACACGCTGCTGATGCGCCTGCCCGACCTGCGGCTGGCCGTGCCGGAGGAGGAGCTGGAGTCGAGCTCGGCGTGGATGACGCGCCACCTGGTCGCGCTGCCCGCGGAATTCAGCCCGGCCAAGCCCCTCGGGGACCAGGAGGCCGCGCCGCGTGAGACGCAGGTGCGCGAGGAGCCCCGCATCCCGCAGACGCCGACCCGCCCGCGGCCTTCGCAGCAGGCGCCCACGGTGGGCGCGGAACTGCCGCCCGCGGCAGGGCCGGAGTACACCACCCCGTGGGCCGCGGCCGCGGTTCCCGCGCCGCGCCGTTCCTGGTGGCGCACGCTGGCCGCGCGACTGCGGCGGCGGTAACACCCGCACTCTGTCTCACTGTGTGACCGGTTCATGACGGGCGCACGGGCGAATGCGCCCGTGCGCCTGTTCGTGCGCCCTCCGTGCCGTACGGCCTTCGTGGCTGGTTCGGCCAAGGTCGTGCATCGGGCGCACACACCTCGCTCGTGAACACAACCGGAATGCGCGTCAACTGTCGCTGAGGTGACGCGTTTTGGTCTCTTGACTGCTCCGCCATATGCCGGAGTAATTGTCAGTTGAATGATCCACTTGTGTTCGATTTCCGCCACCCGTGCGGGGCGTCACAGGTGGGACGGTCGTGACAGCTGAGAGGTGATTGCCGGTGGAGCGTGGGCCCGTCGTTCCGCTGCGGCGTCCTCCCGCCCCCCGGCCGGTGCCCGTCGGTGGCGAGGCCGGGTGTCGCCCTTTGTGATTTGGCGAGTTCATGGCAACGCAGTGCGGAGGGTGGCCCGGGCCTGGCCCGCCCTCCCCCAAGCTCGAAGGAGCATGTCCGTGACCACTGTGCCCGCTCTCCAACTGGCGCCCTTCTACTGCCCGATCGCACCCGCCAGGCACCCCTTGGCGGACCTCTTCGACCAGACCACCAACGAGTGGCTCCGGCGGTTCGGTCTCTACGAGGACGAGTCCCAGCGCCAGCGCCTGGAGCACGTCGGCGCGGGCCGGCTCGCCGCACTCACCTCGCCCTTCGGAACCCGGGAGGCGACGCAGATATCGTCCGACATCGGTATGTGGCTGTTCGCCTTCGACGACGCGCACTGCGACGAGGGGCGACTCGGGCACGATCCCGGCGAACTGAGCCGCGTGCTGATCCGGCTGCTGCGCATCCTGGAGGCCCCCGAACCTCCGCTGTCCCCGGACAGTCCCTACCACTCCTTCGAGGCCGCCTTCCTGGACCTGCGGCTGCGCCTGGGCCGGGTGGCGACCCCCGTCCAGTTGGGTCGCTGGACCGATGCCATGCGCATGTACTTCTTCAGCCAGGTGTGGGAGGCCGCCAACCGCGTCGAGCGGGTCACGCCCGACCTCGACACGTATGCTCTCCTGCGCATCCACAACGGCGCGATGAAGGTCAGCGTCATGATGCTCGACATCGCGGAGGGGTACGAACTGCCGCCGGCCGAGCTGGAGCGCCCCGACGTCCGTGCGCTGACCGAGGCGACCTGCCTGCTGGCCGGCTGGGACAACGACATCCTGTCGTACCGCAAGGAGCACGTGCGCGACGGCGACAACCAGAATTTGCTCGACGTCCTCGCGCACGCCGCGGGCAAGCCCGTCCAGGGAATGGTGTCCGAGGGGATGTTCCTGCGCGACCAGATCATGGTCCTTTTCACGGCGTTGAGCGCGCAGGTGCGCCGTACCGCCTCACCCGAGCTGCAGCGGTACGTGACCTCGCTCGGGCACTGGGTCCGGGCGAACCTCGAATGGGGCACGACCTGCGAGCGCTACCTCAACCCCGAGGACCCGGCGTACCTGCCGACCACCTGGGCGCCGGCGCCGATGTCCGGCAGCGACGCCCCGGTGGAGCTCCCGGCGATCTCCTGGTGGTGGGAGCAGCTGGAGAGCTGACGTCCCCATGGGGCCGCCCGTAGGCTCGACGCCCTCGTGCCGTCCGTCAGCGGGACGGCGCGAGGGCGCCGATGGCTCCGGGCGCCAAGGCATCGTCGACGGGGGAGGCGGCCGGGCCGTCCGCGCCGGGGCCGTCGGCGGAACGGGGGCCGGGGTTCGTGCCGGCCGGGGGCTCTCCCTCGGCCGGGTGCTTGTCACAGGAGCAAGTGGGCTTCAGCATGTCGATCTCTCCCAGCGTGTGAGCCCGGGACCATCGCTCGAGACGCGATGATCCACGGTCGTTTCTTACCAGACCGGGACATTCGCCACCGTGGCGTTGAGGATTCCCGCGTCACGGGTGGCCCAACCGGCTAACGTGCCACGTTCTCGTCGCATGGAGTACGACTCGCCTGAACGCCGGGGGAAGTCGATCCGTACCGGAGGGCGGCGGGAGCTGGCGCCTCCTAGGATCACGCCATGGAACTGACGTTCGTGGACGTGAAGCCTGGTGACCCGGCCATGACCGCTGAAGTAGGCCCGTTGATCAGGGCGTTGAGGCCCGCGCTGACCGCCGACGGGTTCGCGGCGTTCGCCGCGGAGGCGCACGATCAGGGCGTGGTCTTCACGGCGGCTCTGGACGCTCGGGAGCGTTACCTGGGGGTGGCCACGCACCGGGTGCTGACCACCAGCAGAGGGCGGACGCTGCTCGTCGACGACATGGTCACGGCGCTGGACGCGCGGGGCGCCGGGGTGGGCACGCGGTTGCTGGCGGAGCTGGAGACCAGGGCCCGGGCGGTGGGCTGCGAGCGGCTGGAACTGGACGCCGGCGTCGCCAACCACGGGGCGCACCGCTTCTACCACGCACACCGCATGGCGATCACGGCGCTGCACTTCGCGCGCGAACTCACCTGAGGAGGACGGCGGACGAAGCCGGCGCGCCCGGCGCCGCCGTTCAGAGGTCGCCGGTGAACGCCACCAGCTGCGGGGTGCCCCATGGTTCGGCGACGGCGGAGCGGGTGGCGTGGTCGAGCAGCCACTTCTTCAGCACCTCGAAGCCGGCGTCCCCGTAGGTGTCCTTGTAGAGCGCGGCGATACCGGTGACGTGGGGGGCGGCCATCGAGGTGCCGCTCATGATCGCGTACAGCCCGTTGGGGAAGGCGGAGGCGATGTCGACGCCGGGCGCGTTCAGGTTGACGCAGCTGCCGAAGTTGCTGAAGGGCGCCCGGTGGTCGGCGCGGTCGGTCGCGGCGACGGTGAAGGCCTCCGTGGCGCTCGCCGGGGAGATGACGCAGGAGCTGACGTCGTCGTTGCCGGCCGCGACGACCGGGAAGACCCCGGAGCGGGCCAGTGCGTCCAGGCTCTCGTTCATCGTCGGGGAGTACAGCCCGCCCAGCGAGATGTTGGCCACGGCGGGCCGTGCCGCGTGCTCGGCCACCCAGTTGATCCCGGCGATGATCCCGGAGTTCGGGCCGCGTGCCTCGCAGTCCAGCACCCGCACGGAGACCAGCGAGACGGCGCGGGCGACCCCCGTGTGCGCCCCGCCCACCGTGCCGGCGACGTGCGTGCCGTGGCCGGCGCAGTCCGCGGCGTTCCGGTCGTCCTCCATCTCGTCGATGCCGGGCTTGGCGCGGCCGCCGAACTCGGGGTGGGTGAAGTCGATGCCGCTGTCGATGATGTACGCGGTGACCTTGGCGCCGGTCGCCCGTACGGTGAAGCCGTGGGTGGCCGGTGCGCGGTTGTTCACCCGCTCCAGGCCCCAGAAGCGCCCGGTGCCGGCCGGGGGCGCGCCGATCGGCAGACGGCGGCCGGTCGCGACCGGCACGCGGTCCTCCGCGGGCAGGGTGACGGTGGTGTCCTGCTCCACACCGCGCACCGAGGGCAGGGCCCTCACCCGCGCCAGTTGCCGTCCGGTGAGCGGGGCGGCGAAGCCCCGCATCACCCGGTCGTAGACATGGGCCGGGGTGATCCCGGCCGCGCTCGCGACGGAGGAGGGGTCGCTGCCCGGGGTGAGGGTGACGATGTAGCGGCCGGGGATGGAGTTCGGCGCGCCCACGCCGAGCAGGGGTGCCAGGGCGGCGGGGGAGTGCGCCTGCGCGGGGGACGGCGTGGGGAGGGCGGCCAGCGCGGGGACGGCGGTCATGAGCACTGCGGCGAACGTCCGGCGCAGGGACACACGCATGCGTCGATCTCCTCGGGGGCTCGGCGGACAGCACGGCCGACGGGCCGTCAGCCGGCCCTCTCCCCCACCCTGTCAGCCAGGATCGGACGCGGGCGCGCCCTGGTACGCCATCCGGGCCGGGGTGCGACGAGCATCCCCAGACCGATCCACACGTAGGCGCTGCCGCCCACGAGGGCGCCCACGCCGCCGGTGCCGGGGTCGTCCCGCCACAGCCACACGAGGCTGCTGCAGAGCAGGACGTAACTGCCGATCGCCGCGACCACCAGTCCGCGGGTCCGCAGCCGCAGCGCCCTGCCGGCCAGCGCCGCCAGCGCGGGGATCAGCCACACCAGGTGGTGCACCCAGGTCACCGGGCTGACCAGACAGGCCGTCACACCCGTGAGGGCGGCGCCCGTCACCACGTCGGTCCCGCGGACCCTGTACACCCACACCGCGAGCACCGCGACGACGGCCACCGCCCACACCCACGTGGGGGCGTCGAGCCGGGCGAAGGTGCCGCGCAGCGACTGGTTGGAGGCATACGACAGCGAGCCGACGCGGTCGGTGTCCCACATCGCCCGGGTCCAGAAGTCGCGGGACGCGCCGGGCGCGACGGCCGCCGCCAGCAGGGTCGCCCCGGCCGCCGTGGCGGTCGCGGCGAGCCCGGCGCGGCGGTGCCCGGCGAGCAGCAGCCAGCCGATGAACAGCGCGGGCGTCAGTTTCACGGCGGCGGCGAGGCCGATCGCGCAGCCGGCCCAGCGGCTGCCGCGGCGCAGCAGTTCGGTGTCGGCGAGCACCAGGGCGAGCAGGACGAGGTTGACCTGCCCGAAGGTGAAGGTGTCGTGGACCGGTTCCAGCAGCGACATCAGACACCCGGCCAGCACCATCGCGTACCAGGGGGTCCAGCCCTCGCGGCGCACGATCGGCCACACCGTCCACCACAGGACGGCCGCCGCCGCGCAGATGTTGACCGCGGCCGCGAGGACGACGGCCGCGGGCCAGGTCAGCAGGGTCAGCGGCAGCATGCACAGCGCGGCGAACGGCGGGTAGGTGAAGCCGTACGCGGTGCCGGGGCTGAGGTAGTCGTAGACACCGACGCCTTCGTGCACCCAGGCGTTGACGGTGCCCCAGTAGACGCCGAGGTCGAACCAGTGCCGGTGCAGCGGCACGGTCGCCAGGAACAGCGCGGTCGCGGCCACGGCGGCGGCCGCCGTCACGATCCGCCTCATGAGGCGAGCGCGGGACGGACGAGCCGGACCAGCCGTATCGCGGCGAGCGGCAGCAGCGCGAGGGCCGCACCGGTGGCCGCCAGGGCGATCTGACGGGGCGTGGCGGCGAACCCGCTGGGCAGCACCGCGAGGGCCAGCACCGCGCTGGCGAGCGCGGCGAGCCGCCGCACCCGGCCGTCGGGCGCGGCGACGGCGAGCGGAACGAGCCCCCACAGCAGGTACCAGGGGCGGATCGCCGGGCCCAGCAGCGCCACCGCGAGCAGGCTGATGCCGAGGGCGTACACCGGCCCGAGCCGCTCGCGGAAGAGCCACACGGCGGCGATGACGAGCGCGGCGGCGGCCATGCCGAGCAGCCGCCAGACGTCCGGGGTGCCGATGAACCGGCCCAGGACGTTGACCAGGGACCAGTTGGAGGCGGAGGCGGGCGTGGTCAGCGCGCCGATCCAGCCGTAGCCGACGCCGGTGACGGCGGTGACCGCCACGGTGGCCGCGCCGGCGACCGCCGCCGTGGCCGCCCCGGCGCGCGCCAGGCGCCAGCGGCCCTGCAGTTGTTCCGCCCACAGGCTCGCCACGACGAGCAGTCCGAGGGCGGCGGGTGCCTTGACCAGGGCGGCCAGGGTCACCAGCGCGGCGGCCGGTATCGGACGGCGGGCCAGCGCCGCGCCCAGGCCCGCACCGAGCAGGCCGAGCATGACGGCGTCGTTGTGCGCCCCCGCCACCAGGTGCAGCAGCACCAGGGGGTTGAGCGCCCCGAGCCACACGGCGGCGGCAGGGTCCGCGCCGCAGCGCCGTGCGAGCCGCGGCAGCAGGGTCGCGAACAGGGCCACGCCCAGCAGGGCCAGCGCCCGCATCCCGACGACCCCGGCGTGTGCTCCGTAGCGTGCCAGTGCCAGGAAGGCGGGCCCGTACGGCGCGGGGCTGTTCCGCCAGATCGCCGGCACCTCGGCGGCCGCCGTGCCCCCGAGCACGCTCGGCCCGTGCGTGTAGACGTCGATGCCCGCGTTCACCATCGCGCCCTGCGCCAGGTAGCTGTAGACGTCCCTGCTGAACAGCGGCGGCGCCAGGAGCAGGGGCGCCGCCCACACGGCGAAGGTCGTCAGCAGGGCGCGGATCGACGGCGGCCGGGGCCCGCGCACCAGCCGGCCGAGCCGCCACCACGCCGCGACGAGCAGGCCGAGGCCGAAGTACGCCACCAGCAGCCCGGCCGCCGCCTCGCCGTGCGGCAGCGCGATGCCGTCCCGTACCGGCAGCGCCCCCGCGGCGCTGCCGCCGGCCGCCAGCGCGGCGGTACCGGCCAGTCCGAGAGCCATCGTGCGAGTCACGTCCGCACGGTCCCATCACCGGATGTCCGCCGGACGACCGGTGGGCGACCGGTGGATGACCGGCCCGGTCGCGCGGCGTCCGGTTCGTCGCGGTGAGGGCGTGTTCACACCCGGGGGACGCGCCCGCGTCCACGGCCCGGCACCACGTCCCGCACGCCGCGGCGAGGAGCGAGCGGGCCCGGTTGCGGCAGGCCGAGCAATGGATCGGCGCGGTGCGCACTCAGTTCATGGCCTTCGCTGCCCGCGTCTTGGGTGTCCGGCGGCCTACGCCGAGGAGCTCGGCCGTGCACAGGGCGCCCGGCAGCAGCAGGGCCCTTCGTGCGGCGTCGTGCGCGTCCGGCCGTGCGGATGTCCCAGCCCGCGCGCCCGCTGTCGGTGCTCACGGCTCCACACCCCGGCCCGGTCCGCGCGGGCGGGTGGGCACCGTACTCCGTACGCGGCGTGTCGGTGCGATCCTGAACCCCGTGCGAGATGCGATGACGGTGGTCGAGGCGGCGTTCTCCGGCGCTCTGGGGGCGGCGGAGGGGGACGTCGAGATGGCGCTGGACGCCGGGGCGTCGGCCATGGCGGCGGCGGAGGCCGGCTGGGACGAGGTCGGCCGGGCGGTGGTGACCGCCGTGGGCGGACTGCTGCGGGGCTGCCGGGCGCGCGGCTGGCAGGACGCGGACGTGCTGCGGATGGTGCGCCGTGAACTGCGCCCCGAGCACGTGCGGCTCGCCGGCCGGCTGAGCGCGGACGGCGGCGACCCGGCGGGCCTCCTGACGGCGTACGGGGCGGCGGAGCGGCTGGACCGCTTCGCGGTGGCGACGGCCGTGCTGGAACTCGTCCGCCTGCTGGGGCGGCTGCCCGGCATCACCCCGCTGGCCGCGCCCCCGGCGGCGTCTGCCGGTACGGGGCACCCGATGCTGCGGCGGATCAGGGCGCTGCTGGCGAAGGCCGAGTCCACGGCCTTCCCGGAGGAGGCGGAGGCGCTGAGCGCGAAGGCCCAGCACCTGATGGCGCGGCACAGCGTGGACGAGGCGCTGGTCGCGGGTACGGCGCCGGGCGGCGGCCCGGGCGCGCGGCGGATCGGCGTGGACCGCCCGTACGAGGCGCCGAAGGCCCTGCTGCTGGACGCGGTCGCGGAGGCGAACCGCTGCCGTGCCGTGTGGTCGGCGGAGTTCGGCTTCTCGACGGTCGTGGGCTGGGAGGCCGACCTGGAGGCCGTGGAGGTGCTGTACACGTCGCTGCTGGTGCAGGCCGAGGCGGCCATGCGCGGCGGCGGCGCCCCGGAACCGGCCGCGCCTCGCCCGCGCCGCAAGGGCGGCAGGGGCGGCGACCTGTCGCGGGACTTCCGCGAGTCCTTCCTCATCGCCTACGCGGGCCGCGTCGGCGAGCGCCTGGCCTCCGCCTCACGCGACGCGACGGAGGAGGCCGCGCAGGCCACCGGAGCCACGGAGGTCCTCCCCGCGCTGGCCGCCCGCGAGGTCGCCGTCGGCCGCGCCGCGGACGCGATGTTCCCCGAGACCCGCACGCAGCGCCTCAGGGGCCGCGACCACGAGGGCTGGGCCCGCGGGACCGCCGCAGCCGACCGCGCCGCCTTCCACGGCCCGGCCGGCCCGGGCTCGTCCAGGCGTTCCCGCGGGTGACGGCGCCCTCCGGTGCCTGTGTTCGGCTCTCCCGCCGTCCCGCGCCCTTCGGGGCGCAGAGCGGCGGCCTGCGGACCGGAGGGTGGGTGGCGGCTCTCCCCTCGACGCGGTGCGGGTGGCGGGCGGCCGGGGTTCAGGCTCCGGAGCGGTTCGCGTTTCCGGTGGTGCCGGTCTGCGCGCCCGCCGTGACCGGCGTCCGCGGGTGCTTCCCGAGATCGGGCCCTGTTCCGACGTCCATGCCGGTGAAGGCGAGCTTGATGCCCCCCGCTCGGTACCCCGGCGAAGCAGGGCCTGATCTCCCGCCGACCGCTCGACAGCACCCCGAATCACCCGCAGAGGCCGGCAACGGCGGGCGCACCCGCCCTCCCCTCCGCAGCCGCCCGCTTCGCGCACGCGGGGCGCGAGACGAACCCGCACCCGACGACAGGCCACAGGCGCCTACGGGCCGCGTCCCCCGGGTTCACCTAGAACAGCCAGCGGGTCTGGCTGTAGGTGGTGCCGCGGGCGTAGGCGAAGGCCGTGGTGGGTTCCACCTCGTAGACCAGGGCTTCGTGGCCGTCGCCGACGAAGACCTGGTCGCGTACGTCGAAGTGCCATTCGGAGCCGTACTTGCTCTCGTACGCCTCCGCGATCCGGCGCAGTTGCTTGTCACTGCGCACACGCGCCGCCCTGCCCTCCAGCACGATGTCCAGGCCCTCGCCGAGCGCGTTGTTGCCGGTGGTGAGGACGACCCGGGGGTTGCGGTCGAGGTTCCCTGCCTTGCGCTCGTCGGCGCCGGTGCAGAAGTGCAGCGCGTCGTCGAGCCAGACCCCGATCAACGGGGTGACGTGGGGGCGGCCGTCCGGTCGGACGGTGGTCAGCCAGTAGATCTCGGCGCCCGCCAGGTGTCCGCGGGCGTCGTGCCAGGTCGTGGGGGTCGCGCCGGCGCTGCTGTGACGGGCGTCGAGCTCGGGTTCGGGTTCCTTCTCTTCTGCCATGTCTCCACTGATACTCCATCAGCCCGCGCGCAGCGCGTACGCGCTGTCGACGGCTTCCGCCAGGTCGCGTACGGCCGGGTCCTCGGTGGTCGCGGCCAGGGCGTGCGCGCGGTCGCCGAGCTCGGCGAGGCCGGGGGCGCCGGGCAGTTGCCCGTCACCGGTGTCGTAGGTGCGCAGCGCGTCGGCGAAGTACGCGGCGACCGCGTCCACGCGGAGCCGCGGGGACGTGCCGGAGTCCCACAGGCGGCCGGCGAGCCGGTCCGCCTCGACGGCGCCCGCGGCCTCGTGCGGGGAGCGGTCGTGCGGGTCGAGCCAGCGCACGGTGGCCGTGGCGACGTGGCCCCGGGCGCCCGCCTTCAGCCGCACGGCGTAGAGCGCGGTGACGGTGTGGCCGGGGCCGACCTCGCCGCCGTCGACGCGGTCGTCGCGGAAGTCCTCGTCGGCGACGGCGCGGTTCTCGAAGCCGATCAGGCGGTAGCGGTCGACGGTGCGCGGGTCGAAGGAGATCTGGGCCTTGGCGTCGCGGGCGCGCAGGCCGATGTTGACGGGCAGTCGGTCCACGAACAGGGCGCGGGCCTCGGCCGGGGTCGAGACGTACGAGGTGTGGCCGTCGCCCTTGTCGACCAGCCGTTCCATCAGTTCGTCGCCGTACTCGCTGCCGACGCCGACGCCGAAGAGCGCGATGCCGTGCCGTGAGCGGGCCCGGTCGATCCGCTCCAGGAGGGCGTCGGGGTCGGTCTCCCCGGTGTTGGCGAGGGCGTCGGAGAGCAGTACGACCCGGTTGGTGGCCCCGCGCCGGGCGCTCTCCAGGGCAACGTCGTAGCCGGTGAGCAGACCCGCCTCCAGGTTGGTGGAGTCCTCCGGTGCGAGGCGGTCGACGACGGACAGGGCGTGCTTCCGGGCGTCCGCGGCCCCGAGCCGGGTGGCCGGCAGGGCGACCCGCGCGTGGTCGCTGAAGGTCACGACGGCGAGGGAGTCGTCGTCCCGCAGCTCGCCGACCGCGGCGCGCAGCGCCTTCTGGACGAGGTCGAGGCGGCCCGGGTCGCCCATGGAGCCGGAGACGTCCACGACGAAGGTGAGCACGGCCGGCGGCCTGTTCGCCTCGTCCGCGGGGCGGGTGGCGAGGCCGACGCGCAGGAGGGACCAGCCCTCCTCGTCGCCGATGCGGGCGCCGTCGACGGTGACGGAGAAGCCGTCGCCCCTGGGTGCGGGGTAGTCCTGGCGGAAGCTGTTGACGAACTCCTCGTGGCGCACGTCCTTCGGGGAGGGCAGGAAACCCTGGTCGAGCCGCCGCTTGGCGTAGCCGTAGGAGGCGGTGTCGACGTCCAGGGCGAAGGTCGACAGCCGCGACGCGTCGGGCGCCAGCTCCGGGCCCCCGTCCTCGTGCGTGCCCTGCCCGTTCCACTCGGAGCCGTCCTTGGGGCCCTCGTCCGCGCCCCGCACGGGCCCGGGCCGCTGCGCGCGGTCGCCGCTTTCCCGGTCCGCGTTGGCGCCGCAACCCGTCAGTACCGCTCCGGCGGCCACCGTCGCCAGTACCGCCGCCATGATCCGCCGCATCAGCGTCACCTGCCCTGCCCTCCCCCGTGGGCGCCCCCTGCGCCTTCTGCGACTGTGACGCAGGAGACCGCGGACGGGTGGCATCGGGGCCGTTGCGGATGGATCTCGGTCGGGCAACGCCCCTCGCCCGGGCGACCCGCGTCAGGCGCGCCGGGAGCCCCGGGAGCGTGCCGCGTACACCGCCGCGCCGATGGCCAGGACGGCCGCGCCCGCGGCGACGGAGGTCCAGGGCAGGGCGAAGGCCAGGACGAGGCAGCCGAGCAGGCCGAGGGCGGGTACGGCGCGCCGGGCGCCGGGGCCGAGGGTCCAGGCGGAGGCGTTGGCGACCGCGTAGTAGGCGAGGACGCCGAAGGAGGAGAAGCCGATCGCCCCGCGCAGGTCGGCGGTGGCGGCGAGGACGGCGACGACCGCGCCGACGGCGAGTTCGGCGTGGTGCGGCACCCCGGACCGGGGGTGCACCGCGGCCAGGGTCCGTGGCAGGTGCCCGTCGCGGGCCATGGCCAGGGTGGTGCGGGAGACCCCGAGGATCAGCGCGAGCAGGGAGCCGACGGCGGCGACCGCGGCGCCCACCCGCATCAGCGGCGCGAGGTCGCCCGCGGCGTCGGCCAGGGGCGCGGCCGAGCCGGCGAGCCCCTGCGGGCCCAGCACCGCGAGCAGGGCGACCGCGACGGCCGCGTAGACGACCAGCGTGATGCCGAGGGCGAGCGGGATCGCGCGGGGGATGGTGCGCGCCGGGTCCCTGACCTCCTCGCCGAGGGTGGCGATCCTGGCGTATCCGGCGAAGGCGAAGAACAGCAGGCCGGCCGCCTGCAGCACCCCGCCCACGGTCGCGTCGGCGCCGATGTCCAGCCGGGCGGCGTCGGCGTCGCCGCCGGTGAACGCGGCGACCGTGAAGGCCGCGAGCAGCGCGAGGACGACGGCGACGATGCCCCGGGTGAGCCAGGCCGCCTTCTGCACGCCGGCGTAGTTGACGGCGGTGAGCGCCACGACCGCGGCGACGCCGACCGCCCGCTGCTGCTCCGGCCAGACGTACGCGCCGATCGTCAGGGCCATCGCGCCGCAGGAGGCGGTCTTGCCGACGGCGAAGGACCAGCCCGCCAGGTAGCCCCAGAACGGCCCGAGCCGCTCGCGCCCGTAGACGTACGTCCCGCCCGAGGCGGGGTACAGCGCGGCGAGCCGGGCCGAGGACATGGCGTTGCAGTAGGCGACGACGGCGGCGGCCGCGAGCCCGGCGAGCAGCCCGGACCCGGCCGCGCGGGCGGCCGGGGCGAAGGCGGCGAAGACCCCGGCGCCGATCATCGAGCCGAGTCCGATGACGGTGGCGTCGAAGACGCCGAGCCGTCGCTGCAGTATCGCGTTCGCACCGGTCACAGCGGCAAAGGTATCCCGTCCCACTGCTAGACATCGCGTCAGCAAGCTGCCATCGTGGCCGCCGGGAACGGCGGCGGAACGGGGCACGAAGACGAGGTGACGCCGCGACGGCCAAGTGGCGACGCGGCGGCGCGGCGGCGACGCGAGGACGAAGGGCGGCGGACATGGCGCAGCGCTGGGTCACGGCCTCCGACGGGGTGCGGCTGGCGGTGTACGAGCAGGGGGACCCGGCCGGGCCCACGGTGCTGTGCGTGCACGGCTTCCCCGACGACCACGGGGTGTGGGACGGCGTCGCAGGGCGGCTGGCCGCCCGCGGCCTCCACGTCGTGTCGTACGACGTGCGCGGCTCGGGCGCCTCGGACAAGCCGCGCCGTACCCGCGCCTACCGGCTGCCGCGGCTCGCCGCCGACACCACCGCCGTCGCCGACGCGGTCAGCCCGGGCGCCCCGGTGCACCTGCTCACCCACGACTGGGGGTCGGTGCAGAGCTGGCACACCGTCAGCACCCCCGAACTCGCGCACCGCTACGCCTCGATCACCTCGATCTCCGGACCCGACCTCGACCACACCGGCCGCTGGTACCGCGCCCAGCTGCGCCGCCCGTCCCCGGCCCGTCTGCTCAAGCTCGCCAAGCAGTCGCTGGCCTCGCAGTACGTCGGCTTCTTCCATCTGGCGGGGATCGCCGAACTCGCCTGCCGCGGCGGCTTCCTGGACGGCGTCATCGCGACCCTGCGCCGCCTGGAGACCGGGGAGGCCCCCGCCGGGTACGGCCCCGGGCTCGCCGCCCGCAACCGTGCCGGGCTGAGGCTCTACCGCGCCAATGTGCTGCCCCGCGTGATCCGCCCCCGCGTCCGGCACGCCGGGCTCCCCGCGGTGGTGCTGGCCCCGTCCAAGGACGTGTTCGTCCTGCCGCCCTGGCAGACCGAGATCACCGACTGGGCACCCGCCGCGGAGATCCACCACGTGGACGGCGGCCACTGGCTTCCCTCCCACCGCCCGGACCTCGTCGCCGGGCACACCGCGCGCCTGGTCGAACGCGCGGAACGGGACAGGGCCGAAAGGGCCGCGCCGCGACCGCCGAGCCCGGGCGCCGGCCGCTGACGGCCGCTTCCACCGGGCCGGCCCGGAGAGCCCCTCCGGACACGGCTCGGCCGGGACGGGCAGGTGCTCCCGTCCCGGCCGGCCGCGGGACTACACGGACAGCGGGTCGAGCGGCGTTGGGACGGGGTGGCCCTCCATCATGGCGCCGAGTCCGAGCACCGCGCAGACGTCGGGCCGGTCCGCGACCGTGACCGGCATCCCGGTGGCCTGACGGAGCATCATGTCCAGGCCCGGCAGCAGCGCGCTGCCGCCCGCCAGCATGACGCCGCGGTCGGTGAGGTCGGCCACCAGGTCCGGCGGGCACCTCCGGAGCACCTGGCCGATGCCGTCGACCAGCGTCGCCATGGGCATCCGGATCGCCTGCCGTACCGCCTCGGTGTCGACGCGGACCGTACGGGCGATCCCGCTGGCGACGTCGCGCCCCTGGACCTCGGCGCTGGGCGCGGTGGGCCCGGGCGCGGAGAGGGCCTCGTGCAGCGACCGCACCGACTGGCTGGGCAGCAGCAGTTCGTGCGTGTTGCGCAGGTGCTGGACGACGGCGTGGTCGATGGCCTCGCCGCCCACCCCGATGGTCTCCGCGGCGACGATCGAGCCCATCGACATGACCGCGATCTGCGTGGTGCCGGCCCCGGCGAGCATGATCATCGTCGCTTCGGGCTGCTCGACCGGCAGTCCGCACCCGATGGCGGCCGCGATCACGGAGTCGACGAGTTCGACCCGCCGCGAACCGAGGCCGTACAGCGTCTCGACGGCGGCCCGCTGGGCCAGCGGCCCGCTGCCGTTGGGGGTGCAGACGGCCGCCCGGAGCATCGGCTTGCGCCGCCAGGCCTTGCGGAGCTGACCGCCCAGCAAGTGGCGGAGCATGCGCTGGGCCATCTCGATGTCGACGACCATCCCGGCCTGGATGGGGCGGACCACGCGGATGTGCTCCGGCGTGCGGCCGGTCATCTTCTCGGCGAGCGAGCCGACCGCGATGAGGGCACCGCTGTGCGCGTTGACGGCGGCCACGCTGGGCTCGTCCACGACGAGTCCCTGGTGCTTGAGGTAGACACGGGTGCGCGACGCCCCGAGGTCGACGGCAACGGAGCAACGACGCAGATGCGCCAGACTGACGGTCACGGCAGATCCTCCCCGAGGGGCCGGTTCCCGGGACCGCCCCTGCGGCGGCCCGTCTGATCATCGTGCGGGCGCAAGTCGAGATCCGCCTCTTGTGATAGTCCGAGCGGTTGATCCGGTTATCGGACGATCCGTGCGGCGAGGACCGCGATGTCGTCGTCCGCCGGCTCCACGACCAGCAAGGACAGGATCCGGTCGACCAGTCCGCCCAGATCACCGTCGGAGTGCAGACGCAACCCGGCGAGCCGGTCGAGCGACGCGTCGATGTCCTCCCCGCGCCGCTCCACGAGGCCGTCCGTGTACAGCAGCAGGACGTCGCCGGGCCGGCAGGAGGCGGACACGGCCTCGTAGCCCCCGTGACCGGTGCCCAGCGGCGGCCCGACCGGCACGTCGATGATGCGGACCGTGCCGTCCGGGCGGATGGCCGCGGGCGGCAGGTGACCGGCGCTGGAGAAGGTGCACATGTCGCGCACCGGGTCGACGAGGGCCAGCAGGCAGCTCGCCGGACGGCCCGACTCCGTCTCCGAGATGAGGGCGTCCAGCCTGCGCAGGATGCGGTGCGGCGGGAGGTCGGCCGCGGCCACGAAGCGCAGCATCGAGCGGTACTGGCTCATGTCGACCGAGGCCTCCACCCCGTGCCCCATGACGTCGCCCATCGCCAGGAGGGTGCGTCCGTAGGACAGCCGTACGGTGTCGTACCAGTCGCCGCCCACCAGCGCGGTGCTGCCGGCCGGCTGGTAGCGGAAGGCGGCCTCCACGGAGGGGTGCGGGGAGCCCGGCTCGGACATCAGGGCGCGCTGCAACTCCAGGGCGATGCCGTGCTCGTGCGTGTAGCGGCGGGCGTTGTCGAGGTAGATCGCGGCCCGCCGGACGACGTCCTGCACGGTCTCGGTGTCCCGCTCGGTGAACCCCGGGGACTCGCCGCAGCGGACCAGGGTCACCGTGCCGATGGGCTCGCCGCGCGCCGCGAGCGGCACGACGAGCGCCGAGTGGATGCCCACCGAGCGGAAGGCGGCCATCCGTTCGCGGGCGGACCCGCCGTGGCCCAGGGCGTCGTCGTCGAAGAGGTTCTGCACCACGGGGCTGCAGGACTGCAGGCAGCGCGGGATGGTCGTGCCCGACGGGTACTCGACGTACTCCCCGGGCTCGCCGAAGGCCTTGACCTGCTCGCGCAGGTTGGGCAGCGCGGCCATGGCGGCCCGGCGCAGCCGCAGCACGCCGCGGTTGTAGGGGGTGGAGCGCTCGGTGGGGAAGACCTCGACGGTGGCGATGTCGGCGAGCAGCGGCACGAGGAACCCGGCGAGTTCGGCGCAGGTCTCGTCCATCTCCAGCGTGGTGCCGATGAAGGTGGCCGCGCGGTCGAGGATCGCCAGCCGTTCCCGGGCCCGCTCCAGCTCCTGCTGGTGCTGGCGGGAGGCGCTGACCTCCAGCATGATCCCGACCAGGCCCAGCACGGTGCCGTCCGCCGCGTCCAGCCGGTGGTACGCGCCCTGCCAGTAGCGCCGGCCCGGCTCGGACTCGGCGTGCGTGCGGCCGCTGGAGGGCACCTCGCGCGACTTGCCGTCGGACAGGACCTGGCGCAGCGCCTCCTCGCCCGCGTCGTCCAGGTCCGGCAGCACCTCGGTGATCCGGCGGCCCACATGGGCGTCGGCGGGCAGGCCGTTCATCCGGGCGAGGGCGGGATTGACGTAGACGTAGCGCAGCTGCGGGTCGTAGATGCCTACGCCCGCGGGGGTGCCGTCCAGCACCTGCCGCAGGACCGCGTGGTCCAGCGGTGACCAGTTGCCGGGCTCACCGTCACCGCTCACCCGGTCACCCTCCTGTCCGCCGAGTGCGCCCGTTCCCATGATCGGGCGGTCCCCGGCCGGGCGCACGCCCGGATGCGGTCACCCCGCCGGGTGGCCCCGGGCCCGGCGGGGCGTGTCGTCCGGGCACCGCGGTGACCGGGCCCGAAAGGATCGGGCGATGCGATGGAGGACGGCGGCCGTGGCCCTCTGCCTGCTGCTGACCGCCTCGCCGGCGGTGGCCGGCGAGCGCCCCGAGCCGCGCCCCGGCCCGCCGGCCCGGGTGGAGCGGCTGTACGCGCAGGCGGCCCGTGCGGTGCAGGCGTACGAGGACGCGGAGCGGGCGGTCCGCCGCAAGCGCGCCGACCTGCGGCTGCTGCACCGGGCCGCGGCGGTGGAGAGGCACCGGCTGGACGTGCTGCGGGACCGGATCGGGGCGATGGCGCGCAGCGAGTACCGCAACGGGGTGCTGGGGCCGTCGGCGCGGCTGCTGCTGTCCGGGCGGCCCGACCGGCTGCTGGAGGGCGCGACGCTGGCCCGACAGGGCGACCACGCGCAGGCGGCGCTGCTGGCCGAGCGGATGCTGGCCGAGCGCCGGCTGGCGGCGGACACCGTGGCCGTGGACCGGACGCTGGCGGTGCTGGCCCGCGAGGCGCACCGCAAGGACGTGCTGCGACGGGGCATCGAGGCACGGTTGCAGCGCGCCAGGGCCCGGCTGTCCGCCCGGGACCTGGCGCTCATGGCCCACGAGGGGCTCTCGGCGGACTGCCCCCGCGACCTGTCCCCGGCCCGGCCCCGGTCGTCCGCCGCCGCCCACCGCCGGGGCGCCCCGCACTGGGTGCGCCCGGTGGCGCACTACACGCTCACCGCCCGCTACGACGCCTCCGGCGCGCACTGGGCGCACCGCCACACCGGCCAGGACTTCGCGGTGCCGCCGGGCACCCCGGTCCGCGCGGTGGGCGACGGCACGGTGGTGGTCGCCGCGTGCGGTGACGGCTTCGGCAACCAGATCGTCGTCCGGCACGACGACGGGTACTGCACGCACTACGCCCATCTGTCCGTCCTGGAGGTCGTCCCCGGGCAGCGGGTCAGCGCGGGCGAGCGGATCGGCCGGTCCGGCAACTCCGGCAACTCCACCGGCCCGCACCTGCACTTCGAGGTCCGCGTCACGCCCCAGATGGGTTCATCGGTGGCACCGCTGCCCTGGCTGGCCCGGCACGGCGTAGGCGTCGGCCGCTGACCGCCGCGGCAGGCCCGCACCCGGGGCCCGGCCGGGCGGCCGGGTCAACTCCCGCTCCCGCCCTCGCCCTTGCCCGCCTCGGCGCGCAGCGCCCGCCGCAGCCGGTGGGCAGCGCGGCGGTCCTCCTCGGAGGCGTCGGTGACGTCCAGGAAGATCTGGTCCAGTTCGGGGAACTCCCCGGCCAGCGCGCCCTTGATGCGGACCGCCGCCTCCTCCACGCTCTCGCTGTCGATGCCCTCGGTCAGGTCCACCCGGGCGGCCAGCAGCACCGAGTCGATCCCGAGGCGCATCGTCAGCAGCGCGGTGACGGTGTCGATCTCCGGCTGCCGCGTCAGCAGTTCGTGCGCCCGGTGCCGCAGCCGGGGGTCGGCGGCCTCGCCGATGAGGGTGTCCCGGCAGTCCTTGCCGAGCCGGTAGGCGACGTACATCAGCAGGACGGCGATCGCCAGGGACGCGTACGCCTCCCAGGTCCGGTCGCCGGTGGTCCAGTGCAGCAACACGCCGGTGAGCGCCAGCAGCACGCCGAACACCGCCGCGCTGTCCTCGCCGAGCACGGTGCGCAGGGTGGGGTCCTCGCCCTCGCGCAGTTCGGTGCGGAAGGGGCGGCCGTGCTCGCGGGCCCCGCCGCGTACCTGCAGCAGCGCCCTGACCAGCGAGGTCCCCTCGGCGAGCAGGGAGATGACCAGCACGGCCACGGCGATCACGAAGGCCCGCACGGTGTGCGGCTCGCTCTCGTGGAACGCGGACACGCCCTGGTAGAAGGAGAAGCAGCCGCCCATCACGAAGATGCCCACGGCGGCGAGCAGCGACCAGAACCAGCGCTCCTTGCCGTAGCCGAAGGGGTGCCGCGCGTCGGGCCCGCGCCGGCTGCGCCGCAGCGCGGCCAGCAGGAAGACCTCGTTGAGTGTGTCGGCCACCGAGTGCGCCGCCTCCGACAGCAGCGCCGGCGAGGTGGTGAGCAGCCCGCCGATCGCCTTCGCCACGGCGATCACCAGGTTCGCGGCGAGCGCGACGAAGACGGTGCCCCTGGTCTGTTCGTCCTTCCCCATGGGGAGCGTGTGCCCCGCGAGGCGCCGCTCAGTGGTGGAAGGCGGTGGGCGCCTCGCCGGGCGGGTGGAGCGGGTGGTCCTGGGCGCGCAGCTGGGGGAGGTAGCGCTCCAGGTCGGCGAGGAAGAGGTCGGCGAGGTCCTCGGAGAAGCCGTTGCGGACGACGATGCGCAGCACCGCCAGGTCCTCGCGGTTCGCAGGGTAGGTGTAGGCGGGCACCAGCCAGCCGCGCTCGCGCATCCGCCGGGAGACGTCGAAGACGTCGTACGCGGTGACGTGGTCGGCGGTGGTGAAGGCGAAGACCGGCAGCTGGTCGCCGCGGGTGATCATCCGGAAGTCCCCGCACTCCTCGATCCGCGAGGAGAGGTAGGTGGCCACGTCGCGGGCGGTCTGCTGGACGGTGCGGTAGCCGTCCCGGCCCAGCCGCAGGAAGGTGTAGTACTGGGCGACCACCTGGGCGCCGGGCCGGGAGAAGTTGAGGGCAAAGGTCGGCATGTCGCCGCCGAGGTAGTTGACCCGGAAGACCAGTTCCTCGGGCAGGGCGTCGGTGTCCCGCCACAGCGCCCAGCCGACGCCGGGGTAGACCAGCCCGTACTTGTGGCCGGAGGTGTTGATCGAGGCCACCCGGGGCAGCCGGAAGTCCCAGACCAGGTCCTCGTCGAGGAAGGGGGCGATCATGCCCCCGGAGGCCCCGTCGACGTGCACGGGGATGTCGAGCCCGGTGCGCTCCTGCAGGGCGTCGAGGGCGGCGCAGATCTCGGCCACGGGCTCGTAGGAGCCGTCGAAGGTCGAGCCGAGGACGGCCACCACCCCGATGGTGTTCTCGTCGCACATCGCGACGGCGGCGTCCGCCTCCAGGTGCAGCCGGTCGCCCTCCATCGGCATCAGGCGCGGCTCGACCTCCCAGAAGTTGCAGAACTTCTCCCAGCAGACCTGCACGTTGGCGCCCATGACCAGGTTCGGGCGGCCGGTGCCCGGGTGGCGGTCGCCGCCGCGCCTCGTCAGGCGGCGTGCGAGGGACGCGCGGGCGCCATCGCCGGTACGCCTCATCCAGCGGCGCTTGAGAGCCATGCCGGCGAGCATGCAGCCCTCGGAGGAGCCGGTGGTGGAGCAGCCGACGGCGCTCTCCGGATCGGGCGCGTGCCACAGGTCGGCGAGCATCGACACGCAGCGCCGCTCCAGTTCGGCGGTGCGCGGGTACTCGTCCTTGTCGATCATGTTCTTGTCGAGGCACTCGCCCATCAGCACCCCGGCCTCGGGCTCCATCCACGTCGTGACGAAGGTGGCCAGGTTGAGCCGGGCGTTGCCGTCGAGCATCAGCTCGTCGTGGACGAGCTGGTACGCCGTGGCCGGCACCATCGGGCCGTCCGGCAGCCGGTGCTTCGGTGGCGCCGAGCGCATCCCGGCGACCGGGTCGGCCCCGGCGTAGAAGGGGTTCACGGCGAGCTTCGGCAGGCCCTCGGCACCTTTGTGCAGCGACATACCGTCACGATACGGGTGAATCCGGTCACCGGCAGGTCGGCGACCGCCCGGGCCGGGGCCGGTCAGCCCGCCGAGGACATCGACAGCTTGGCCGCGAAGCCCAGGAACAGCGCCGCCGCTCCCGAGGTCAGGCCCGCCGCGAGACGCCTGCGGCGGCGGAACTGGCCGGCCAGGTAGGTGCCGCCGAAGATCAGCAGTGTCAGGTAGCAGAAGCTGAAGACCTGCGCGATCGTGCCCAGCGCCAGGAAGGACAGCGCGGGATGGGCGTAGCCGGGGTCCACGAACTGCACGAAGAAGGAGATGAAGAAGAGGATCGCCTTGGGGTTGAGCAGGCTGATCACCAGCGCCCGCCGGAACGGCTGCTCGGCGACCGCCACCTCGTCGGCCGCGGTCGCCACCGCCGCCGGCTCCGCGCCCCGGGACCGCCACATGCTCCAGGCGGCCCGCGCCATGCCGAGGGCGATCCACGCCAGATAGCCGGCGCCGGCGTACTTCACGATGCCGAAGAGCACGGCGTTGGCCGTGAGCAGCCCGGCCACGCCCGCCGCCGAGGCGGTCATCAGCACGGTGTCGCCGAGGAAGACGCCCAGGGCCGCGCTGTACGCCGTCCGGACGCCGCGGCGCGCCGCGACGGAGAGCGTGTACAGCGAGTTCGGCCCGGGCAGCAGCACGATCAGTACGGTGCCCAGCACGTACGTCGGCAGATCGGTGATTCCCAGCATGCGCACCAATATGGCAGTTGCACCTCACGTGGCGTGAGGCCGGAGGGTGTGGTCATGAACACGAGCGCGGGCTACCCGGTCGGGCAGGTGGCGGCTTTCGCCGGCGTGACCGTCCGCACGCTGCACCACTACGACGAGATCGGACTGCTCTCGCCGAGCGCCCGCAGCCACGCGGGCCACCGGCGCTACAGCGACGCCGACCTCGACCGGCTGCAGCAGATCCTCTTCTACCGGGAGCTCGGCTTCCCCCTGGAACAGGTCGCGGCCCTCCTCGACGACCCGGACGCGGACCCGCGGGAGCACCTGCGGCGCCAGCACGAACTGCTGACGGCCCGCATCGGGAAGCTGACGGAGATGGCCGACGCCGTCCAACGAGCCATGGAGGCACGCACGATGGGCATCAACCTCACGCCCGAGGAGAAGTTCGAGGTCTTCGGGGACTACGACCCCGACCGGCACGCCGAGGAGACCCGGGAGCGCTGGGGCAACACCGACGCGTACGAGCAGTCCCAGCGCCGGGCCGCCTCCTACACCAAGGAGGACTGGCTGCGGATCAAGGCCGAGCAGGAGGACTGGGGCGCCCGGCTGGTCGCGCTCCGCGAGTCCGGCGCCCCGGCGGACGGCGAGGCCGCGATGGACATGGCCGAGGAGCACCGGCGGTTCATCGTGGACCACTACTACGACTGCACGTACGAGATCCACACCGGGCTCGCCGGGATGTACCTGGCCGACCCGCGCTTCCACGCCTTCTACGAGTCGATCGCTCCGGGCACCGCCCGGTACGTCCACGACGCGATCATGGCCAACGCTAGGCGTGCCGGGGCGTGATCACCGCCGCGGTGCCGTAGGCGCACACCTCGGTGCCGGCCTCCGCGGCCTCGCTGACGTCGAAGCGCATCATCAGCACCGCGTTGGCGCCGCGCGACTGCGCCTGCTCCACCAGCCGCTCCATCGCCTGGGTGCGGGTCTGGGCCAGGGTCTTGGTGAGCCCCTTCAGCTCGCCGCCGACCAGGGACTTCAGACCCGCGCCGATCTGGCTGCCCAGATGGCGGGAGCGCACGGTGAGGCCGAAGACCTCGCCGATCACTCGTTCCACCCGGTAGCCCGGCACGTCGTTCGTGGTGACCACCAGGACGGCGGACTGGGGCGACTGTCCGCCGCCGTACTCGTCGATACCCATACGGGCATCGTCGTCCCCCCGCCGCCGTCCCGCGCGGTGTCAGTACTCCAGGTGCGGTGCCTGCTCCGGGGCGGGGCAGATCCGGCGGCCCGTGTGGTCGAAGACGTACAGGTGGGCGAGGTCGACCAGCAGCGGCACGTGCTGTCCCGCGCGGAGCCGCAGATCGGGCCCGGTGCGGACGACCAGGTCACCGCTCCCGCCGGCGGGCCGCTCGGTCTCCGGCCGCGGCGGCCGGTCCAGTACGGCCGTCCTGCCCTGGCCGGACACCCGCGCGGCGGCCTTCTGCACCAGCCGGCCCAGGCCGGCGGTTCCGCCCTGCCGCGAGGCCGCCCGGGAGCGCTGCCGCCCGGTGCCCGGACGGGCGGACTCCAGCTCGGGCACGACGGCCGGACGGGCGCCGGTGTCCAGGTGCACCAGTGACTCGTGGCCCTGGTACTCCACGTGCTCCACGACACCGCTGAGCACCACCTCGCCGGGCCGGGCGCTGCTCGGCCGGTCGATGCGCACGGCCTCCGAGCGCAGGCCGACGATGACCGGCCGGCCCTGCTGGATGCGCAGCATCTGGTGGTCCCGGCTCAGCGGCCGGGGGAGGACGAGCCGCTGCCGTCCCAGGTCGATCCACATCCCGCCGTCCAACTGGGCCACCACCGTCGCCTCCATGAGGTTGATCCGCGGGGTGCCGATGAAGGCGGCGACGAAGACGTTCTGCGGCAGGTGGTACGCCTCCCGAGGGGCGCTCACCTGCTGCAGCACGCCGTTGCGCATGATCGCCACACGGTCGCCCAGCGACATCGCCTCGGCCTGGTCGTGGGTGACGTACACGGTCGTCACGCCCATGCCGCGGGTGAGGCGGGCGATCTCGGCGCGCAGGTGCGAGCGGAGCTTGGCGTCGAGGTTGGACAGCGGCTCGTCCATCAGGAAGACGGACGGGTGCCGCGAGATGGCCCGGCCCATCGCGACCCGCTGCCGCTCGCCGCCGGACAGCTGAGCCGGGTAGCGGTCGAGGATGTCCTCGATGCCGAGCGTCCGCGCGGTCTCGGCGACCCGGGGCCCGGTGTCCTGCCCGGGCATCTCGAAGCGCAGCGGGAAACCGATGTTCTCCCGGCTGGTCATGCTCGGGTAGAGGGCGAAGTTCTGGAAGACCATGGCCATCCTGCGGTCGCCCGGTGCCAGGTCGTTCGCGGGCTCGCCGTCCAGGAGCAGCTCACCGGAGGTGATGTCCTCCAGACCCGCGATCATGCGCAGCACCGTGGACTTGCCGCAGCCCGACGGGCCGAGCAGCACCAGGAACTCGCCGGGGGCGATGTCCAGGGAGAAACGCTCCACGGCGCGCACGCCGCGGCCGTAGGTCTTCGAGACGTCGTGCAGGGAGATGGCGCGAGTCATGTGGGTTCCGCCGGATCATGATGATTCAGGAGTGACGGGCGACTTGCGGTGTTGCACGGTAAAACGCTTGGGAGGACCGTAGCCGAGCGTTTCCGGGCTGGGAACGGTTCGGTCGCGACCGCGTTGATACTTTTGGCGCGTGACGACTATCGCCCTGGGCCCGCAATGGCTCGACCCCGATTACCTCATCTCGTCAGCGGGCCTGATCGGCCTGCTGGCGATCGTCTTCGCCGAGTCGGGTCTGCTCATCGGCTTCTTCCTGCCGGGTGACTCCCTCCTCTTCACCGGCGGCCTGCTGGTCGCGGGCGGCAAGCTCGACTATCCGATCTGGCTGGTCTGCGTGCTGGTCTGGATCGCGGCCGTCGCCGGCGACCAGGTGGGCTACCTCTTCGGCCGCAAGGTCGGGCCCTCGCTCTTCCGGCGTCCGGACTCCAGGCTCTTCAAGCAGGAGAACGTCGAGAAGGCCCACGAGTTCTTCGAGCGGCACGGCGCCAAGTCGATCGTGCTCGCCCGCTTCGTGCCGATCGTGCGGACGTTCACCCCGGTCATCGCCGGCGTCAGCCGCATGAACTACCGCGTGTTCGTGACGTACAACGTCATCGGCGGCCTTCTGTGGGGCGTCGGCGTGACCCTGCTCGGCTACTGGCTGGGCCAGATCGCGTTCGTCCACGAGCACATCGAGCTGATCCTCATCGCGATCGTGCTGCTCTCGGTCGTCCCGATCGCCATCGAGTTCCTGCGCGCCCGCGCGGCCTCCCGGAAGGCCGCGCCGCTGCCCGGGGCACCCGAGTTCGAGGCCGACGACGAGGCCGGCCAGCCGCAGCTCCAGCGCGGCACCGGAGGTCGGCACCGCGCCAACCGCCGTTAGCCGACGGAGAGAGTGGGCAGTCGTCCCGCTGTGCCAGAGCCGAGGGGGGAGGGTGCCCGCACCCTCCCCCCTCGGCACACCCGGCGCCCGCCGGGCGATCACGCGCCGAAAGGAGGATCCCGTGGCGCATCCCAAGGAGACCGAGCAGCATGCGGGCGGCTCGGAGTTCACACCGCCCCTGGGTGTGGAGCTGCCGAGGCCCGAAACGCAGGGCTCCGCCTTCGCCCGCCCCGGGACGCGGACCTCCTCGCAGCTGTCCCACCCGGCCTTCACGCCCCCCGAGGGCATCCCGGTCGTCAGCCTCTCCAAGGAGACCCCGTGGCCCGACCGGATGCGCACGATGCTGCGCATGCCCGTCGGCGAGCGCCCCGCCCCCGAGCAGCCCGCCCGGCAGCCCGAGGCGGAGGGCGGCCCACCGGTCCCGCGCGTGCTCGACCTGACGCTGCGCATCGGTGAGCTGCTGCTCGCCGGCGGCGAGGGCGCGGAGGACGTCGAGGCCGCGATGCTCGGCGTCGCCCACGCCTACGGGCTCGGACGGGTCGAGCCGACCGTGACGTTCACCCTGCTGGGCATCTCGTACCAGCCCTCGCTGGTGGACGCGCCGGTCACCGCCAACCGCACGGTGCGTCGCCGGGCCACCGACTACACCCGTCTCGCGGCCGTCTTCCGGCTGATCAACGACATCACCGCGGCCGATCTCAGCCTGGAGGACGCCTACCGGCGGCTCGCCGGGATCCGCCGCAACCGGCACCCCTACCCGGGCTGGCTGCTGACCGCGGCGGCCGGGCTCCTCGCGGGCGCGGCGAGCATGCTCGTCGGCGGCGGCGGTCCGCTGGTGTTCGCGATCGCCGCGCTCGGCGCGATGCTGGGCGACCGGCTGGCCTGGCTGTGCGCCGGCCGCGGGCTGCCGGAGTTCTACCAGTTCGTCGCCGCGGCGATGCCCGCCGCCGTCATGGGGGTGCTGGTCGCCCGGTTCGGCCAGCACCTGCCCGGTACGAGCAGCCTGCAGGCCTCCGCGGTCATCACCGGTGGGCTCTTCGCGCTGATCCCGGGAAGGGCCCTGGTCGCGGCCGTCCAGGACGGCCTGACCGGCTTCTACATCACCGCCTCCGCCCGCCTGCTGGAGGTGATGTACCTCTTCACCGGCATCGTCGTCGGCGTGACGCTGATCCTCTACGCCGGGGTCAGCCTGGGCGCGGAACTCGACCCCGACCAGGCCTTCCGGGCCTACGAGAACCCGCCGGTGCAGTTGGTCGCCGCGATGGTGCTGAGTCTCGCCTTCGCCGTGCTGCTGCAGTGCGAGCGGGGCGTGCTGGTGGTCGCCGCCCTCAACGGCGGAGTCGCCTGGACGGTCTACGCGGCGCTGCACCAGGAGACGATCGGCGTCGGCATGTCGCCGGTCGCGGCCACCGCCGTCGCCGCGGGCCTGGTGGGCCTCTTCGGTCAGGTGCTCTCCCGTTACCGCCACGTCTCGGCGCTGCCGTACGTCACGGCCGCGATCGGCCCGCTGCTGCCGGGTTCCGCGACGTACTTCGGGCTTCTCGGGCTGACCCGCGGTCACCTGGACCAGGGATTCGCCTCGCTGACGAAGGCGGCGGCGCTGGCGCTCGCCGTGGCCATCGGGGTGAACCTGGGAGGCGAGATCGCGCGGCTGTTCATCAAGCTGCCCGGTGGCGCCGGCCAGGCACGACGCCGTGCGGCGGCCAAGCGCACCCGCGGTTTCTGAGCCTTCCGGACCACGCCGCCTCGCCACCCGGCCATGGCACAGGCAACCTGATGTTAACTGTCCGTATCGTGGTCGTAGTTGACTGTAATCGGTTTTAGGGGTTTCACTTCACCATCTGGAGTCCGTTCCGGGGCAAACCGCGATCTTTCGGAGGCATGAAGCCTTGGCTGACGAGCACCTGAGCCCGCTGGACCTCGCGTTCTGGAACCTGGACTCCCCGGGCCACCCCATGCACCTGGGTGCCGTGGCCGTCTTCGACCGCGACCCGGAACGCCCGGTCGACGCCGACGGACTCGCCGCGCTGCTCACCGCCCGTGCCGAGGCCGTTCCGCGGATGCGGCAGCGTGTGAAGGACGTCTGGTACGGCGTGGGCGGCGCCGCCTGGGCGGCCGACGAGCACTTCGACGCGCGGCACCACGTCCACGCCGTACGGCGGACGGACGCCTGGGCCGCCGTCGCCGAGCTGATGGCCCGCCCCATGGACCGCCACCGGCCGCCGTGGGAGGTCTACGTCATCGAGGGCGCCCCCGACGCGCCCTTCCGCATCCTGGTCAAGCTGCACCACGCCCTCGCCGACGGGCTGCGCGCCGTGGAGTTCGGCGCCGCGCTCCTCGACCAGGGGGCCCGCATGCCGGCCCCGGCTTCCGCCCCGGCTTCCGCCCCCGCGGCGCCGCGGAAGGGCGCCGAGGCGGCCGTACCGGCCCAGGTCCGGGCCCCCGGCCTCCACCTGCCCGCGCTGCCGCTGCCCGATCCCCGGCAGGTCGTCGCCTCCCTGCCGGACCGGGTGCGTGAGGCCGGACGCGCTCTGGGCATCGGCTCGGCCGTGCTGCGCGCCTCCCTCGACCCCGGCGGGCCCGCCGCGCTCGGCGCGGCCTGGACGCCCGGCGGCGCCGAGCGGCGCTTCGCCACGGCCTCCCTCGACGTCGACGACCTGCACCGGGTCCGCAAGACCAGCGGCGGCACCGTCAACGACGTCGTCATGGCCGTCGTGGCCGGCGCGCTGCGGCGGTGGATGGAGGCGCGCGGCGACGACCCGGCGGGCCCGGGGCCGCGCGCCCTGATCCCGGTGGCGCGCCGCCGCCGCAGAGGCGTGCGCGGCGGCCGGGGCAACCGCATCTCCGGCTACCTGCTGCGGCTGCCGGTCGGCGAGCCCGATCCGCTCGCCCGGCTGCGCGACGTGCGCGCGGGCATGGACCGCAACAAGGACGCCGGGCCCGACACCGGCCCGGGTGCCGTCGCCCTGCTGGCCGACAGCGTGCCGCCGCTCGCCCACCGCTTCGCCGCCCCGCTGCTCGCCGCCTCGGCGCGGCTGCTCTTCGACGTACTGGTGACCAACGTGCCGATGCTGGACGTGCCGCTCACCCTGGACGGCTGCCGCATGACGGAGCTCTACCCGATCGCCCCGCTCGCCCGCGGCCAGTCCCTGGCCGTCGCCTGCTCCACGTACCGTTGCCGGGTGCACATCGGGCTGCTCGCCGACGCGGAGTCGCTGCCGGACGCCGACACGCTCGCCGCCGCCCTGCACGGCGCGCTGGCCGAACTCCTCGACGCCTGCGGGTGAGGCCGCCCGGCACGCGCGAGGGCGGCGCGCCCCGGCAGGGAGCGCGCCGCCCTCGTCGCGGCGGGAGCCGGCGGGTCAGTGACCGCCGTGCTCCTTCAGGCGCTTGTAGGACGCCTCGATCTCGGCCTCGGCCTCGCCGCGGCCCACCCAGTTGGCGCCCTCGACGGACTTGCCGGGCTCCAGGTCCTTGTAGACCTCGAAGAAGTGCTGGATCTCCAGACGGTCGAACTCGGAGACGTGGTGAATGTCACGCAGGTGCTCGACCCGGGGGTCCGAGGCGGGCACGCACAGCAGCTTGTCGTCGCCGCCGGCCTCGTCCGTCATGCGGAACATGCCGATCGCGCGGCAGCGCACGATGACGCCGGGGAAGGTCGGCTCGTCGAGCAGCACCAGGGCGTCCAGCGGGTCGCCGTCCTCGCCCAGGGTGTTCTCCACGAAGCCGTAGTCGGCCGGGTAGACCGTCGAGGTGAACAGGTGCCGGTCCAGGCGGATACGACCGGTCTCGTGGTCCACCTCGTACTTGTTGCGGGAACCCTTCGGGATCTCGATCGTTACGTCGAACTCGAGCACAGCCTGTCCTCCATGATCAGCACATACTTCTGGTGATTAAGTGTCTCCCACGCTTGTGTGTGGTCGCGAAAGGGGCTGGTCCGGGGTGCCCGTTCCGAAGAACTGGCAGGTGGTGGCAGGCTCGGCTGCCGCAGGATTTGCCGTGGCGCTGACGGCCGTGGCCGCAGCGGGACCGTGGGAGTCAGGCCAGCGTACGGCCGAACGGGCGATCGCCGCCTCCCGGGACGGTCAGGGGAAGCAGGCGCGACCCCACAAGAAGGGGGCGACAGGCGGTCACAAGGGGGCGCTCGCCCCGGTGCCGCCCGCCGCCCCCGAGGTGCTCGCCGCCGTGACCGGTCCGCACAACGCGCCGGTGCCGACCAAGGCCGGACTGGCAGGGCGGCTCGGCCCGTTGCTGTACGACGGGGCGCTCGGCTCGCTGACGACGGGCGCCGTCGTCGACGCCGTCTCGGGCCGGACGGTGTGGGGGCAACGCCCCGGCACACCCGCCGTGCCCGCGTCCACCACGAAGGTCGCCACGGCCGTCGCGTCCCTGTCGCTGCTCGGGGCCGACCACCGCCTCACCACTTCCGTGGTCGCCGCGGGCAAGGACCGCGTCGTCCTGGTCGGCGGCGGCGACCCCACCCTGACCGCCCGCGCGAAGCCCGGCGGCGGCTGGACGGCCGCCTCCCTGCGCACCCTCGCCTCGGACACCGTCCGCGCACTGCGGGCCAAGGGCGTCCGCTCGGTGAGGCTCACGTACGACACCTCGCTCTTCACCGGCCCGGCCGTCCACCCCATCGGGCACAATGACAACATCGCCCCCGTCACCGCCCTGATGGCCGACGAGGCCCGCAGCGACGGCAAGAGCGTCAAGGGCCCCGCGGCCCGCCACGCCGACCCGGCGGCCAAGGCCGCGGAGGCCTTCGCGGACCTGCTGCGCAAGGGCGGCGTCAAGGTGGAGGGCGCGGTGAAGGCCGGCAAGGCGCCCTCGCACGCGCAGGCGGCCGACCGGCTGGCGGAGGTGCGGTCCGCGCCCCTGGCCGACCTGGTCGAGCGCATGCTCACCAACAGCGACAACGACATCGCCGAGGCGCTCGCCCGGCACACCGCGCTCGCCGCGGACCGCCCGGGGTCCTTCTCCGGCGGCGCCAAGGCCATCGGCTCCGCACTCCGCGAGCTCGGTCTCCCGCTGAAGGGGGCCCGCTTCGCGGACGGCAGCGGGCTCGACCGCACCGACCACCTCACGGCGGAGCAACTGGCGCGGCTGCTGGCGCTGGCGGCCGACCCCGACCACCCGGAGCTGCGCCCCGTCCTGACCGGGCTGCCGGTCGCCGGCTTCAGCGGGTCCCTGCGGGAACGCTTCACCTCGTCGCGCGGAGGCGCGGGGCTGGTCCGCGCGAAGACGGGGACGCTCACCGGGGTCAACGCGCTCGCCGGGACGGTGGTGGACGCGGACGGCCGGCTGCTCACGTTCGCCTTCCTGACCAACGGCACCACCAATCCCGTGGCAGCACAGTCCGCCCTCGACCGCCTCGCCGCCGGACTCACCACCTGCGGCTGCCGCACGTAGCCGCAGGCCCCGCCGGCGGCGGCCGACCGCGACCCGGTGGGGTCGCGGTGGGTGGGGCCGCGCGCCGGATCGGGCTTTCGCGCCGTGTCGCGCCCTTCGGGCGCAAAGCGCCGGCTGCGGACGGGCAGGTGGGGGTCCGGGGCCGCTCGGCAGCGTGCGGGTGGGTGGACGGTTGGGTTCAGGCGCCGGAGCGGGTCACTTTCCGCTGGCGTGGCTCTCGTTGCCGTCCGCGGGTGCAGATGGCCGCTTCCACGCCTACTGCCGGTGTTGGGCGCGCCCGCCGTGACCCGCGTCTGCGGCTGCTTCGAGGTGCGGCCGGGTGCTCGATGGAGATCGGGCTCTGTTTCGACGGTATGGACGTCGAAACAGAGCCCGACCTTTGAGCCGGGTGAGATCGGGCTCGCTTTCAGCGTCATAGCCGTCGGAACAGGGCCCGATGTCGGGGAATCACCCGCAGACGCCGGTTACGGCGGGCGCGCCACCCACGAACGGTGGGCGTGGTCACCGGCCATCTGCACCCGCGGCGGGCAGCGAGACCGCAACCGTACGAACAACCGGCCCCGCTCCGGCGCCTGAACCCCGGCCACCCACCGACCCGCACACCGCAGACCGGCCCCGAACCCCCACCCTCCCGTCCGCAGCCGGCGCTTTGCGCCCGCAGGGCGCGAGACGGCGGGACAGCGGAACCACCGGCGGCACCACGGCACGCGACCCCCACGCGCCCCGACCCGCCCGCGCCCCGGCGAGGAACGCTCCCGGCGAGGGGGACAAGCACGTACCGTGAAGGAATGACGAGCATCGGTGGTGCGGAGATGGTCGACTGGAATCTCGCGGTCGCGACCGCGACCCGCTTCGTGCGGCCCGGCCCGGAGGTCAACCGGGACGAGGCGCGCGCGGTCGTGGCGGAACTGCGGCGGCACGCAAAGGAGTCGGAGGCGCACGTCCGGGCCTTCACCAGGATGTTCGGCGACCAGGAGGACCCGGCCGACACCGGGACCCCGGTGCTGATCGTGGACCGCCCGGGGTGGATCAAGGCGAACGTCGCCGGCTTCCGCGAAGTGCTGAAGCCGCTGCTGGACAAGATGCAGGCCCGCAAGCCGGGCGGCCCCGGGGGTGCCGTTCTGGGCACCGTGGGCGGGAAGGTGACCGGGGTCGAGGTCGGGATGCTGCTGAGCTTCCTGGCCTCGCGCGTGCTCGGCCAGTACGAGACCTTCGCCCCCGCGACCCGTGACATGCCGGCCGGCCCCGCCGCGCCCGGCCCGGGCGAGCCGCGTACCGGGCGGCTCCTGCTGGTGGCCCCCAACATCGTCCACGTGGAGCGCGAACTCGACGTGGACCCGCACGACTTCCGGCTGTGGGTGTGCCTGCACGAGGAGACCCACCGGACGCAGTTCACGGCCGTGCCGTGGCTGCGGGACCACATCGAGCAGGAGATCCAGGCCTTCCTCGGCGAGACGGAGATCGACCCGTCGACGCTGATCGAGCGGCTCCGTGAGGCGTTCCAGGCGTTCTCCTCCGGCAGCCGGCCCGACTCGGAGGAGGCCTCGGTCGACGCGGACGGCGACGAGGGCCGCAGCCTGATCGACCTGGTGCAGACCCCGAACCAGCGGGAGATCCTGGGCCGGCTGACCGCGGTCATGTCGCTGCTGGAAGGGCACGCCGACTACGTGATGGACGGCGTGGGGCCGGACGTCGTGCCGTCGGTGGCCGAGATCCGCGAGAAGTTCCAGCGCCGCAGGCAGAGCGGAGCCGGGCGGATGGACATGGCGCTGCGCAAACTGCTGGGTCTGGACGCCAAGCTGCGGCAGTACCGTGACGGCGAGCGGTTCGTGCGGGCGGTGGTGGACGAGGCCGGGATCGACGGCTTCAACCGGATCTGGACCTCGCCCAACACCCTGCCCACCAAGCAGGAGATCGCCAAACCCGCGGACTGGGTGGCACGGGTGCACGGGCGGAGCGAAACCTGAGTCGACCCGGGGCACAGAAGGGCCCCGGGGCCTCCCGGTTCACCCGTCCGAGGGACCGTGGGCGCAGGGTAAGCGTGCGATGCTCGAGTATCGCACGCTGTCTGTCACCATCTAGCTACCCTGCGTCATCTTCACCGTCCCGACGCCTCCCCCAGCCTCTCCAGGAGGGAAACCGGACATGGGTCCCCACCCCGCGGTCGCGGCGATACGCCTGGCGGTCCGCCGCGTACTCCAGGACATCCTGACCGACCACCCCGGCGGCAGCCCGCTCGTGCTGGCCGCCTGCAGCGGCGGAGCCGATTCGATGGCCCTCGCCACCGCCCTCGCATTCGAAGCGCCCAAGCTCGGCATCCGGGCCGGCGGTGTCACCGTCGACCACGGCCTGCAGGAAGGCTCGGCGACCCGCGCCGTCGACGTGGCCGACCGCCTGCGCGGCCTCGGACTCGCCCCGGTGGACGCCGTCGAGGTCACCGTCGGCCGTCAGGGCGGCCCGGAGGCCGCCGCGCGCGACGCGCGGTACGCCGCGCTGGACGCCGTCGCGGAACGCGCCGGCGCCTCCGCCGTGCTGCTCGGCCACACCCGGGACGACCAAGCCGAAACGGTGCTGCTGGGTCTGGCCCGTGGTTCCGGCATCCGGTCGCTGTCCGGTATGCCCGCCGTCAACGGGCGCTACCGCCGCCCCTTCCTGCTGCTGGACCGGGACACGGTCCGCAAGGCCTGCCTGGTGCAGGGCATCGACGTGTGGGAGGACCCGCACAACCACGACCCCGCCTACACCCGCTCCCGGGTCCGCCACGAGGCGCTGCCGGTGCTGGAGAAGTCCCTGGGCAAGGGCGTCGTGGAGGCGCTGGCCCGCACCGCCCAGCTCTCCCGGGACGACGCCGACGCCCTCGACCAGTGGGCGGCCCAGGCCGAGCGGTCGGCCGCCGACGCCGACGGCGGGCTGGACGTCGCCCGGCTGCTGACCCTTCCCGCCGCGGTGCGCCGCCGGGTGCTGCGCCGTGCGGCCGTCGCGGCGGGCTCGCCCGCCGGTTCGCTCTTCGCGCGGCACATCGAGGAGACCGACCGCCTGCTCACCGGATGGCGTGGGCAGAAGCCGCTCAACCTACCGGGCGGCGTCGCCGTCGGCCGGCGGAATGGCAGACTGTTCTTCCAGGCCCTGTAGACCGAGCCGGAAGTTGTGCGGGTGAACGAGAACGACATGGGCACCGACCTCGAGAAGGTGCTCATCTCCAAGCAAGAGATCGACGCCAAGCTGGCGGAGCTGGCTGCGCAGATCGACAAGGACTACGAGGGCAAGGACCTGCTGATCGTCGGCGTCCTCAAGGGCGCCGTCATGGTGATGGCGGACCTCGCGCGAACGCTGTCCTCCCAGGTCACCATGGACTGGATGGCCGTGTCCTCGTACGGCGCGGGGACCAAGTCCTCGGGTGTCGTGCGGATCCTCAAGGACCTGGACACCGACATCGCCGGGCGGGACGTCCTGATCGTCGAGGACATCATCGACTCCGGTCTGACCCTGTCCTGGCTGATCAGCAACCTGGGCTCGCGCCGCCCGGCCTCGCTCGAGGTCTGCACGCTGCTGCGCAAGCCGGACGCCGCCAAGGTCGAGATCGATGTGAAGTACGTCGGTTTCGACATCCCCAACGAGTTCGTGGTCGGCTACGGCCTGGACTTCGCGGAGAAGTACCGGAACCTGCCGTTCATCGGCACCCTTGCGCCGCACGTGTACGGCGGCTGAGGCTCCGGGAACCCCGACGCCCTCCTCCGCGTTGGAGGGTGGTAACGCTGTTTGTTTACGGTCTCCGGCAACTTCGGGTGACAATGCTGGGGTACCGTCCGAAGGTCGGTTCATACACCGGATGCACCGGCGGCCCCCAGGCCGCGGTGCCTCACTGTGGCAGGAGGGACGGGGCGTGTTCGCCCCGCATGGATGGACGTGAAGCGCTATTTCCGTGGGCCAGTCATGTGGATCGTGCTGGCTGTCCTCGCTGTGGTCGTCTTGATGCAGGTCGTCGGCTCGTCCGGCGGCTACAAGACGGTGGACACCGGCCAGGCCATTGAGGCCATCAACAGCAACCAGGCCAAGTCCGCCGAGCTGACCACAGGCGACGAGAACACGATCAAGGTCGAGCTCAAGGACGGCGCCAAGGTAGGCGGCAAGGACCTGGGCTCCAAGATCAAGGCGAGCTACATCGGCGACCAGGGCGTCGACGTGGCGAAGATCCTGCAGGCCAAGGTCGACGACACCGACAAGAGCACGCTGCCCGACGGCTACACCGTCGCGCCCTCGAAGCAGAACGCCTTCGTCGGCATTCTGCTGTCGCTGCTGCCCTTCGTCCTCATCGTCGTGGTCTTCCTGTTCCTGATGAATCAGATGCAGGGCGGCGGCTCCCGGGTGATGAACTTCGGGAAGTCCAAGGCCAAGCTGATCACCAAGGACACCCCGAAGACGACCTTCGCCGACGTCGCGGGCTCGGACGAGGCCGTCGAGGAGCTCCAGGAGATCAAGGAGTTCCTGCAGGAGCCGGCGAAGTTCCAGGCCGTCGGCGCCAAGATCCCCAAGGGTGTGCTGCTCTACGGCCCGCCCGGAACGGGCAAGACCCTGCTCGCGCGCGCCGTCGCCGGCGAGGCGGGCGTCCCGTTCTACTCGATCTCCGGATCCGACTTCGTCGAGATGTTCGTGGGTGTCGGCGCCTCGCGTGTCCGCGACCTGTTCGAGCAGGCCAAGGCGAACGCCCCGGCCATCGTCTTCGTCGACGAGATCGACGCCGTCGGCCGGCACCGCGGTGCGGGTCTCGGCGGCGGTCACGACGAGCGCGAGCAGACGCTCAACCAGCTGCTGGTCGAGATGGACGGCTTCGACGTCAAGGGCGGCGTCATCCTGATCGCCGCCACCAACCGCCCGGACATCCTGGACCCGGCGCTGCTGCGCCCGGGCCGGTTCGACCGGCAGATCGCCGTCGACCGCCCCGACCTGCAGGGCCGTCTGGAGATCCTCCAGGTCCACCAGAAGGGCAAGCCGGTCGCCCCGGACGTCGACCTGAAGGCCGTCGCCCGCCGCACCCCCGGCTTCACCGGTGCCGACCTGGCGAACGTCCTCAACGAGGCGGCGCTGCTCACCGCGCGCAGCGACAAGAAGCTGGTCGACAACGCGATGCTGGACGAGGCCATCGACCGTGTCGTGGCCGGCCCGCAGAAGCGCACCCGGATCATGTCCGACAAGGAGAAGAAGATCACCGCGTACCACGAGGGCGGTCACGCCCTGGTCGCCGCGGCTTCTCCGAACAGCGACCCGGTGCACAAGATCACGATCCTGTCGCGCGGCCGTGCCCTCGGCTACACGATGGTCCTGCCGGACGAGGACAAGTACTCCACCACCCGCAACGAGATGCTCGACCGGCTCGCCATGACCATGGGCGGCCGCGCGGCGGAGGAGCTGGTCTTCCACGACCCGACCACCGGTGCCGCGGACGACATCGAGAAGGCCACCACCACGGCCCGCGCGATGGTGACCCAGTACGGCATGACCGAGCGGCTGGGCGCGATCAAGTTCGGGACGAGCGACGGGGAGCCCTTCCTCGGCCGTGAGATGTCCCACCAGCGCGACTACTCGGAAGAGGTCGCCGGGCTGGTCGACGAAGAGGTCAAGAAGCTCATCGAGACCGCGCACAACGAGGCGTGGGAGATCCTCGTCGAGAACCGCGACGTCCTCGACAACCTGGTTCTGGCCCTCCTGGACAAGGAGACGCTGAACAAGGAGGAGCTCGCCGAGATCTTCAAGCCGATCGTCAAGCGCCCGCCGCGTCCGGCCTGGACGGGTTCCTCGCGGCGTACGCCGTCGACCCGCCCGCCGGTGCTCTCGCCCCGTGAGCTCGCCCTGACCAACGGCACCCAGCCGACGGCCAACGGCAGCGCCACGGCGTCCCTGAGCAAGCCCGCCGAGACGGTGGAGCTCCCGGAGGAGCCGAACCCCGAGGCCTGACACCTCGGACGTGGCCTTGGTCACGGACATCGGAATGCGTGCCGCGCCCCCCAGGTTTCCTATCCTGGGGGGCGCGGCGTTTCCGCGGTTCCCGCGGTTCGACGCATTCGGTACGTCTGAGGAACGAGGCACACATGACCGACCCGGTGACCCTTGAGGGCGCACTGCGCCCCGTCGGCGAGTTCGACGAGAAGCGTGCCGAGAACGCGGTCCGTGAGCTGCTGATCGCGGTCGGGGAGGACCCCGAACGCGAGGGTCTTCGGGAGACCCCCGCGCGGGTGGCCCGGGCGTACCGGGAGATCTTCGCCGGGCTCTACCAGGAGCCCGAGGACGTCCTGACGACCACCTTCGACCTCGGCCACGACGAGATGGTCCTGGTCAAGGACATCGAGGTGCTGTCGAGCTGCGAGCACCACCTGGTGCCGTTCGTGGGCGTCGCCCACGTCGGCTACATCCCCTCGTCGGACGGCAAGATCACCGGCCTGTCGAAGCTGGCCCGTCTGGTCGACGTCTTCGCCCGCCGCCCGCAGGTGCAGGAGCGGCTGACCACGCAGATCGCGGACTCGCTCATGCGGATACTCGAACCGCGCGGCGTGATCGTGGTCATCGAGTGCGAGCACATGTGCATGACGATGCGCGGGGTCCGCAAGCCCGGCGCGAAGACCATCACCTCGGCGGTGCGGGGGCAGTTGCGCGACTCCGCCACCCGCGCCGAGGCGATGAGCCTGATCATGGCCAAGTGACCTGAGGGGCCGCGGCCCCCGGCCGTCCCGGCCGATGTGCTCGTTCCCCGCCCGGTGACGGAACCCATGTGGCGGAGTCCACGTCCTACAGGGCGCAAATCTCCGACGAGAGTGGGGCGTGCGGTGTGATCCGCATCGCCGGGGCGTGGTGAGCGATGTCTGTCGTGGCAGAGGAAGATCCCGCCGTCCGGGTTCCCCGGGACAGGGTGCGACGGCTCCCACGGGCGCTGCCGGCGTCAGCGGCGCCCCGCGTGATGGGGACGGCGTGTGCCCTGGTGGGGCTGGCGGACCTCGCGGCGGGGGTGTTCCCCGGCTTCCGGCACAGCCGGATGGACGGGCTCGCCGGGGTCTTCCCCGGGACGGTCACCTCGGTGGCCGCGGCGGCGGGGGTGGTCATCGGCATCCTGATGCTGATGCTGGCGCACGGCCTCAAGCGGGGGAAGAGGCGTGCCTGGCGGGCAGCCGTCCTGCTGCTGCCGGTCGGTGCGGTGGCGCAGGTGCTGCACCGGCACTCGCTGGGCGGAGCCGTGCTGTCGACGGTGCTGCTGGCCCCGCTGATCAGGTACCGGGCGCAGTTCTCGGCGCTCGGCGACCCGCGCACCCGGCTGAGGGCCGTCGCGGCCTTCGCGTGGCTGAGTGTGCTCAGCCTCGTGGTGGGGCTGTTCATCGTCAGCGCCCACCCGGCGGCGGGCACGGGCGGCCCGACGTGGCCGCAGCGGTTCGCCGAGGTGCTGTACGGGCTGTTCGGCTTCGACGGGCCGGTCGCCTACGCCACCGATCAGACGGCCGACGTCGTCGCGTACTCACTGGGCGGGCTGGGCTTCCTGACCGCCGTGACCACCGCGTACCTGGCGCTGCGCCCGGCCTCCCCGGTCGCCGAGCTGACGGCCGGGGATGAGGAGCGGCTGCGCGCGCTGCTGCGGCGGCACGGGGCCCGTGACTCCCTGGGGCACTTCGCGCTGCGCCGGGACAAGAGCGTGGTCTTCTCACCGAGCGGCAAAGCCGCGGTCTGCTACCGCGTGGTGTCGGGGGTGATGCTGGCCAGTGGCGACCCGATCGGCGACGTGGAGGCCTGGCCGGGGGCGATACAGCGCTTCATGGCCGAGGCCCGGGCGCACGCCTGGATCCCGGCGGTCATGGGCTGCAGCGAGACCGGCGGCGAGGTCTGGACCCGGGAGACCGGTCTGGACGCCCTGGAGCTGGGCGACGAGGCCGTCGTGGAGACCTCCCGCTTCTCCCTGTCCGGGCGGGCGATGCGCAACGTGCGGCAGATGGTCAAGCGCACCGAGCGGGCCGGCTATGTGTGCCGGGTCCGGCGTGTGGCGGAGCTGGGCGAGGAGGAACGCGACGCGGTCCGCCGCGCGGCCGAGGCCTGGCGGGGTACGGACACCGAGCGGGGCTTCTCCATGGCGCTGGGCCGCTTCGGCGACCCCGCGGACGAGGAGTGCGTGGTGGTGACGGCGCACGACGGCCAGGACGCGCTGCGGGCGGTGCTGCACTTCGTGCCCTGGGGCGAGGACGGCATGTCGCTGGACCTCATGCGGCGCGACCGGTCCGCCGACCCGGGGCTGAACGAACTGCTTATCGTGGCCGCGCTGGGCGAGGCGCCGCGGCTGGGCGTGCGGCGGGTGTCGCTGAACTTCGCGATGTTCCGGTCGGCGCTGGCCCGCGGGGAGCGGCTCGGCGCGGGGCCGGTGCTGCGGACCTGGCGGGGCCTGCTGGTCTTCCTGTCCCGGTGGTTCCAGATCGAGTCGCTGTACCGGTTCAACGCCAAGTTCCAGCCCGAGTGGCTGCCGCGCTTCCTGGTCTTCCGGGCCACCGGGGACCTCCCGCGGATCGGGCTGGCCGCCATGCGGGCCGAGGGATTCGTCACCCTGGCCCTCCCCGCCTGGGCCTCACGGCGCCTGCGGTGAGCGGCCCGCTCTAGGCTGAGCCCATGGGTACGTTGCGCGGCCACGTGGCCGGATTGCCGTCCTGGGACCGGTGCGCGGTCATGGGCGTGGTGAACGTCACGCCGGACTCGTTCTCGGACGGCGGCGAGTGGTTCGACACCGAGCTGGCGGTGAAGCACGGCCTGGACCTCGTCGCGGCCGGTGCCGACATGGTGGACGTCGGCGGCGAGTCGACCCGTCCGGGCGCGGCGCGGGTGGACGAGGCGGAGGAACTGCGCAGGGTCGTCCCGGTCGTGCGCGAGCTGACCCGGGCCGGGGCAGTGGTGAGCGTGGACACGATGCGGGCCGCGGTCGCGGAGAAGGCGGTCGAGGCGGGCGCGGTCCTGGTCAACGACGTCAGCGGCGGTCAGGCGGACCCGGCGATGATCCCGGTCGTCGCGGCGACCGGCAGCCCGTTCATCGTGATGCACTGGCGGGGCCAGAGCATCGACATGAACAACCGGGCGGTCTACCGGGACGTCGTGGGCGAGGTCACAGCGGAGCTTCGGCACAGCTTCGACCGCGCCGTGGCGGGCGGCATCGACCCGGAGCGGATCGTCCTCGACCCGGGGCTGGGCTTCGCGAAGAACGCCGAGCACGACCTGACCCTGATCGCCCACCTGGAGGACCTGCGGGCCCTGGGCCGCCCCCTGCTGATCGCGGCCTCCCGCAAGCGGTTCCTCGGCCGGGTGCTGGCCGGCGAGGGCGGCGATCCGCCCCCGGCGAGGGAGCGCGACGCCGCCACGGCCGCCGTCACCGCCATCGTGGCGGGCCGCGGCGCCTGGGCGGTCCGGGTGCACGAGGTGCACGACAGCGCCGATGCCGTGCGGGTCGCACGGGCACTGGAGGGGGCACGATGACGCCGCGCACAGCCGAGGCCGCACGGGTCGAGCAGGCGAACCAGGCGTTCTACGACGCCGTGGAGCGGTCCGACCTGGACGCGCTGGAGGAGCTGGTGCTGACCGGCCCGCTGGCGGAGACGGTGTCCGTGGTGCACCCGGGCTGGCCCGTGCTGCGGGGACGCCGCGAGGTGATGCGCTCGTACGCCCTGATCATGGCGAACACCGAGTACATCCAGTTCTTCCTGACCGACGTCGAGGTGGCGGTCGACGGCGACACGGCCCTGGTGACCTGCACCGAGAACATCCTCACCGGCGGCCCCGCCGAGGAGGAGGGCGAGATGGGCTCGCTCGTGGGCGGCCTGGTGGTCGCCACGAATGTGTTTCGGCGCACATCCGAGGGCTGGCGGCTGTGGGTGCACCACGGCTCGCCGGTGATGGCCGACGGCATCGACGAGGACGCCGCGGAGGACGTGGACAACGGCGGCGAGGGGTCCGCCTGAGGCGTTCTGACCACCCGTTCGTGCCAAGAACCGGCAAGAAGTGGTGAAGGCCCGAGTAGGACGCCGCGTCCCCGGGTAAGCGCCGGGCGGTCGGCCGCCTCGCCGCCCGGTACTCGGGACTGTCGGCGGTCGAAGGTACATTCGAGTAAGGGCAGTGCGGCCCTCCCCTCCCGCTGGGCGGGCGGACCGCGCCCGTCCGTCCGTTCGTCGACCTGCGGGAGTGAATCGTGGATCGTGTCGCGCTGCGCGGCCTGAAGGCCCGCGGGCACCACGGCGTGTTCGAGCACGAGCGCCGCGAGGGCCAGGACTTCTTCGTGGACCTCGTCCTCGGCCTGGACACCGCCCCCGCCGCCGCGACGGACGACCTGACCAGGACCGTGCACTACGGCATCGTGGCCGAGGAGGTCACCGCCGTCGTCGAGGGCGAGCCCGTGGACCTGATCGAGACCTTGGCCCAGCGGATCGCCGACCAGGTCCTCAAGCACGACCTGGTCCAGGAGGTGGAGGTCACCGTGCACAAGCCACAGGCCCCGATCACCGTCCCGTTCGCCGATGTGTCCGTCACCATCACCCGGAGGCGCCCGTGAGCTACGACCCCACCGTGCAGCCCGTCCCCGCCTCCGTCGTCGCGCAGGTCGACGCCGCGGACTCGACGCTGCAGAACCCGAAGTTCGCCGTCATCTCGCTGGGCAGCAACCTCGGCAACCGCCTGGAGACGCTGCAGGGCGCCGTGGACGCCCTGGAGGACACCCCGGGCCTGCGGGTGAAGAAGGTCTCCCCGGTGTACGAGACGGAGCCCTGGGGCGTCGAGCCGGGCTCGCAGCCGAACTACTTCAACGCCGTGGTCCTGGTCAGGACGACGCTCCCGCCGTCCTCGCTGCTGGAGCGCGGACGGGCGATCGAGGACGCCTTCGCCCGGACCCGCGGTGAGCGCTGGGGTGCGCGCACCATCGACGTCGACATCGTTGCCTACCAGGGCGTCGTCTCCGACGACCCGGAGCTGACGCTGCCGCATCCGCGGGCGCACCAGCGCGCCTTCGTGCTGGCGCCGTGGCTCGACATCGACCCCGGCGCCGAGCTGCCGGGCCAGGGGCCGGTGGCGGGTCTGCTGGCGGGCGTGGGCCGGGAGAGCGTGTGGTCCCGGGGCGACGTGGAACTCAGGCTGCCGGAGTAATCGTTACGATCCCGTCCGTACGTTCGTCGATGTGATGTGGGGAGCGAGCACCCGGTGAAGGCGCTGCGCATCAGGACCCTGGTCGGACTGTTCGTGGTCGCCGGAGTGCTCTCGTGGGCGGGCGCGAAGCTGTGGGACTCGCTCGGCACCCTGCCGGGCGTGCCCGTGGCCGCGCCGATCGTGCTGGCGCTGATCGCCGCCGTCCTGGCGGCGACGGCGCTGTCGCTGCGCTCGCGGCTGCGCGCGCAGCGTGAGCGGCGTCCGGGGGCGAAGGGCGTCGACCCGCTGCTGGCCGCCCGCGCGGTGGTCTTCGGCCAGGCCAGCGCCCTGGTCGCCGCTCTGGTCGCGGGGATGTACGGCGGTGTGTGCGCCTTCCTCCTGATGTACCAGATGGACAGCGACCCCCGCCGCGACCAGGCGATCTACGCCGGTGTCGCGGTCATCGCCGGCGTCGCCGTCTGCGCCGCCGCGATCTTCCTGGAGCGGGTCTGCCGCCTCCCCGAGGACGAGGACGACAACCGCACCGGCACGGTGGGCGGCCGCGCGTAGCGCGGGGCACCGGGGGCGCGGCGCTGATGGGTGGCGCCCTGCCGGTGCTTCGGGTGTCCCGCCGTCTCGCGCCCTGCGGGCACAATGCGGCCGGCCGCGATGGGAGGGTGGCGGTCCGGGGCCGGTCGGCAGGGTGCGGGTGGGTTGGTGGCCGGGGTTCAGGCGCCGGAGCGGGGCGGGTCGTTCGTCCGGTTCCGTTCTCGTTGCCGTCGGCGGGTATGGATGGCCGGAGGCCCCGCCGAATGTCCGTGGGTGGCGCGCCCGCCGCGCCTGCCGTGACCGGCGTTGGTGCTTCCCCCTCGGGCTCTGTTCCGACGTCCATACCGCTGATGGCGGGCCCGATCTCCCTCAGGCCCTCGGCAGTACCCCGAAATACCCGCAGACGCGGGTTACGGCGGGCGCGCCCACCGCCCACGGGTGGCGTGGAAGCGGCCATCTGTACCCGCGGGCGGCAACGAGACCTCCGCCGGCGGAAAGGTGACCCGTTCCGGCGCCTGAACCCCAGCCACCGACCCACCCGCACACTGCGGACAAGGGCCGCCCCCACTCTCCCATCCGCAGCGAGCGCTTTGCGCCCGAAAGGGCGCGAGATGAACCCGCACCCGCCCACCGGCCCCACCGGCCCGGTACGCGCGGGCTCAGTAGCCCCGCCGGACGTTCTCCGCCGCGGCGTCGGCCTGGCGCCGGGAGCGGCGCCGGCGTTCGGAGGCCAGCTCGGCCAGCGCGTCGTCGAGGGCGGCCAGGACGCGGGCCGCGGAGGCGTCGCTCACGGCCGGTGCCGCGTCGGCGGCAGAGCCGCGGCGCAGGCCGAGCGTGGTGGTCAGGGCGGCCAGGACGGGTTCGTCCGCCGCCATGCGGGCGGCCGCGCGCCGCCGGGCGCGGGAGTCGGTCAGCACGGTCCGCGTGTCGCGGACCAGCCAGTTGCGGTGCCGTTCCCTCACCACCTGGCCCTCGGCCGCCAGGCCGGTCAGGTACGCGTCGGCCAGCCCGCGGCCGCGGCGCCACAGCCAGTCGCCGGGCGCCTCGTACGGCGCCCCGCGCACCAGCGAGGCCATGGCCTCGGCCAGCAGGGGGTCGGCGATCTCCGGGTGCCCGTCCGGCACCAGGCGGCCGCCCTCCAGGGCGACGGCCCCCGCGGCCAGGAGGTCGACGGCCTCGGCCGCGGCGAGCGCGAGCGAGAGGTCGCCCGGTTCCACGGCGGGTTGGGCGGCCGCGGCCCGTTCCAGGGCGGTGATGATCAGGTCCCGCGGGGTGGTCATGGAACGCTCCGCATCACGAGGCTTCGGCGTCCGGTTCCGTCCGGCGATTGTCGCCCGCTCCGGCCGGGGCCGCCACCGGCTGCCCCGCTCCGGCCTCGTCGCCGTCCTCGCCGTCCTCGTTGACCGAACGGCGCAGCGCCGCGTGGAGCGTCGCCGGGGTCAGCACCCCGGCGAAGCGGTCGCCGTCCACGACGGCTATCCAGCCCGCGTCGTGCTGGAGCATCGCGCTGAAGGCCCGCTTGAGGGGGGAGCCCACCGGGACCCAGGCCTCCAGACGGCGGGTGTGGTCCGCCACGGTGCCCGAGGTGAGGGTGCCCGCGGCGACATAGCCGCGCAGCCCGCCGTCGTCGTCGAGCACGACCGCGTAGGGGTCGCCCTGCTTCGCCAGGAGGGCGGCGGCCTCCGCGGCCGGCGAGCCGACCCGCACGACGGGCGGGTGCTCCAGGTCGGCGGTCTCGACCGGGGTGACGGACAGCCGCTTCAGACCGCGGTCGGAGCCGACGAAGTCGGCCACGTACGGGGTGGCGGGGGAGCCGAGCACCGTCGCGGGGGTGTCGTACTGCTCGATCCGGCCGGGGCCGAAGACCGCCATGCGGTCGCCGAGCCGGACGGCCTCCTCGATGTCGTGTGTGACGAACAGCACGGTCTTGCGCACCTGTTCCTGCAGTCGCAGGAACTCCGACTGCAGCCGCTCCCGCACCACCGGGTCGACGGCGCCGAAGGGCTCGTCCATCAGCAGCAGCGGGGGATCGGCCGCCAGCGCCCGGGCCACGCCGACCCGCTGCCGCTGGCCGCCGGAGAGCTGCTCGGGGTAGCGGGCGCCGTGCACGGACGGGTCCAGGCCGACCAGTTCCAGCAGCTCGGCGGCGCGCGCCCGGCGCTTGGCGCGGGTCCAGCCGAGCAGGTGCGGCACGGTCTCGGTGTTCTCCAGCACGGTCTTGTGCGGGAACAACCCGACGTTCTGGATGACGTAGCCGATGCTGCGGCGCAGCCGTACCGGGTCGGTGCGGGCGATGTCCTCGCCGTCCAGCAGGATCCGGCCCGCGGTGGGCTCGATGAGCCGGTTGACCATCTTCATCGTGGTGGTCTTGCCGCAGCCGGACGGCCCGACGAGGGTCACGAGTTCGCCCTCGCGCACCTCGAAGGACAGGTCGTCGACGGCTGTCGTGCCGTCGGGGTAGCGCTTGGTGACGTTCTCGAAGCGGATCATCGGGCCCTCTCGTCGGCGCTGGGCGGTACGGCTCACCCCCCAGCTTGGTACACGCTCGGCGACGGATGTGAAGGGGGTGTTGCGAGGATGTGGCAGGACACCGGGAATGTCCGTGGTCGGGTTTACGCTCACCTGCATGATCTGAACCGGGCGGGGGAGGTGGCATCGCATGGCCGGACAGGACTGTCTCGCGGCGAACGAATGGATATGCGGCGAGTTCGTGCGCACGCGCAGCCAGGAGTTGCTGGACGCGGGGGCCGAACATCTGTGGATCACCGCGGCGTCGGTGGCCGCCGGTGTGCTGCTCGCGCTGCCGCTGGCCCTGCTCGCCCGGCGCTGGCGGGCGGCCGCGGCGCCGGTGCTGGGGGTGACGACCGTGCTCTACACGATCCCGTCGCTGGCCCTCTTCTCGCTGTTGGTGCCGGTGTTCGGGATCTCCGCGTCGGTGGTCGTCACCGGCCTGACCCTGTACTCGCTCACCATCCTCGTCAGGAACTTCCTGGCCGGACTGGACGCCGTGCCCGAGGACGCGCGGGAGGCCGCGCGCGGCATGGGCTACGGACCGATACGCCTGCTGTGGGAGGTCGAGCTGCCGCTGGCGCTGCCCGCAGTGATGGCGGGTGTGAGGATCGCCACGGTCGCCACGATCTCCCTGACCACGGTCGGCTCGATCGTCGGCTACGGCGGTCTCGGCAATCTCATCAAGGACGGCATGAAGACCTACTTCAAGGCGGAGGTGCTCACCGCGTCCGTGATCTGCGTGGTGTTCGCCCTCGTCGCCGATCTGCTGCTGCTCGGGGTGCAGCGGCTGCTCACGCCATGGACCCGGGCCGCGAAGGCGGTCGGCTGATGGGGACGATCCCCGGCGCGTGGGACTGGCTGACCACGGGCGCCAACTGGACCGGCACCGACGGGGTCCTGCAGCGGCTCGGCGAGCACCTCGTGCTGACCTCGGTGTCCCTGGCCATCGCCTGCGCCGTGGCCCTGCCGGTCGCGGTCCTCCTCGGCCACCTCGGCAAGGGCGGCGCGCTCGCCGTGAACCTCTCGAACGTCGGGCGGGCGGTGCCCACCTTCGCCATCCTGGTGCTGCTCGTCGTCGCGACGAACTCGGCGCGCTACTGGCCCACCATCATCGCGCTGGTGCTGTTCGCCGTCCCGCCGCTCCTCACCAACACCTACGTCGGCATGCGCCAGGTCGACCGGGACGCGGTGGAGGCCGCCCGCGGCATGGGGATGACCGGCGGTCAGCTGCTGGCGCGGGTGGAGCTGCCGCTCGCGGCGCCCTTCGTCATGAGCGGGGTGCGCTCGGCCGCCGTCCAGGTCGTCGCCACCGCCACGCTCGCCGCGATGCCCGGCGAGGGCGGCCTCGGCCGCATCATCACCGCGGGCTTCTCCCAGTACGACACCCCGAAGGTCGTCGCGGGCGCGGTGCTCGTGGCCGCGTTCGCCCTGCTCGTTGAGGGAGTCTTCCTGTTGCTGCAGCGCCTGGTGTCCCCGACGCGGAAGTCCCGACCCGCCCGAAGACCTGCCCGTTCCACCCATCAGATGGAGTTCACATGAGCAAGGCCCTGCGCACCGCCACCGCCCTGGCCGCTGTGGCGGTCCTCTCCGCGGGCCTGGCGGCCTGCGGCGGCGACAGCCTGGAGAAGAGCGGGGGAGGGGGAAGTTCGCCGGCCGGCGGCTCCAAGGGCTCCCTGACCGTCGGCTCCGCCGGGTTCACCGAGAGCACGGTCCTCGCGCAGCTGTACTCGCAGCTGCTGACCGACGCCGGCTACAAGACCACGATCAAGACGGTCGACAACCGCGAGCTGTACGAACCCGCCCTGGAGAAGGGCCAGATCGACGTCGTCCCCGAGTACGCGGCCACGCTCGCGGAGTTCCTCAACGCGAAGGCGAACGGCAAGGACGCCGCGCCCGTCGCCTCCTCCGACGTCGACGCCACCGTCCAGGCGCTCAGCGAACTCGCCGCCCCGCGCGGGCTGAAGGTGCTGCCGGCCGGGGAGGCCGTCGACCAGAACGCGTTCGCGGTCACCAAGGACTTCTCGCAGAAGAACGACCTCAAGACCCTCTCCGACCTCGGGAAGTCGAAGATCAAGGTCAAACTCGCCGCGGGCGAGGAGTGCTCCATCCGCCCCTTCTGCTCGCCGGGCCTGAAGAAGACCTACGGGATAGACGTCACCTCGGTCGACGCCAAGGGCGTCGGCACCGTCCAGGCCAAGCAGGCCGTCAAGGACGGCACCGACCAACTGGTGCTCACCACGACGACGGACGCCACCCTCGACCAGTTCGGCCTGGTGCTCCTGGAGGACGACAAGGGCCTGCAGAACGCCGACAACGTGCTGCCCGTCGTCAACGCGAAGGAGGCCGGCGGGGCGGACGTCGCCGCGGCCCTGGACAAGCTCACCCAGGTGCTGACCACGGCCGACCTCACCGAGCTGAACAAGCAGGTGGACTCGGAGCGCAAGAAGCCCGAGGACGTCGCCGCCGACTACCTGAAGTCGAAGGGCCTGCTGAAGGGCTGAGCCCCGCGGGCCGGGCCGGCCCGACGGACAAGATCGAATAAATGGTGGCGGGAGGGTGCTCACGTGACGATTCGTATGCGCGTGAGCGCCCTCCGTGTTTGTCGTTGGGTGTTCGGTGAGAAATCGGATGCCGCGGCCCCACACGACCCACCGGCACGCTAAGTTCCCTACCATGCCCCGTGGACGCCACCGCCATTCCCAGCCGCTGCACCGGCTGCTCCCGCCCGCGACGGTTGCCGGCTCGGCCGCGGCCCTCGCCGTCGGCGCACTGGTGATCGGTGATCCGGTGCTGCTCCGTGTGTTCGTCGTCGCGGCGGCGGGTGTCGCCGGTGGCGGCGCCTTCCTCCTGCGCAGTTGGGACCGCGCCGCGGGCAAGCAGGTCGCCGATCTCAAGACCGCGCGGGTGCGCGACGAGTGGCGTGCCGACGAGCGGATCGCGGAACTCGAGGTGGACCTCGAGGACTCCCGCGAGCTGCGCGGCAAGCTGGAGAACAAACTGCGCGGCAAGCGCGCCGAACTGGCCCGGCTCCGCTCGGAGCACGCGGACCTGCTGCGTCGCTACGCCACCGCCGAGTCCGAGCGGGCCCGCGCCCTGGAGGACGGCCGCGTCGCGAAGAAGGCGGTCAGCTCCGCGCTCCCCGTGCCCTACACGGCGCCGGTCAGCCCGGCCGCGTACCTGCGGGCGTCCGCCGCGCTGCGGGACCTGTCGCGCAACGGGGCCCGCCAGCAGGCCGCGCTCACCGTCGAGGAGGCACGCCGCCGCGACCTCGCGGACACCGACGAGCCGCAGGGCAAGCACGCGCTGGACCCGGCGGTGCGCGACCGTCCCGACGACGCCACCACCAGCGGCAGCGGGAGCAACCCGGCACTGCCGGTGCGTCAGCCCAAGCTCGTCCCGGCGGTCGCCGCGGCCGTGCTGCCCTACGCCAGGCCGAACCGGCAGGCCAGCCGCGCCCAGGGCGGCTTCGACTTCTTCGGCACGAAGAACGAGAAGGCCCGCCCCCAGGAGCTGGAGGCGGCCGGCGAGACGGCGCCCGCGGACGCGGACCTCGCCGATGTCGTCGGGGACGAGGCGGTGGCCGAGCAGGCCGAGGTCATCGACCTGACCGTGCACGACGAGACCGAGCAGCTCGACCTCAGCGAGCTGCGCGCCCGCTCCTCCTGACATCCGGCGGCCGCGGGCCGCCCGGGGGCGGCCCGCCGGTCACTTGTCGATGTCGCCGACGACGAAGAACATCGAGCCCAGGATCGCCACCATGTCGGCGACGAGCGTGCCCGGCAGCAGCACGGCCAGCGCCTGGACGTTGTTGTAGGACGCCGAGCGCAGCTTCAGGCGGTACGGCGTCTTCTCGCCCTTGGAGACGAGGTAGTAGCCGTTGAGCCCGAGCGGGTTCTCGGTCCAGGCGTACGTGTGGCCCTCGGGGGCCTTGAGCACCTTCGGCAGCCGCTGGTTGACGGGGCCCGGCGGCAACTCGGCCAGCCGGTCCAGGCACGCGTCGGCGAGGTCGAGGGCGTTGTGGGTCTGCTCCAGCAGCACCTCGAAGCGCGCCAGGCAGTCGCCCGCGGTGCGGGTGGGGACCTTCAGGGTGTCGGCGAGCTCCCCGTAGGCCAGGTAGGGCTCGTCCCGGCGCAGGTCGAAGTCGACGCCCGAGGCCCGGGCGATCGGCCCGCTCACCCCGTAGGCGTGCACGTTCTGTGCGGAGAGGACGCCGACGCCGCGGGTGCGGCCGCGGAAGATCTCGTTGCCCAGGACGAGGTCGTCGAAGGTCCCCATGCGGGAGCGCACCTCGGCGACGGCGCCGCGGACCCGGCCGTGCCAGCCGTTGGGGAGGTCCTCCTTGAGGCCGCCCACGCGGTTGAACATGTAGTGCATACGGCCGCCGGAGACCTCCTCCATGACCGCCTGCAGGTCCTCGCGCTCGCGGAACGCGTGGAAGATCGGGGTGATCCCGCCCAGTTCGAGGGGGTAGGAGCCGAGGAACATCAGGTGGTTGAGCACCCGGTTCAGTTCGGCGAGCAGCGTGCGGGTCCACACCGCGCGCTCCGGCACCTCCATGCCGAGCATGCGCTCCACGGCGAGCACGACGCCGAGTTCGTTGGAGAAGGCGGAGAGCCAGTCGTGCCGGTTGGCCAGCATGATGATCTGGCGGTAGTCCCGGGCCTCGAAGAGCTTCTCGGCGCCCCGGTGCATGTACCCGATGATCGGCTCCGCCGAGCCGATCCGCTCGCCGTCCAGGCTCAGGCGCAGGCGCAGCACACCGTGTGTCGAGGGGTGCTGCGGGCCGATGTTCAGCACCATGTCGGTGCCCTCGGCCGCGCCGCCGATGCCGATCGTGGTCTCCGTCATGGCCCCAGTTTCCCATCCCTTTACGTGGCCGGGGCCGTGCCCCCCGGGGCTCTCCCGGCCGCGGGCACAGGCTGCTCCAGCCAGAGGAAGCCGCCGAGCCCGAACGGGTCGGTGAGTTCGGCCGCCTGGCCCGCGCGGGCCAGGGCGCGCACGTAGCCGGCGGGGTCGGAGGAGGCCAGCGAGAGCGGTGGACGGCCCCCGGTGACCCCCAGGGCGCCCAGGGCCTCGCGCTGGCTGCGCAGGACCGCCCCAGGGCCCGCGCAGGCGTCCATGGCCACGTGTGCCGTGATGTCGCAGGAGCCGTCGGGCACCGGAGGCGAGAGCTCGCGGCCCGCCCGGAACGCGGTGAGCGTCCCGTACGGCGGGCGGGCCCCGGCCAGGTGGCCGTAGTCGACCGCGACGGCGAGCCCGGCCTCCAGGGAGGCCACCGCGGACGCCCAGGCGGAATCCCGCCAGCGGCCGATCTCCGCCCTGGTCCCGGCCTCCGCGCCCTCGACCGGCCACCAGCGGCGCAGCCAGTCGGCGTCCTCCCCGGCCGCCGGCTCGCCGAGGCGTTCGGCGCCGTCCGAGGCGCGGACGAGGACGTGCCGGGGCACCCCGTGCGCGTCGGTCTCCACGACCGCGACCGGCACGTTGTCCAGCCACTCGTTGGCGAACAGCAGGCCCCGCAGGCCCCGTGGGAGCTTCTCGGACCAGCTCACCCGGGCGTCCAGGCCGTCCGGTCGCGGGGCCTTCTCCACCGCGTACGGACGCAGGCGGGCGCCCAGCGTGGCGGGAACCACATCGAGCACCCCCGTGAGCAGTTCCCCGGCGCCCGCGCCGACGTCCACCAGGGCCAGTTCGGCGGGGTGCCCGAGGTCCGCGTCGACGCGCTCCAGGAGCCGGGCGACGGCCCCCGCGAAGAGCGGCGAGACGTGGACCGACGTGCGGAAATGGGCGGCCGGGCGCTCCTGCCGGAAGAATCCTCCCGGGCCGTACAGGGCCCGCTCCGTGGCCTCCCGCCACCCCGTCCACACGGCTGTGCTGTCGATCACGCCTCCACCGTATGCGCACAACCCGGGGCTTCGGACGGTTGAGCGCCCCATCACCGGTTCCAGGTAGGGTGCCGTGGTCAGAGGTGTGTCCGCCCGTGACGGCCGCGGATGAATCGATCATGAACATTCGCCACCGCGGGGAGCGCACGCCTTTCGCCGGATGCCCCGGTACTGATAGGTGCTGTGCAAGCGACAGGCAGTGGAAGGTGAAGAGCGATGACGGCCGGCAACAACGGTGCCCCCGAGCCCGGGAGTGACGACCCCTTCGCGTACCTGTACCGCCAGGACGGCGAGGAGCCGGGTCAGGCGGCTGCTGCCCAGCCCGGCGTGCCGCGCACCTCGTACAACCAGGTGCAGCGGGTCGGCGAGCGGCGCCCGCAGCAACCGCAGCAGCCGCAGCAGGGCGGCTACGGCTACCCGCAGCAGCAGCCCGGGTACGGCCAGCAGCCGCCCGCCTACGGTCAGCCGCAGCCCCAGCAGCCCCAGCAGGCCCAGGCGACCCAGCAGTTCCCCCAGGGCCCCGCAGGCCCGTCCGGACCGGCTGGCGGCGGCAGCCGGCGCGCGGCGTCCCCGCGTGCCGGCGGCCCCAACAGCAAGGGCCTGCTGATCGGCGCCGTCGCCGTGGTCGCCGCCGTGGCGATCGGCATCGGCGTCGCCATGGCGGGCGGTGACGACGACACCCCGCAGGCGGGCGGCACCTCGACGCCGACCGCGAGCAGCGACGGCGGCAAGGACGACAGTTCCGGCGAGCCCTCGGCCTCGGCGAGCGCGACCGAGCCCGGTGTCGTCGACGCGGCCTCGCTGGCCAAGGCGGGCGGCGCACGGGTCGGTTCCCAGTACAAGGGCACCCTGGCGGCGGGCGGCAAGTACGTCGAGAACATGAACGCGGTGGGCGCGTCGGTGACCTGGACGGTCGACGTGCCGAAGGACGGCTCCTACGACTTCTGGATCCGCTACGCGAACGCGGAGAAGGACTCGGCCAGCGCCACGACCGTGGTCAACGGGGCGCCCCAGAGCTACAAGCCGGACCTGAAGAACTACGGCAAGGAGGGCGACTGGAACGCGTGGTACCGCTCCTACGTCACCCTCGACCTGAAGCAGGGGAGCAACACGATCGCCTTGACCTGCGGTCAGGGTGACGCCTGCCACTTCAACCTCGACCAGGTGGCGCTCCTGGACAAGGGCCAGTCGCCCGAGGGCTGGGGAAACTGATCCCGCCGCGGCCCGCCGGTCACGGCGGGCTACTGCCGTGAGTCGCCGTCCCGGATCACGTTGATCCGTCCCAGCAGGTCCTCGTACACCCCGCTGTCGAACTCGCCCGCCACCGGTGCCGCCACGGTGGCCGCCGAGAGGGCGACGGCGCGGGCGAGGCGCCGCGGCCAGTCGAGGCCCTCGACGATCCCGGAGAGCAGGGCGGCGACGGCGGAGTCGCCGGCGCCGGCGGGGTTGCCGGGGACGGGGGCCGGGGGACGGGCGGTCCACACGGTGCCGTCCTCGGCGAGGGCGAGCATCCCGTCGGGACCGAGCGAGGCCGCGACGGCGCGGGCGCCGCGGCGGCGGGCGTCGCGGGCGGCGCGCATGGGCTCCGTCGCTCCGGTGAGCCCGGTCAGTTCGGCGGCGTTGGGCTTGACCAGATCGGGCCGGGCGGCCAGGCCGCGTCGCAGGGGCTCGCCGCTGGTGTCCAGCAGCACCGGGACGCCCGCGGCGCGCGCGTCCCGGACGAGGTCCGCGTAGCAGCCGACGGGCAGCCCGGGCGGCAGGCTGCCGCACAGCGCCACGGCGCGCGTCGTGCCGCTGTCCAGGAACGTGCGGTACGTGCCGAGGAACGCCGCCCACTCCTGCGAACTGATCGTCGGCCCGGGCTCGTTGAACATCGTGGTGTCGCCGCCCGACTCGTCCACGACGCCCACCGTCCGCCGGGTGCTGCCGGAAGTGGGCACGAGCGCGTCCGTGACGCCGTCGATGCCCGTCAGGTAGGCGCGCAGCCGGTCGCCCGACGCGCCGCCCGCGAAACCGGTCGCGACGGCCTCGTGGCCGAGCGCGGCGAGTACGCGGGCGACGTTCAGCCCCTTGCCGCCGGGACGTTCCGCGGCCTCCGACACCCGGTGGGTGGTGTGCGGCCGCAGCCGGGGGACGCGGTAGGTCACGTCGATGGCGGCGTTCAGCGTGACGGTGACGATCACCGCGTGATCCCTTCGAACAGCGTGTGCGACGGGAAGGGATCATGCCAAACGAACGCCCGCAGGCACAGACCCCGCCGCCCGCGGTCCCGTCAGGGCTCGACGACCCAGCTGCCCTTGCGCATCACACCCACGAGGTCGAACGACGCGTCCAGGACCACCAGGTCGGCGTCCTTGCCCGGCTCCAGGGAGCCGATCCGGTCGTACGCGCCCAGCAGCCGCGCCGGGTTGGCGCTCAGCGCGCGCACCGCGTCGGCGACGGGCAGCCCGTCGACGGTCACCGCCCGCTTGAACGCCGTGTCCAGGGTGAGCGTGGAACCCGCGATGGAGCCGCCCTCGACGAGCCGGGCGACGCCGTCGACGACGTCGACCTCCATCGGGCCCAGCAGGTAGCGGCCGTCGCCGAAGCCGGCGGCGTCCATGGCGTCGGTGATGAAGGCGACCCGGTCGGCGCCGGCGCTGCGGAAGGCCATCTCCAGGACGGCCGGGTGGAGGTGGACGCCGTCGTTGATGAGCTCGACGGTGACCCGCTCGTCCTCCAGCAGCGCGGCGATCGGGCCGGGTTCACGGTGCAGCAGCGAGGGCATGGCGTTGAACAGGTGCGTCGCCACGGTGGCGCCCGCCTCGACTGCCTGCAGGGTGGCCTCGTACGCGGCGTCGGTGTGGCCGACGGCGGCGATCACGCCGTGCTCCGCCAGCATCCGCACCGAGTCGAGCCCGCCGGGCAGTTCGGGGGCGAGGGTGACCATGCGTGCGGTGCCCCGGGCGGCGTCGAGCAGCTTGCGGACGTCCGAGGGGTGCGGGTCGCGCAGCAGCGAGGGCTTGTGCGCGCCGCGCCGGTGCGGGGAGATGAACGGCCCCTCGAAGTGGATGCCGGCCAGGTCGCCCTGCTCGACCAGCTCGGACAGCAGCGCGGCCTGCCGGGAGAGGTCGTCCAGGTCCCCGGTCACCGTCGAGGCGAGCAGGGTCGTGGTGCCGTGCCGCCGGTGGGTCGCGATTCCGGTGAGGACGGCCTCGGCGTCACCGGAGGAGAAGGACGCGCCGCCGCCGCCGTGCACGTGGATGTCCACGAAGCCGGGGACGATCCAGTGTCCCGTCAGGTCGCGGGTGGACGCCTGGCGCGGGTCGTCCGCGACGATCGAGCGGCCCTCGACGGTCACCCGGCCGTCCTCGACCACGCCGCCCGGCAGCACCACACGGGCACCGGTCAGCACGCTAGTTGCCGCAGTCAAGCGGTCACCTCCACGGAGAGAAGGTCCCAGGCGAGCAGCCCTGCGCCCAGGCATCCGGCGGTGTCCCCGAGGGTCGCCGGCACGATGAGGGGGAGTTGCTGGAAGGTCAGCCGCCGCTCGACGGCGGCCCGCAGCGGCGTGAAGAGGGTGTCGCCCGCCTCGGCGAGCCCGCCGCCCACGATCAGCGTGCCCGGGGTCATCAGGGTGATCCCGGTGACCAGGCCGTCGGCGAGGGCGGCGACGACCTCGTCCCACACGGCCGCCGCGCGGGGGTCGCCGGCCTCGACGGCGGCGGCGCACCCGGCGGCACCGGCGTCGGGGCCGCCGCCCGCGGCCTCCCAGGCGCGGGCCACGGCGGTGGCGGAGGCCACGGTCTCCAGGCAGCCCCGCTGCCCGCAGCCACAGGCCGGGCCGCCGGGGCGGACCACGATGTGCCCCAGTTCGGTGGCCTCGACCCGGCCCTCGATGCCGATCGCCCCGGCGATGCCGGTGCCCAGGGCCACGAACAGGAAGCGCTCGGCGCCCCGCCCCGCGCCCAGCCGGCCCTCGGCGAGGCCGCCGGCGCGCACGTCGTGGCCGAGGGCCACGGGGGTGCCGTCGAGGCGGCGGGTGAGCAGGTCGCGCAGGGGCGCGTCGCGCCAGCCGAGGTTCGCGGAGTAGACCGCGACGCCGGACCGCTCGTCGACCAGCCCGGGCACGGCGACGCCGGCCGCGGCGGCGGGCTCGCCGTAAGCGCTTTCGCCATACGCCCGCAGATCCGCGGCGAAGTCGAGCACGGACTCGACCACGGCGTCCGGGCCGCGCTCCCGGCCGGTCGGGCGGCGCGCCTCGTGAAGCAGCGTGCCGTCCGTCGCGACCAGCGCGGCCTTCATGCCGGTGCCGCCCACATCGAGGGCGATGACGTGTCTCACGGGGGACAGTCTCGCGCGGTACACCACAAAAGGTCTAGTCCACTCGTCGAAAGAGATCGCGTACGATGCGCGGGGGGAGTGGTGTAGACCTCATGTGACGCCGGGTGGGGACTCCATGTGGTCGCCGCATCACCCAGCGGGGTCGCCGGCGCCGCGGATATGGTGGTCGGATGGAACGGGACGAGAGCGGGGCGGACGCGGCCGCCCCCGGGGACGGGCTGACGGAACAGGACCGCGCCGTCCTCGACATCGCCCGCCGCGCCTGGGCGGGCCCCGGCGCGAAGGAACGCGCGATCCGCGAACGCCTCGGCATCTCCCCCACGCGCTACTACCAGCTGCTCAACGCCCTCCTCGACGATCCGCGCGCCCTCGCGCACGACCCCGTCACGGTCAACCGCCTCCGCCGCACCCGCGACACCCACCGCACCAACCGCTGACGCCTCCGGCGGCGACACCGACCACCCGCCCACCGACGGGCCCGGGGACCACCGCCGGAGCGAGAGGCGGGATGCTTCCGTACGCCGGGCACGCCCCCCGCAGAGGTCGGTAAGGTCGGGGGCATGAGCCGCAGCCGCAGGGACGAACTGCCGGTACCGACGACGTCCGAGGGCAAGGACGGCCTGGCCGCACTGCTCGCGGAGCCCCGCAGGGCCGTGCTGGCACTGGACTTCGACGGGACGCTGGCCCCGATCGTGCCGGATCCGGACGCCGCGCGGGCCCATCCCCGCGCCGCCGCCGCGCTGGCCCGGCTGGCCCCGCGCATCGGGTCGGTCGTGGTCGTGACGGGCCGCCCCGCGGGCGTGGCCGTGCGGTACGGAGGATTCGCCGGGGTACCCGCGCTGGAGCACATGGTCGTGCTGGGCCACTACGGCGCCGAGCGCTGGGACGCCCGTTCCGGTGAGGTCAAGGCGCCCGGCGCGCACCCCGGCGTCAACGCGGTCCGGGCCGAACTGCCCGGCGTGCTGGACGCGATCGGGGCCTGGCGGGGCACGTGGGTGGAGGACAAGGGCCGCGCGGTGGCCGTCCACACGCGCCGCACGCAGGATCCGCAGGCGGCGTTCGAGTCGCTGAGCGGGCCGCTGCGCGAACTGGCCGAGCGCCACGGGCTGATCGTGGAGCCGGGCCGGATGGTGCTGGAGCTGCGGCCGCCCGGGATGGACAAGGGCGTGGCCCTCAACGACTACCTGCGCGAGGTCGGCGCCGGTCCCGTGCTGTACGCCGGTGACGACCTGGGCGACCTGGCCGCCTTCGGCGCCGTGGAGAAGCGGCGCGCCGACGGGCTCCCCGGTGTGCTGGTGTGCAGCGGCAGCGCGGAGGTGGCCGAACTGGCCGCCCGGGCCGACCTCGTCGTGGACGGCCCGGAGGGCGTCGTGGCGCTGGTCGACGCCCTCGCGGACGCCCTGGAGGAACGGGACGCCGAGGACGGGGCCTAAGAGCTCGCGCGGCCAGGCGCGGTGGGGACGAAGCTCGTGCGGCCTCCTGCCCGCTCCACGCTTCGGCCGGCGGCCACCGCACGATCTTCAGGAGTCCACACGACCCCTGGTGATCACGCGGTGGCCGTCCTCTGACGCCACAGCGGCACCGATGCCCCGGTTGCCGCCCGTGATCAGCGCCACGTTTCCTTCAACTCGGTTCATGGCGTTGAGTCTTGCGGGCGCCGGCGACGGAAGCCGGCGGGTATCCGCCCTGGCGTTCGACGGAGTTCGTGCAGCGGCTCCCGATCCGGGTGGTCGATGACGAGAGCGACGCGGAGGGTCCGCCGGCCGGACACGGGTTGGTCGGGTGCGGCGCCCCGCCCGGGGGCGCTTCACCGGTCGGGCGGGAAGGCCGCGTCGTGGACGAGCAGGGCGATCTGGACCCGGTTGTTCAGGCCGAGCTTGCCGAGGACGCGGGAGACGTGGGTCTTCACCGTCGGCACGCTCATGTGGAGCCCGGCCGCGATCTCCGCGTTGGACCGGCCCTCCCCGATGGCGAGCGCGACCTCGTGCTCCCGCTCGCCCAGCGAGGCGAGCCTGCGCCGGGCGGTGGACCGTGCGCCGCGGCCGCCCTCGCTGTCGGCGCCGGCGACCTGGGCGATCAACTGCCGTGTCACCGCGGGGGAGAGCACCGGTTCGCCGGCCGCCACCTTCCGCACCGCCTCGACGATCTCGCGGGGCGCGGTGTCCTTCAGGACGAACCCCGCGGCGCCGGCGCGCAGCGCCCGCAGCACGTGCTCGTCGGTGTTGAAGGTGGTGAGCACGATCACCTCCGGCGCGCCGGGCCGCGACCGCAGCGCCTCGGTGGCCGCGAGCCCGTCCACGGTGGGCATGCGGATGTCCATGAGCACCACGTCGGGGGAGTGCTCCCGGACCAGCGACGCGACCTCGCCGCCGTCGGCGGCCTCGGCGACGACCTCGACGTCCGGTGCCCCGCCGAGCATCATCCGCAGCCCCGCCCGCACCAGCGGGTCGTCGTCCACCAGCAGCAGCCGCACCATCCTCACGCCGCCCACGGTAGCCAGGCGCGCACCCGGAAGTCACCGCCGGAGCGGCCGTGCTCCAGGTCTCCCCCGGCGAGCGAGGCCCGCTCCGTCAGCCCGATCAGCCCCTGCCCGGCGCCGGGGATGGCGGGCACCACGGCCGCCGCGGCCGGCACCGGATTGCTGACCTCGACCGTCAGGCCCCGTGCGGGACCGCCGGCGAGCCGCACGGTCACCTCCGCGCCGGGGGCGTGCTTGCGGGCGTTGGTCAGCCCCTCCTGCACGATGCGGTAGGCCGTGCGCCCCGAGGCGGCGGGGGCCGCCGCCGACACGGCGTCGTCGTCCGTCTCCAGCACGATCCGCATCCCGGCGTCCCGCGACTCCTCCACCAGCCTCGGCACGTCGGCCAGCGTGGGCTGCGGCCGCCCGCCCGCGCCGTCCGCCGCGGCGGACCCGGCGGGCTCGCGCAGTACGCCGATGATGCCGCGCAGGTCGTCCAGCGCCTGGTGCGCGCTCTCCCGGATCACCCCGGCGGCCCGTTCGATCTCCGCGGGGGACGCACGCGGGTGGAACTCCAGCGCTCCCGCGTGGACGCTCAGCAGGGACAGCCGGTGCGCCAGCACGTCGTGCATCTCCCGTGCGATCTCCTCGCGGGCCTGCCGCCGCCCGCGCTCGGCGTACGAGGCGAGCAGCTGGCGCCGGGAGCGCACGTAGAGCCCCCAGCCGATCGAACCCGCCATGATCACGAAGAAGGTCATCGCCGAGCCCGTCTCCGGCAGGTCCGGGTCGGGGCCCCGGGCCACGAACAGCGGCAGCGGCGCGAAGGCCAGGGCCGCCACCCAGGCCGTCGTGCGCAGCGGCCGGTACGCCGCCACGGTGAAGACCGCCACCGCCGTCGGGCCGCCGACCAGGTGCGCGAACCACCCGGTCACCAGCAGCACCACCGCCAGCTGCACGGGCCACCGCCGCCGCAGGAACAGGGCCGCGCACGCGGCCGCGCTGACGGCCTGCTCGACGGGGCCGATGGAGGCACCCACCCCGTCCACGGACAGCACGGAGAAGGCCGCCGCACCGAGGAAGACCGCGATGTCGGCGACGAGGCCCTTCCGTACGCGTCGCATTCCTCCGAATGTACGGTTCCGGGGCGCCGGCACCACCCCCGCGCCCCAAGTCGAGACTTTCGGACGACAGCCCCCGCGCGATCGGCGACTTTCGCCGACAGCCGACGCGGGCGCCCGCTCCCTAGCCTCGGGGCATGAAGGGATTCCTCGGCTTCCTCGGCTTCGTGCTGCTCTCCCAGGGCATCGGCGGCATCGCCTACCAGCTCACCGGAGGCTGGTTCCGGGTGTGGGCGCTGACGCACCGGATCGGCTTCCTGGACGGCTACGAGATCTACGTGTGCGTCCTCCTGATCGTGCTGGGCATCGCCGTCTGCTCCGCGGCGGAGTCGGTGGGCAAGCGCGCCTGACGCGGGCCGCGCACGGCCCGCCCCGGTCCCCCGTTCCTGTCTGACGGGGGGCCGGGGCGGTGGCACGGGGAAGGGGTGGGGTCACCAGTTGTTGTTGTCCCGGACGATCGCGGCGCACTCCACGACGGCGCGGGCGGTGGGGCTGGTGAGGGTCGAACCGTCGATGTTCCGGACGGTGACGGTCCATCCGTTGCCGGACCGCTGGCTCGTCAGCACGATCAGGCCGCGGTTGCTGAGGACGAAACCGCCGCCGGTGACCTCGGTGCGCGAGGGGCAGCGCGCCGAGACGGTCTGCGTGGCGCCCGAGGGCACGACGGCGGAGACACCCAGGAACTCGGCGGTCCTCAGCCGCCCGAAGTCGTCACGGTTGCCATTGCCCTGGACGGGGTTTCCGGCGGCGTCTTCGGCGACCGCGGTGGTGCGCGCGGGGGCGGTGGCGTTCAGGGGGGCGACGAATGCGGTGGTCGTGACGACCGCGGCAGCGACCGTCATGGTTCCGGCGACACCCCAAAGCACATTACGACGGGGTCGACCGGTCAGGGTCTTCTTCGCTCGTATGTTCATCTCTCTGCCTTCGAAGATGACGGAAGGAGCTCGCTCCGGGTCGAAGCGATTGCGCTCATCGTCACCTTGTGCGGTGCGTTCCGCACTTTGAGTGACCAAAGAGGATGAACGGTGTCCGGCCCCGATCTGACGGAGCGGCGTTCACCGTGGCGACCTTGGTCGTGGTCCCGAAGATCCCGGCCGCCTCCGCCGGCATCCGGTCGTCGACGTCTATGACGGTGCGGGTCGTTCGAGCCTCCTCCGGCATGGGTGTCCGACTCAGCGATATCAAAATGAGCCGTTGCTGATATCGGCGGCCACTGGCGGCTTCACGCGGGGCCGCTGCCGCGCGATGCCCGCGCGGACCAGGGCGGCGCCGCGCGGACCGCCTGACGGAGCGGCGGGAACGGCTCCGGCGCAGGGCGGGCAGGGGCCGGTCCGGCCCGGGGGCAGCGGGTCTCCGCAGCCGGGGCACTCGGGGAGCGGGGCCGCCGGGGCGGCGGGGTCGCGGGCGGGGCGGGGTGCGGGGAGCTTGTCGCGCAGGCGCCGGGCGACGAAGCCGGCGGGTGAGTGGACGGTGCGGGGCAGCCCGGAGGACAGGGCGGTGCCCAGTTCCAGCTCGCTCGCTCCGTGGGCCAGCCAGCGGGCGGCGAGCGGGGCCAGCCGGGCGGCCTCGGCGACGCCGAGGGCGAGCCTGGCCTCCCGCCGCCCGAGGCGCTGCAGCGCGGCCGCCGCGCGGGCGACCAGCGACTCGTCGGCGGGGGGCTCGGGGTGGGAGGTGTTCTCCTCCTCCTTGTTCTCCCCCTTGGGGGATGCGCCGACGGCCCGTACGGACGGCGCACCGGCGGTCAGGATGCTGCCGCCCGGAGCCGCGAAGGCCGCCTCGATCTCCGCGGGGTCGCGCAGGGGCACATTGGAGACGAGCACCCGGGTCGTCCAGCGGCCGGTCTCACGGCTCTGTGTGCGGCGGGTGTGCACAAAGCCCTCCGCCTCCAGCTGCTGCCGGGCCCGGCGCAGGGCGATGCGTCCCTCGGGCATCTTCTCGCCGATGGACTGCAGGGTCTCCCGGGACCCCTCCGGCAGGGAGAGCGCCCACTGCAGCAGCCGTACGGCGGTGCCGTTCAGGCGCGGATGGCGGATGAGGTCGTTCGGCGTCTGGGAGAAGAAACGGGTCGGCGGGATAGCATGACGCAGCATTTGCGGGGCTCCTTCGGATAAAGCCTCGTAGGTGTAGGCCCCCGGCCGGTGTTGGCGCACCACTGGGGGCCGCTTCATGCTCTGGGCACGAAGGGTGATCGGCCGATTACTCTACCGGTGCCCCGGTGCTGTCGGCGACGAAGGCGACGAACGCCGTCCACGCCTCGCCGGTGAAGGCCAGCGAGGGCCCGGACGGGTCCTTGGAGTCCCGCACGTGCACGGCGCCGGAGGCATGGGCGACCTCGACGCACTGGCCGCCCTCGCTGCCGCTGTAACTGCTGGTGAACCAGGCGAGTCGGGATGTCATAGCTCCCCCGCAATCTGCTCGATCACTCTGGCGGAGTCCCCCACGCTGAGGGCCTGTGAGCGGATCATCGCATAGCGCTGATGGAGTTTGCTGACCTCGTCCCGGCCATCCACCAGCACGCTGCGGCCCTGGACTTCGAGATAGGCGAGCAGCCGCAGATCCGGTGTCTCCAGCAGGCTCATGGGGCCGTCGAAACCCGCGTGCGCCGTGTGGGAGAGCGGCATCACCTGGACCGTGACATGGCGCAACGCGGCGGCCTCCAGCGACCGCGCCAACTGGCTTCGGTGGACGGACCGTCCGCCGACCGGGCGGCGCAGCACCCACTCCTCGATGACGAAGGCGAGCTGCGGCGCCGGGGCGCGGGTCAGGAGCGACTGCCGGGCCAGCCGGGCGCGTACACGGCGCTCGACCTCCTCCGTCTCCAGCGTCGGGCAGTAGGCGCCGAGCACGACACGGGCGTACTCCTCCGTCTGCAGCAGGCCGTTGATGACATGCGTGTCGTAGGTGTAGAGGCTCACCACCGCGCGCTCCAGCTCCGCGTACTCCTCGAACCAGGAGGGGAACTCCGCCCGTTCCAGATGGCACGCCGCGGACCGCAGCACCCCGCCGCCGTCGCCCAGCAGGACTCCCGCCTTCTCCACGAACGCCGGAGGCGGCATCCGCTCGCCTCGCTCGATCTTGACGATCAGCGACTTCGAGTAGCCCACGTGCGCGGCCAGTTCGTCGGCCGAGATCCCGCGGGCCTCCCGCAGCGACCGCGCCACGGAGCCGAACATCCGCATGCTGGCCGATCCCTCACCCTTCGGGGACACGGCACCACCTCCCGGTACACACGCCGTACACAGCCGCGGACCGGCCCCGACACAGCTGACCAGGGGTCAGGTCCGCCCTGGTCAGGCTAGCCACGGCAGGGAACCGTTGGACCCATGACGCAGGAATCTCCACCCGCGGCGGCGATGCGTGTCGTCGCCGAGCCCGCCCGCATCGCCGAGGTCCGCCGTGCCGTACGCGAACAGCTCCGCGCCTGGGGGCGCGAGGACCTGGCGCCCGCCGCCGCGCTGTGCGTCACGGAGATACTCGCCAACGTGCACCGGCACGCGGGCTCCCCGGAGTGCGAGCTGACCCTCGACGACCTCGCCGCGGAGGGGGTGCGGGCCACGGTCAGCGACCGGTCGCCCGTCCTGCCGGTCCCGGCACCCGGGCCGCCGGACTGGGCGGCCGAACGCGGGCGCGGTCTGCACCTGATCGCGGCGGCGGCCCACCGGTGGGGCGTACGGCCGACGCCCGAAGGCAAGCAGGTGTGGGTGGTGCTGCGGTGAGGCCCGCCTCGTGGACCTGGCTGGACGACACGGCGTTCGGGCCGGTGGCCTTCCTGCTGCTGGCGCATCCGCAGGGGCTCGGCACGGCGGAACTCGCCGCGCTCCTCGGGCTCGCCGAGCCCGGGCGGCGGCTGCCCGAACTCGGCGACCGGATCGCCGTCCGCCGTCCCGGCCGGGCGGTGGTGCGCGGCGCGGACGGCGGGGCGCTGCTGGAGGTGGCGGCCGGTGAGCGGTGGACCGCCTTCGTCGCGGGCGGCGGACCGGTCGCGCTCGTCGTGGGGCTCGACCCGCTCGCCCGCCGCGCACCGCTGCCGGAGGTGGAGCTGTACCTGGCCCTGGGCACGACCGGCGGGCGCATCCGGCTGGGGATCAGCCGACTGGTGCCCTCGCCTCCCTCCTGACCGCGCTCCGGACCGGCGCCCGGCCGGGGCCGTCGGCGCCGCCCACGTCCAGCACGCTGCTCGCGCCGTCGGAGCCCCGGGTCGTGGGCGTGTGATCGGGGCGGCGGGGTTCCCGGAAGCCGACGGTCCGTGTCGGGAAGCCCCGCCGTCGGCGTTACCTTCGCTTCATTTCGGCAGGAATCCGATCCGCCTTCATGGTGGCGGCGAGGCGTACCGCGGAGGCCCGGAACCCCACCACAGGGGTCCTGCGCCCGTTCTGCACCCTAGGACTTGTCCGGACGATCATGTGACTACTCGCCGTCCGCGTCGTTGATGTGGACATGGGGCGGGGTGACTTGAGCGATGCTGAATGGGAACGACT